>JANOKL010000442.1:0-6064 GCA_031419215.1 Luteolibacter sp. | reverse complement strand
CAGCCAGACGGCAAGGGTGAGTCCGAAGAGAGGTTTCTTCATGGAATAATCTCCTATTAAACTGTCCGGGAAACGGTTGGCTGGCAAGATTTAAGCCAGTCGCAGCAACCCTCTTGTATTCACCCTCGCTGGTGGACTGTTGTCCGCCATGGTGAGGCTCAGTCGCGAAAATCAAGCATTCGGGTGCAGGAATACTCGGCCCACTTCACTGAAGCTACGAAGGCTGGGAATGCTTCAGCTACGACGGGATGACATCACCGCCCCTGAACTTCACCACTTGCGTGGCGGCGACGAAGTCGTGCAGACAGCGGCGTTGTTTTCCAAAAATCATCAGGACGTCGATGACTGAGAGGTAAGGGCCGACCACCGGGACCAACGGAAGGATATTCCCGAATCCGTAGCGTTTGAGCAAGAGATCGGACATTGGGGGCCTTTTCCCATCCATGGTGGCGATCCTGATGTTCATGACCTTTTTCCCAATCGTCTGCCCGGTTCGGCTGAGAAAGATCCAATGGACGGCGATGAAGCAGACAAAGGCGACCAGCGCTTCCGCAGTGGACCATCCGTAGCCATAATCAGGCTGCTCATACCATGAGGTCTCCGAGGGAGTGACCCCGTCGACAAACCGTTGATGCAGCTTGGCGAACAACCAGGTAATCGGGAAGCCGAAGGCGACTGCGACCAGTCCATCAATGAACGACGCAACAAAGCGCTCGCCGCGCTCCGCAGGTACAATCGCTCCGTCAAACGGCAACTCAAGCAGCGGATCACTGGCGGGAGAGGCATATGGATTCTCACTCATGAATAAGAATTTGCAGGATGGGAGATCGTCCGGTCACGCCAGAACACGAAAAAAGGCGGGAGGAATTCTACTCCGAGCGCTTTGTTAGATTTTTTCAACTGAAAGGGGTCGATCTAAAACATTCTCCGTTCGCAGTTTGCCGGAATGGAATGATTTGGCATCCGCCGGCGGATGATTTAATTCCTAGGCCGTCATGGATGGGATCGGACCACTTTTCTTCATGTGCCTGATGGGGGGCATCTGTGCCTTGATCGCGAACTCCAAGGGGCGGAATACCTTTGGATGGTTTTGCTGTGGCTTCTTTTTCTCGTTCATTGGCCTGATCATCATCATTGCCCTGAGCAACCTGAACACCGAGCGCGCGGTCCTGAATGCGCAACTTGAGATAAACCGTCGGCTGCGGGACCAAGGACAGAGGACGCGCCACAAGGTCGAACGGTTTTCCGATCACACCCTTTCCCGCCTCGATCAACATGACAGGGCGTTGGGCATGGACAGCCGGAGTCTGGCCCCGCCTCTGGAAGCCAAGTCCACACGGCTCATGCCGCCCGCTCTGCCAATGGCAAAGTCCGCCGCCCGACCGGCACCGCTCCACCCCACACGGCCCCGTATTGAAGAGCTTCCTGCCGTCTGGTTCTGGAACGATGGTACTGACGCCCGACATGGCCCGGTGACGATCAACGACCTCAGGCTCGGCGTCCGCCGGGGCCGCCTGCTGCCCGAGTCGCTGGTGTGGACGGAAGGCATGGAGAGCTGGCAGGAGGCGAGGACGGTCAACGAATTGGCAAGGATCTGGGAAGCAGAGGTGATTTGAGACGAGCGATCGCAGTTGGGTTTGCAAAACTACCACTCGATCCGCTTGATGCCTGCGACGTGATCGAAATGGCCGTCCGAAACTCAAGTGCTTGGGCCAACTTCAAAAAGATCATATGCCAACGCCTTTGGCCCGACTTTCGGTGGGACTCAGGTGGATGAGCGGACGATTCGGATCAATTGACCAGTCGGACTCCCTGCCATGAGGAGCGCGGCGTGAATGCGTTCGGCGAACGCTTGTGGATTCGCGACGTCACGAGTGCAGACGATGATTCCGGAGTGGACGCCGTGGGTTTGTAGGTGGAGACGAATGAAGTCGAAGCGATTCAGGGTGAGCACGGCGCGGTGTTCCAGCGTGGCAAAGGCTAGAACTTCATCGTCCGGGATTTTCTGGTTGGCTCGTCCGGCTTCGTAGGAAGTGAGGACATCGTGTCCGAGCTTTCGGAGTTCCTCGACGACCCGTTTCGGGAAGTTCTCGTTGGAATACAGCGAGGCCATCAGGCATCCTGATTGAGGCGAATGGCCTTCTCGATCTCTTCGCGGTGGGTTCCAACATATTCCCAGGCAGCTTCGAGGTCGAAGACGCTGAGCCCCGGATAGTCCTTGAGAAGTTCCAAATCGCCCACCCCGGCCTGGCGGGCCTCTTCCAGCATCCAGACCGCGACCCGGCTCATGCCGATGCAGGCCTCGCCCCCGCAGACTCCGGGCGTGCGCTGGATTCTGGTGGAGCTGCCGGGCGACGGAGTGGTTCCGGCCCGAGCTTTCACAAACAGGACGAAATCCAGCACCTCCGCTTGCACGGGTTCGGGTGCGGCTTCGATCTCACTGACGATGCGTTGGGTGAGAGTGGTCATGTTGGGAAACTAGCTGGACCTTGAAGATGAGGCAAGGGGCGAGTCCGGGTTGCTGGATGGGCTTTCTCTTCGTTTCGAATTACTTCTCCCCGTTTGGAACTTGGCCCTTGGAACTTGGAACTTCAGGCACTGGTTCCAGCCATTGGTTGAGAAAGTTTTCCCACTCCTTCACCCATGCGTCATCATCGCCACGAGCCCGGGCGATCCAGCCACGGTGGAAGGCGGATCCGGCGAGAGGCAGCTTGCGAGATGAGGGGCTTCGATTGGCCAGCAAGGGGTCTTCGTTCGGTGGTGTGCGGCTCTGGAGTTGATCGATCAGCTTGGCGAAACGGGCTTCGAGAAACTGCGGACGGTCGGCCCCCGCTGGCTGGTGCAGGGAGCGCGGGGTTCCGAACTCGATGACGGGTTTGTCATCGGTGTTAAGCGGGTAGGGTTCGAACAGATCGGCCGCGCGGGTCAGGTTGCCGCCGTAGAAAAGCAGGATGGTCTGCTCGTTGATGGGCAGCAGGAGTTCCTGCATGTTGAGGTGGGTGGCACCTTCCACCGCCTGCCGCTTATCAGGTCCGGCATCGAGGGTGGAGGCGGGCAGCGGGGTGAGGTCGGCATGGCCGACCAGCGCCGCGATTTCCGCGCCGGGCTGGAAGTTTCCGCGCCACAGGCTGACCTGTGGAAACACGGTGAGCATGGTATGGGCGATGACGCCGAATTCCCGCTCGGATATCTGATAGAGCGGCAGCCACTGGACGAAGACGCCACCCGGATGGAGTCGCTCACGGACGATCTGAAAATGCTCGCGGCTGTAGAGATTTCCCGTGCCCCGGCGGTAGGGGAGGAAGAGATCCGCGTTGATCATCGAGTATTTTTCGGGGTTCGCCAGCAGGTGGTTGCGGCCGTCGCCGATCACGACTTGGGCTCTCGGGTCCTGATAGAGGCCGTTGGTGAGATCGGAGCCATCGGTCCTGCTGCCAGTGAAGTATTTTTTCGAGGCAGCGACGACATTGGCGGACAGCTCGCTGGCGACGACTTTTCCCACCTGCTTGAAATCGCTGCGGTTGAGCGCCTCGCCGGCGGTGATGCCGGTGCCCATGCCGAGGAAGAACACGCTCTCGGTGGCGGGGAAGGCGAGCAGCGGAATCCTGGCTTGGAAAATCTGCGGGCCGTAGGCATCGGTGGAGCCGAGGCCGTAGTTCGAGTTGATCTTGATGCTGAGCCGGTTCCCGGGCTTTTCGACCACGCTGACGGTGCAGTCGCTGCCTTCCCATTCTTCAAGCACCTTTCCGCTTTCGCCGGTCGAGTCGGTGCTGGATGGCCGTGGAAGTTGGGAGGGATCCAGACGGGTGAACAGCAGCACGATCATGATGCCTGACGCGATCCTCGTGGCATAGGTGACGGAGTTTCCGCTGGCGGGGATCAGCACGGCGGCGAGGAGATAGATGGCAGAAACCAATTGAAGGGTGTGCCACATGCCCAGCCCCTCAAGCAGCAGGAAGCCTGCGGCCAGTGAGCCAAGGATCGCGCCAATCGTGTTGATGGCGGAGAGGGTGCCGATGCTTTTTCCGGCATGGGTGATGAATCTTTCCTCGCCCTTCATGAGGAAGGGAAACACCGCCCCAAGCGGCAGGCAGGCCAGCCCGATGGTCGCGAATCCGGTGGCAAACAGCCGGAGCACGTAAGCTGAAAACGTGTAATCCGTCGCGAGCATTTTCATGCCTTCGGTCAGGCTCGTCGAAATGAGGGGGGTCACGGCCAAGGCGGCACCACCAAGAGCGAAGAGCCAGAGAAGCACTTGGGCGGCGGGTATCTTGCTGCGGGCCAGGCGCGAGGCGAGCCAAGCTCCCAGTGAAAGGCAAACCAGCACGACGATCAGCACGGTGGCAAAGCTGTAAACTGAGTTCTCATGCAGTTGCGCCAGCATCCGTGTCCAGGCGACTTCGAGAGCCAACAGATTGAAGCCGGAAACGAAGGCCAGGGAAACGATGAGCGGGCGGGATAGGCTCGGCTTTTCCGTCGCTGCCGCGCGGGCTTTCCTGCCTGGTTGAGGCGCATCTGGTTCAAGTGGATCCGCTGCGTTTTGGAAGCAGGCTTTTCGCGACAAGCGCCACGCGAGAAGAGCGGCGGCCACCGAGGCTCCCATGGCGATCACGCAGGTCATGCGAAGCCCCATCCACTCGATCAGCAGGAAGGCAGTGGCAAATGAGCCGCAAGCAGCACCCATCGTGTTCAGCGCATACATCCGGGCCGCCAGGGAGCCAAAGGCGTTTCTCCTGCGGATGACGGCCTGCCCTAACAGAGGTAGCGTCCCGCCCATCAGAAATGAGGCGGGGAAGACCATGAGAAGGGTTGTGATGACCTTGAACGCCGTGAGGCTGGCCCCTTTTCCTTCGAGCATCGGATAGACCTTGGGCACAAGCATCGGGGCGATGAGCAGTCCGACTCCCGCAATGGCGATTCCCAGTTCCAACCAAGCGTAGGTGCGGAGCGGACTGGTGTCTGCCTGGCAACGTTTCCCCCAAACCCAGCCACCCATCGTCAGGCCGCCGAAAAACACCGCGAGCGTCAGGGCGGCCGCGTGCGAGGTGCTGCCCAACAAGACACTGACCTGACGCATCCAGAGGATCTGATAGATCAAGCAGGCAAAGCCGGAGAGCCCGGGCATGATCCAGAACACCGCGCCGGGAGCCGCGGATGGATTCCGCTCTTCCTGGGCGGGCCTTTCATCAGGGATGGATGGCCGGGAAACTGGATTCCCCGCATCGTCCTGAAGGGACTTGGGGATGGATCGCCTGGGGGGATTCTTGCGCTTCATAGGGGAACGTCATCGGTAACCGGCATGGCTGGAGCCCCAATCCTGTCCAGTTCCCGATGGGATTCCGAGGGTGATCCAGGAGGATCACTGCCTCACATAAACGTGGTAACCGCAATGCCAGTCCTTGGCGACTGGAGCGGTGGCTGCCTCTTCGGTATCAGGAACGACGTTGAACCCTCCGCGTTCGACGATAAGGAAATCACGGCCGCCGACTTGTCTGACCTCCATCTTGAGGGCCTGGTCGTCATCGATTCCGATGAGCCTGTCGCCCGACCAGAAGTAGCCGCCGAAGAACTTTGTTTTCGCGACCTTTCCGCCATCGAGAATCTGGAGGGTGTCCTTGGGGTTTTCGACCTTGTCAGGGCCTTTGCCGTTGTTGGCCTTCAGGAAGGCAGCGATGCGGGCATCGATTTCCGATGGATTGTTCGGCTGGGGATACACCGCCCAGGCCCAGTTGCCGATGACGGCCGGGTTCGGGGCGAATGAACCACTGTAGACATACATGTCGGAATCCTTGCCGCTGATGTGGGCAGCGAGCGTGGTTTTGGGCAGCTGTCGCACGAACTCCTCGCCACCCGGCATTCCCAGCAGGATCGACCCGATGCGCGAGCGGATCACCTTCGCCCCATTGGACATCAAGGCCTGGGTGTTGGGCTCCCTCAACTCATCCGGCAAGGCCGCGTAGGTTTTCTTCAGCAGCGGAGTCGCGAACGCCTTGATCTCTGGACTCGATGTCTTCAGGACATCGGCAATCGCCTTCGAGGTGCGGCCCGAGGCGGAGTCGACCCG
>JANOKL010000441.1:0-3544 GCA_031419215.1 Luteolibacter sp. | reverse complement strand
ATCGTTGCGGGCGGATTCAATAACCAGTTCCCGGCCCTCGGCGGAAGCGGGCAGCGGATCGAGTTTCACGAGCCACTTGCCGCTCGCATCGGCTGTCACCGGCTTGTTCTGGGTGGCGAATTTCACCGTGACCGGCTCATTGGGATCGGCCCATCCCCAGATCGTCACCGCCTTGTCCCGCTGCAAGACGGTGTGATCAGTGAAGACACCCGCGAGCTTCAGCTCCATCGCGGAAAGAACTGAAAGCGGCCACAGCAGCATGGCCGTGAGACAAGTGCTTTTAAGTTTGATCATGGCGTTCTTGAACTTGCGAGACTGACTTGAATTTCCATTTCACTTCGTGACCTCGAACCATCTTCATGGCCGCAGCACCTGCTTCACGGCTTCGAGCTTCTCCAGCAACACCGGATAAGCAACCTCTTGCACCGCGAGCTTGCGCTCGATCGCGAGGCTCGCCGCCGTACCTGCGCTCTGGCCCAGAATCATGAAAACCGGCTCCATCCGGATCGATCCATAGGCGACATGGGAAGAGGAAAGACAAACGGGCACCAGAAGGTTGGCGCACTCGCCACGCTTTGGGACAATGGCGCGGTATGAGATCGGGTATGGCTTCGGACAATTCACCCCACCAAAACCACCTTCGTTACGCACCGTTGCCTTTCCGTTCTCCTCCACCACCACGCGCTGGCAAAAATGGGAATCCATCGGGTAGGACGCCAGCCCGACCGAATCCTCTGCCGCCCGCTTCGATTCGCAGTCCGCCTGGGTCATGACGTACTCCGAAACCATCCGACGTGCTTCACGCACGTAGAGCTGGTGCGGCCAATTTCCCGATTCCTTGAACTCACTGGGATCAAGACCGAACTGCTTCGCGCGCTGCTGCAGCTCTTTCGGAACTTGCGGATCGTTGGCGAGGAAATACAGCAAACCCTGTTGATAGCTGACGTGATCCTGAAAAATGCGCTCCCGCAGCTCATAGAGTTCTCGCAAGGACATCGGCAGGCCACGCCTTGGTGGTGGAAGTTCGGAAAAAGAGAGCGGCTCATAAGTTCCGTCCGGCCAACGGTTGCTGCCGCCAATGAGGTCCGATGAAAAGCTGCCCGCGTTGTTGGAGTCGCCGTTTCTCATCTGCACCGGGCCGTCGGACATCGCCTGGGTGGTGTAGTTGAGCCTCCATTGGATGCCGGGATCGGCATTCAGGAAACGGGCCAGCAAGCCATATCGCGCGGGATTGTAGCCGGTGGGTTTCGGGAAGGGAACACGGTCATCCTTGTTCGAAAGATCCATGCGGAAATTGTAAGCTTGGACGCGGTAGTCCCCCTCGCCAGGCCCGCCCGCTTTATCCGCTGAAATCTCCGGCAGCAATCCGGAAGCCGGGTCGTTGGGAACCATGTAAGGGCTGATCGGAAGCTGGCAGAACTGATAGACATTCTTCCACGAAATCTGCTGCCACTGTCCGGCCAGCGTTTCATTGAAGGCGCCTCTGGGCTCACGGCCCACGCGATAGGAAACCTTCGCCGGCGCCATCAGATCTCCCTCATAAGTCGCATCGATGAATACGCCCGCCATGATCGTCTGTCCCGCCTCCATGGTGATGGAGACAATCTGGTTCTCCTTCATCTCGACTGACTCCAGGTGCTGATCAAACAGCACCATCACGCCCGCCTCCCTGAGCATCGCAAGGTAGAGCGTCTCGGCAGCCGATGAGCTGAAATCAGTGATGTGTCCGAGCCGCGTATAGAACTCCTTGGCAATGCCACCGATGGAATCCTTGTTCCCGAGATCGGTGGCGGTGAGGCCGCCTGAGGTCATTCCGCCGACGTGACGGTTGAAGGAAAGCAGCACGGTTTTCCGGCCCATGCGCGCCGCCTGAATCGCTGCGGTAACACCTGCGGGAGTGCCTCCGTAGACGGCAACTTCACACTTACGAACTGCGGACTTTCGTTCATCCGCGGACCGGTAATAGACAGGCACTTCATCATGGACCTCGATTGGCGCAGGATGCTCGATCCCCAGCGCAGTCAGGATCAATGGGGTCACGACCCTGGCGCAACCAAGGGCACTTGGGTGAATGCCATCGGGAACGTACTTCTGATACAGCTCTTTGTCGCTCGTTTGCAGAGCTTTCCAGTTCGGATAGTGATCAATCAACAGGAAGTTCTTCGCCTTGGCCACCGACCGATATATTTCGTAGTAGGCCTCGATCTCCTTGCGATAGGAATAATGACCTTCAGGGTAACTGTCCCCAGGAGTCATCGTCATCAGGACGATTTCGCACTGCGGATTCGTCTTCCTGATGGCGTCCGTCATTTTCTCCAGATTGGCCTTGGCGATTTCCACCGAGCCCTTGAAACGCTCCACACTGTCGTTGATTGAAAACTCGATGAATACGGTGTCGGGGTGCTTCTGAAGGACCCGCTTTTCCAAATTCGCCACGCCCCATTCAGACCACTGGCCTGAACCGCCGCTGCGGATGACAGTCGCCAATCCGGGAAACCGTTCGTTGAGAACACCTGCCATTTGGCTGACCCACGCCCCATTGGCCGTTAGACTGGTTCCGTAGGCGACCACCACTTGCTTCTTGCCTGCTTCGAGATTGGTTACGAGCCGGCTTTTTCCAGCGGCTTGACAAGAAAATGCGCACAGAACGAACAGCAGGATGCTACTTAAAAATGGACTCATCGATTCGGGACAGCTTGGCTTGGCGGAGTGCAGGGTCAGGGAAGCATCTCATTCGTCCGCTGCAGAGAAGTCCAGAACCTGTGTCACGGGTCCGACAGTCACCACGATGCGGCTGCCATCGGATGAGCCGTTGAGGAAGGGACTCTGATAGGTGGCTTTCGGACGGAGATCGACTGGCGTTCCGTTGATTCGGGGAAGAATGAAGGTTCCGGGTGAAGCCGCGTCATAGCGGTTCATCTCGATGTGGTGTCCAGTGTTGAAGCGGTAGTCCACCTTGTCAGCGGTCACAATCAGAGCATTGGAAAGCAGTGCTTTGCGGAAAGCCTCGAACGATCCGTGCGTGGTGGCATCGCCAGCCTGAAGAAGGATGCGGGTTGTATTGCTCTGGCCGATGAATTTCGCCGGAAAAGCCTCCTTCTTCTTGTCGTCCCATTGATGACCGCCATCCAGAAACTTCACGCCCACATAGGCCTTGTCGTGGGAGGCAAAGATCCAGCCATCTTCCTCAACCTTCTGCAGATCGGAACCCTCGAATCGTATCCCGAGCTTACCCGTGTTGTAGGAGCCCAATTCGCCTTTGGCGATGCGCTGCAGAAGCAGTACGCTTTCATGCTGGACGCTCCAGTAGGAATGCTGCGACCGACCGCCACCGATGTGTTCGATGACCGGATGGACCTCGCTGAGTTTCCCCGCAGCGGGATTCTCAAATAGCAATCCGCAGGTACGCTTTTGCTTGGAGATTCCCGCATACTTCAAAGTCGGCGCGCCGGTCTTCGCATCAGCCATGGTGAGAGCTGGATTTTGCAAAGTGCTGCCCAACAAATAATGTGGCGTGCGATAGGCGTAATTGACCAAGGCCGAG
>JANOKL010000440.1:0-6101 GCA_031419215.1 Luteolibacter sp. | reverse complement strand
CCTGGGCGGCGAAGGCCTCGAGGGCGGCGGTGCCGGTCAGGGTGTGGGTGACCTCGAAGCGTTCGGTTTCCAAGGCATACACGAGGGTGTCGGCGATGGCGGGTTCGTCTTCAACAAGCAGGACGCGGGGCATGGAGGCATTCCAGCGGCCTTGCGTGAAATGCCAATGAAGAACCGGCGAAATCGTCGGGGGCTGGAAATCTGTGAGCAGTGCTTGATCGACCGAGGTTTCGTCCCATAAGGTCGCGGGAGTGAACCCCTGTTCAACCCTCCCCGCCGCATCCTCTCGCTCAGAGGGTTGGGATTTCCGCGTCCAATTTGAGATTCTCAGCTAATGGACCAAGTCGGGGAACCACGAGCTTTCAAACTGTTTCTATCCGCCGGCGAGGTCAGCGGGGATTATCAGGCCGCGCATCTGGCGCGCATGCTAATGAAGCTCCATCCAGGGGTGAAACTGAGTGGCTACGGCGGCGATCACATGCGCTCGGCCGGGGTGGAGATCCTCTGCGACAGTGCGGCGTGGGGCTACGTCGGTCTCGAGGAATCGCTGCGTTTCCGCCCGGACATGCGGCGTGCGCGGACCCAGTTGGCCAGCCTGCTGAGGGCGGAAAAGCCGGATCTCGTCATCCTGGTGGACGGCGAGGCCTTCAACGAGCGACTGGTCGACGTTTTGCGCCGTGAGGGCATTCCCTTCGTACATTATTTCGTCCCACAGGTCTGGTTTTGGGGACGTTGGCGGGCACGCCGGATCGCGCTCGAAGCGGCCCTGATCATCCCGGCTTTCCCGAAAGAGCTGGAAATTTTCCGTGAAAGCGGTGCGCGCACCGAGTGGTTCGGCCACCCCTTGCTCGACCTCATTCCCGAGGTCACCCTTACGCCCGAGCCTACTCCGGAGGACGATACCCGCCCGGTGGCCCTCCTGCCCGGCAGCCGTGTGCAGGAGATCGAAACGCTCGGGCCGACCCTCATCGAGGCCGCGAAACGCCTTCAGAAGGATCGTCCCGCGCTGCGCTTCGTCCTGCCCGTGGCGGCGAAGCACCTGGAGACCTCGATCCGGAAACTTGTGGCCGATGCCGGGATGAGTGACCTCGTTGAAATCCGCGAGGGCTGGACCGGAGTCGGGGCCAGCGGCTGTCGGCTCGCCCTGGTGGCTTCCGGAACCGCAACTTTGGAAACGGCGCTCGCCTGCGTGCCGATGGTGGCGTTTTACAAGGTCCGCCGCCTGACCTATTTCGCGGCCAAGCTGCTGGTGAAGACCCGCTTCGTGGCGATGCCGAACATTCTGCTCAACGAGCGCGTCGTACCGGAGCTGTTGCAGGAAGCCTTCACCGTCGAGTCGCTGGTGGCGGAGGCCTCCGCCCTGCTCGATGATCCACAGCGCATCGAGGAAATGCGCCGCAACCTCGCCCGTATCCCGGCGGTGCTTGGCGGCCGTGGTGCCATCGAGCGCGCCGCGCGGGCGATCATTCACCTCGCCTTGGAATCGCGGGTCGCGGTTGATCCCTGAACCCACCTCCAGGTCCTCGTGGCAATTCCTTCGCCCCAAACGTTCCTCGCACTGGCTTTCATCACGGTGCTTGGCTGGCTGGTCGATGGGCTGTTTCACCTCTGCCGCTGGCTGCCGGAAAGCTGGACCGCCGCCATCGCCGTCCCGCTGGGCCATGCGTTCCACAAAAAGCTCCGACCCCGCATCGTCGAGCAGGTCGAGCGCTCGCTCGGGCCATTTGCCACCCCGGAGGCGGAGGAGGCGTTTTGGAAAGGCCACTGCGATCACTTTGGCCGCTGCATTTTCGAGGGCTTTCACCTCACCTGGCTGGAGGATGAAGTCATTCTTGATCGCGTCGAGCTCGTCGGCGAGGAGCACGTGAAACAAGCCCTCGCTGGAGGAAAAGGGGCCGTGCTCCTTCTCAATCACCTCGGGACTCCCGGGGCCCTCGTTGCTGGCTTCGGCATCCGGAACTATCCCACCGCCTTCGCCGGAAACCGCATCGAAGCCGGGGCCGCGGGACAGATGCGACCCATGAAACGTGTCGAAGCCCTCGTCCAGCGAATGTTCCGCCGTGGTCGCGTGGAGCGCGTGCTACTTGGCGATTCCCTTCCGAAGCGCATGTCCGAGGTGCTGAAGGGCAACGGCCTCTTCGGCCTCTTCGTCGACTACCCGGTGGTCTGGAAAAACCTCCGCCCGATCCCCTTCGGCGGCTGCAATCTCACGCTCAACCTCGGCCCGGCCATCCTCGCCCTCCGCCACCGCGTGCCGGTGCTCGCCGTCACCACGGTGCGAACCGGTCTGAACCGCCACCGCATTTTCATCACGCCCGTCACTCCGCCGCCGGACACCCGTGGGGTCGAAGCCGCTGCGGGCTTGATGGCCGCGGCGATTGCCGAAATGCTCGTTCATCTCCGCCAGCACCCGGATCAATGGTGGCCTTGGGACCACGCGCCTTTCACTCCTCTTGCCGATGTCTGAAGCAGCCTTCAAAACCGTGAAAAAGACCGCCGACCCGCCGCCGACCGCCGGTGTGATGTTGGTCCGGAATCTTTTCGGCTGGCTCTACATCACCTCGCTGGCCGTGCTGCGTGCCGTCCCGACGAGCATCCAGCCCTGGTTCGCCCGGCAGCTTGCCAGCTTTTTCCGGATTCCCGAGGAAAAGCTGAACCTCCGCAACGCCCCGATGGTCTTCGGCGACGAGGCTGCCGGCCGCATGCTGGAAAAGCGTTTCCAGTATCAGACCCGCCTCAAGACCGACATCGCCCACATGAAAGGCGCTGGCCCCTCGGGCATTCTCGCCCGCGTCCAGGTCTCCGGCGTGGAAAATCTCCGGGCCGCACTCGATGAGAAAAAGGGCGTCCTTCTCGTCTCCGCTCATGCCGGCACCTGGTGGCACGCCCCGGCGGTCGTCGCCGCGCTCGGCATGCCGGTTTCTTCGGTGCTCACCCAGTTCCTGCCGGGCGCCATCGTCCGCTTTCTCGAACAGGTCGCCCGCGAACTCAACTGCGCCCTCACCTTCGTCCGCATGGGGGCCTACGAGGCGGCACGCGCGGCCTTCAAGAAGGGCGAAATTTTCTTCCTCTCCTTCGACTTCGCCTCCCGCACCGACCGCAGCATCATCGTTCCCATCGGCGTGCGGGCCGAGTTTCCGGTCGACACCGGCCCGGGCGTGATGGCCGTCCGACACCAGGTCCCCGTCGTCTGGGTGGACACCCATCACGATGAAAACGGCCGCTCCTGCATCCACTTCCACCCCGCCATCCACGCCGGTCGCGGCACCCCCCATCCGAAGCCGGAATCCGTGCTTCTTTATTTGATCGATCGCCTCAAGGATCAGATCGTCCGCTATCCGGAACAGTGGTGGCTCCTCGGCCACAGCTACCTGGACCCACGCTCCGAAACCGTCGAGCCATCCCCGCAGAATCCCGTTTGATCGAATGAGCCGTCCACCCCTTCCCACACGCGCCCCGGGTCCTTCCATCCCTGGAATCGTCGGCCGTTTCATCTTCAAGCCGCGCAATTTCATCCGGCACCTCCTGGACCTCACCAACCAGTACGGGGACACTTTCGTCCTGCCGCTCACCCATCCCACCTTCTTCCTGCGGAATCCTGACGACATCAAACACATCCTCGTCACCAACCCGCTCAACTACCACAAGACCGGTGGACTCACCGCCGCCGCCGACCTCCTCGGCCAGGGCCTCGTCAGCAGCGAGGAGCCCCTTCATGGAAAGCAGCGCAAGCTGATGCAGCCCATGTTCCACAAGGCCTCCGTCAAGGGCTTCACCGACGTCATGGTCGACTGCACCGCCCGCCAAATCGACGAATGGCAGGACGGCCAAACCATCGACCTCGCCCTGGAAATGATGCACCTCACCATTTCCATCGCCGGCCTCACCCTCTTCAGCGTGGACATGCACCGCGAGGGGAAATCCCTGGGCCTTGAATTCGCCAACGCCCTCCGACTCGTCACCCGCAGGCAGATGGCCCCGCCCCAGCTCCATCGCTGGCTCTCACTCGACACGCGCTACCAGGAATCCCTCCGGAAAATCGACGACGCCATCGGGAAAATCATCTCCGATCACAAGGCCCTCCCTGAGGACCAGCGGCCCAACGACCTCCTCGCCATGATCCTGGCCTCCAAGTACGAGGACGGCTCCTCCATTCCCGACAAGCAGGTCCGCGACGAGGTCATCACCATCATCCTCGCCGGTCACGAAACCGTGGCCAACCACATGAACTGGACCTGGTATCTCCTCGGGAAACATCCGGAAGTCCTCGAAAAAATGCGTCGCGAGTGGGATCAGGCCCTTGGCGACCGAGCGCCCGGCATGGAAGACATGGCCAACCTTCCTTACACCGTCATGGTCCTCGCCGAATCCATGCGGCTCTACCCGCCCGCCTGGACTCTCGCGCGACGCGTCGTCCAGGCCGAGACACTTCCCAGCGGACTCGAAGTCCAGCCCGGCGACGAACTACTACTGATGCAGTACGTTTCCCACCGGAACCCCGCCTACTTCCCGGACCCGGAGAAATTCGATCCCGAGCGCTTCTCCCCGGAGCGCCGCGACAGCATCCCGAAGTACGCCTACTTCCCCTTCGGTCTCGGCCCACGCTTCTGCATCGGCGAAGGCTTCGCCCGCCTCGAAGCCATCATCCTTGTCGTGATGATGGGTCGCCGCTTCGACTTCGAACAGGTCCGCAAGGGCGAGGCCAAGCTGGAACCCCTCATCACCCTCCGCCCGAAAAAAGGCATGCCGGTGATCGTCCACAAGCGGGCCAATTAGCCCTCAAAAATGGCTTCTTGGAAAAGGGAACTCGTCGATCCACTCAAGCCATTTTGACAGAATTAACAAAATTCCCAGAATTAACAGAATGTGCCCCAAGTCCTTCTCGACCAGAGATCCAGTAGATTGGTGAATTCTGTAAAATTCAGTTAATTCTGTCAGAAAATGCCCGATAGCCGCACGAAGCAGGATTCCTCAACAGGCCTCAGCGGCGAAACACATGGCTCGCCCACGGTGCCTGTTTCCACTCCTCCGTCCGCATCGTCAGGGACGTGATGAAACGTGCGACCTCGGTGCCGTTGTACTCGCGGTGGTTCCGCTCCCAGCCCTTCTTCGCGATCGAGATGCGCTCCTCCGGGTGTGTGGCGTAGTAGCGGATCTTTTCGGTTAGATCGTCGATCCCGTCGAAATACACCAGCTCGTCCTCGGCATACAGCTCCTCCAGCCCGGCCCCGCGCGGGGTGAGCGTGAGGATGCCATTGCCCATCAGCTCGCCGATGCGCGAGGAGGAGTAGAGTGAAACATCCGCGCGGCGGGAAAGGTTCAGCGCCATCTTCGACTGGCGGATGATCTGCTCCTTTTCCCAGCCGAAGATTCCGGGTCGGTCGAGGCAACCGTAAATGCCGCTCTTCAGGTCCGGCAGGCGCGTTTCCAGATCCTGGAGAAAGGCGCGGCGGGCGGGTTCGCCCTTGTCGCGACCGAAGAACAGGAAGTCGTGGAGGAAATCGGTCGTGTCGAACGCGCGATGGCACTCGATCCCCGCGTCCACCGCCGTCGGAATGAATGCGGCCGGACAGTTCGGACGGGAAAAAGTTTTCAGCAGGTCACCACCGGTCGAGCAGAACAGCGCGTCCAGCACGCCCAGCCGCTCGGTCAGATGCCGCGTGTCCTCCTCGTCCCACAGCGGGTCCACATACCACAGTCCGATCCGGATGTCCGGCAGTGCCTTGCGGATTTCCTGAAGCGTGGCGGCGCTGATGTACTGCGCGTGACCCAGCAGCAGCAGGTCCGGATGGACGTTCTTGCAGGTCTCGATCAGCGCCCGGTTCGCCGGCTTCTTCCCCAGCGACTTCCCGCCCAGCGGCGAAAGCATCCGCGCCCGGTCATTGATCGAGAACGGATACACAAAGTGCCCCAGCCGCACCAGACCGTGGTGGATCTTCTGGTCCTGGTTCCAAAGATGCGCGCCATCCTTGTCGAGCTGAAGATTCGCGGCGTGAACGATGCGCATGCGGAGGAGTGTCGGGGAGGACGCGGCGGAATTGAAGGCCGAAATCGAAGGCCGAAGAACGGTTCGACGTTCGATGTTCGCCCTTGGAACTTGA
>JANOKL010000439.1:0-2972 GCA_031419215.1 Luteolibacter sp. | reverse complement strand
TCCTCCCGCATCGCCGGAGCCACCGTCGTCATCACCAACAAGGTCCCGATCACCGACGCCTCGCTCGCCGCCAATCCCGGCGTCAAACTCGTCGTCTCCGCCGCCACCGGCGTGAACCAGATCGATCTTGAGGCCTGCAAGTCACGTGGCGTCATAGTCTGCAACGTCGCTGGCTACTCCACCGACTCCGTGGCCCAGCACACCTTCGCTCTGCTGCTGAACCTTGTCACCGCCGTTGATCGATACGCGGCTGCCTGTTCGGAAGACTGGCCCGCCTCACCGTTCTTCTCGCGACTCGATCATCCGATCACCGAGCTGGCAGGCAGGACGCTCGGCATCGTTGGGCTCGGCACCATTGGGCGAGCCGTCGCGAAAATCGCCACCGCCTTCGGCATGAAGGTCGTCGCCTTCGCCCGCGATCATTCCGCACCCGACTCCGACATCCCACGACTCAGCGGCGCGGACTTTTTCAAAACCTGCGACGTCATCTCCCTCCACTGCCCGCTCACACCGCAGACCCAGCACTTCATCAACTGCGAAACCCTCGCCTTGATGAAACCCACCGCGCTTCTTCTAAACACCGGCCGCGGCCCCCTCATCGACGAAGCCGCCCTCGCCGAAGCTCTGCGTGCGCGGAAAATCGGCGGCGCTGGACTCGACGTGCTCTCCATCGAGCCACCGCCTGCCGATCACGTCCTGCTCGCCAACGATCTGCCGAATCTCCTCATCACCCCGCACACCGCCTGGTCCAGCCAGGAAGCAAGACAGCGTCTGTTAGACGGCATCCTCGCCGACATCCAGGGCTTCGTGAATGGCACGCCGGTGAATCAGATCGTTTGATCCGGTCGCTTGCGCCTGCTCAGCAGGATCAGGCTTCCAATGACTGCCAGCAGCAAACCGGACGGTTCCGGGACCGCCCCCTCGTTGAGCCCCGGAAATGAACTCCTGTCCATCGTCATCAGCGCAGGAGCAAACATCCAGTTGCCGTTGCTTCCAGAGCTAGATGCCAGACCGGACTGCACAACGCTCGAAGCCATCATCGCCTCATGACCAAGCTCGGCCTGAACTGGGTCCATGGAGAATGCCCCGTTCGGCCCCTGAAACAGCTCTTGTGCAGCGAGTCGGGTGGCTTCATCCAATTCGAGCAGCCCTGCGCCTTCCCTCACGGATTCCAAATTTTCGCGTGAGGTCAGCTTGCCAGACTCCCCGCTCCGATGGGTGGCTTCAGCGAACCCTGTGACTTGTCGGGTCGAACCTGAACCGATGTGCGAATCACTGGACGCAGTCTTTTCATGACCGGGCCTCGCACCAATTGGAGTGGAATCAGCGGCCAGACCGGACGACCCATTCCAAAGCCCGACAGGCAT
The DNA here is from genome assembly GCA_031419215.1 of Luteolibacter sp. GTDB lineage: Bacteria > Verrucomicrobiota > Verrucomicrobiia > Verrucomicrobiales > Akkermansiaceae > Luteolibacter. Next base: position 1,605 of record JANOKL010000439.1, on the reverse strand, counting down.
CAGACCCACCAGCAACCAGGCCATCACGGCTGCAAGCCCCATTGAGGCAGCCAGCATCGCCCGCACCCGGTTGAAAGGATTGCGTCTAACAGACTCAGCCAGATGCGTCGTTTGACTCAGCGCGGACCTGAGGCTGCGCAGGAAACTGATTTGTCCGGCCACCGCGTCTGCAAATGCGGCATTTGAGACCAGCCGATCCATGAGAGCAGGATCGCTGACCTTCTCCCCGAGCAACCAATTGAAACCGGAAACATCCCAGGATTCCTCCGTCACGAGATCGATTACCTGCGGCGGGGAATCTGCCTCTGCTGCTGCCAAAAGTCTCCGACGCAGATCTTCTCCTAGATCGAAGTCAGGCACCGAAAGTGCGCCTTCCAGAAAGCCGGTGAAGGGATCATGAGTCTTCATTCCAGACCTCCTTCCATCTCCCACTGCTGCCGCAGGTGCTTCACCGCACGATGCAGGAAATAGCCAATGTTTCCCTGCGAAATGCCGGTGATCTGCTCGATCTCGCGATAGCTGAGTCCGACCTGGAATTTCAGCCGCACCAGCTCCTTCTCCCGCTCGGGCAACTCCGCCACCAGCGAGGCCAGACGATGTTCGCGCTCGCCACGCTCAAGATGATCGTCGGGCGATAACTCGGAACCCTCGGACTCATCGAGTCGCGCATCGTGACCGAACTGCACCACTTTCTGCCGCCGCAGATGATCACACACCACATTGCGGCTGACCGTGAAAAGCCAGGCAGCGAGGTTCTCCGGCATGCCGCTTTCGCGATTACGGATCAGGCGGAGAAAAGTTTCCTGCACCACATCACGCGCCAATTCACGGTCATGACAAAAGCCGTGAACATGCTTCAAGAGAGGCTTCTCATAGCGAAGCAGAATGTCCGCCAGCCAGTTGCCAGCGGACTTTGGCACGGCCTCGCTCACGGATCGGGCGTTGGCTGCGATAGTTCGGAAGAAAGCGCGCGGGCTTCTTCTGTTAGAGACCAGGAAGGCAGTTCCAGAAGCGAGGCGGCTTCCTGGCAGGCCTTTGCCTCGATCTCATCAAGTTGACTCGCCGCGTGGCGCAGAACCGGGATCGCATCGGCCTCACCGAGTTGCACCAGGCCTTGTCGGGCGGCTTCCCGGATCTCCGGATCGGAGTCCGTCAGGTGCCGCGCGATCGGCTTCACTCCCTCCGGCGAATAGGTGATCACTGCCGACTGGATCTCCTGGAACACAACATCACGGTGCCCACCGCTTTGATCGGAATGATCGCGCGAACGATCTGAAGCCGGAAGTTTCGCCTCCTGTTTGGAAACACGCGCCAGGCTCGATGACGTTTGCTCGGAAACCGCCGACGCCGGATCTCGGACAGGCTGCGGCTTTTTCCAAAGCACAAAGAACAACGCCGCAGCCAATAGCAGCCAGGCGATCACCACACACTTGGATCGTTTCATGGAAATTCGAAGAATGCGGCTCCCGGGCAGCAACCCCGGGGAGCCGCGGATGACACAGACCACCATCAAGGAACCGTCGATCCGGGAAGGTAGGGAGCCAGGTTGCCCGGCGTGGAGCGCTGGGTCCGATAAGTGCCGGTCACCACGCTGGTGGCGGAACT
>JANOKL010000438.1:0-7086 GCA_031419215.1 Luteolibacter sp. | reverse complement strand
GGCTGAAGCCGGGCGGGGTGGGGGGAGAAGCGTGAGTGGTGAATCGTGAATGGTGAATGGTGAATGGAAGGGAAGATGACGGATCTCAAACCAGGTGAAGTCGTCCGCTGCTTTGATCGCTACATCGAGAGGTTCTGGAATACGCCGCTGAAGGATGCCTTAATTGGGCTGGCGGGGATCGGTGGTGTGACCTTGGTCACGTGGGGGCATTGGACTGGAAGAGTGCTGATTTTCATCCCTGTTTGCCTCTATCTCATTTGGAGGGGCAGAAGGTCTCATGAATTCTTCAACGTCCTGCCTTGTCCGGGCTGTGGCCAGTGCGTCGGCGGGCATTTCATGAAAAGCTTCCGTGTTCACCTCCGCTGTCAGCATTGCGGACTTGAAAGTTTGACCGACTGTCTGTTCGTCGGCCCAAGCAAGCCAAGCAAAGTTGAGTGACTTATCGGAAATGACGTCCGCCGACTCCGCAAAGCGCAAGTTACCAGGATGGCCTGCCATTCGTAGCTTTCGTTCAGAAAGCGAAGAATGGCGGAGAGGGTGGGATTGACCTGCGTTGTACTTCGGTCCCTGCGGAGTGCGCTGCGCGTTGATTGAAATGACCCGCTACGAGCGGGCTCGGCAGTCAAACCCGTGCTTCGCAGGAGTTCTTGACCCACCCTATAACGCCAACGGCCCAATCCAGCGGAATACGCAGGACTGGGCCGTTGGCGGAGAGGGTGGGATTCGAACCCACGGAACCTTTCGGCTCTCCGGTTTTCAAGACCGGCGCAATCGACCACTCTACCACCTCTCCTCGGTGCCTGCGGCGGGGTTTCTATGCGCGGATCGAGGCGCGGTTTCAAGGAAAACCCTTCGCGGATCGCTGGAGGCGCTGCGATACGCGATGACGGACTTGGCAGGCTTTTCCATGACGCGCGGGTGGAAATGGGCTTAAGTTCGACCAATGCCTCTTTCCGGTCCGGTCTCCTATTTGCCTGTCGCTGATCAGTTTCTCGAACACTGGTCGGCCCTCGAATCATCGTTGGGTGATGGGGCTGCGCTGAATTTAGGGCATGGAATTGATCGCGCGGCGGTGCTGGACGTGCGGGCCCGGTTGGCGCAGGCGACGGATGCGGTGACGCGTTCCAGAATGGCGCGGGAGGAGGAGCGCCGGCACCTGGCCGAACTGGATGCGATGATCTCGAGGCGCTTGGCGCAGTTCAACCGACAGCTCGCAGAGCCCGGCCATGAGGCGGGAACTCCGGATGAGGCGGTCCGGATCTGGTCGGCGCTGGAGCAGAGGGGAGGCGAGCGATTCCTGGATGGTGAGTTTTCACGCCTGGATTTCTCGACCGATCTTTCCGCCCGCAAACTGGTCGCCAGTGCTCTGAATGCTTCGGAAAAGGCGCTGTCGTCGGCGCGTGGCGGTCGTGATGGCGCACAGGACCAACTGCATGCGTTCCTTGAACTTTATCGCGAGCGGGTGCTGGAGCTGTTTCCGCCGGGGCATGCGAATCATGAAGGATTGCCTGTGCTGGATCTGCGTCGCGGGACCCATCCGGTGGCGGTGGAGGTCTCGGGTCGCTGGCAGGAAACGGCGGCGATCATCGCGTGGGAATCGAGCGATGAGCCGGAACTGGATCACTACGAGGTCCGGGCAATGGCTGGCGATCAGTACGAGTCCGAGGATGAAACCTCACTCGTCCGTATTTCCCCAGAAGAGCCGCTGCATCTTTCCACCGTGTTCGCCTTGGATGAGCCAGGAGCAAAGGCGGCGTTCCGCGTTTACGTGGTACTGCGCAGCGGTCACGAGCGCGGCAGTCAGCCGGTGGTGGTGGTGAGGGGGTGAAGACAAGTTTTCAGTTTCAAGTTTTCAGTTTTCAGCGAAGTGGGGGTCTTCCACCACTTACCATTCACCACTCACGATTCACCTCTTGGGCCTTGCGGCGCGGAATGGACTCTCCAAAGTCCGCTCCATGCACGTCGTCATTGCTTGTGACAAGTTCAAGGGTTCGCTGAGCGCGCTGGAGGCTTGTCAGGCGATTGAGCGTGGTTTGGGTGCCGGAGTGACGGTTGAGCACTGTCCGATCGCTGATGGCGGCGAAGGTTTCGTGGAAGCGATGGTGGTGGCGGCTGGCGGCACGAAGGTCACAGCCTCGGCGCGCGATCCCCTCGGTCGCCCGATCGAGGCTGATTACGGACTGATCAACGGTGCGGACGGACTCACGGCAGTCATCGAAATGGCAGCGGCGAGCGGGATGTGGCGTCTGTTCCCCGAGGAGCGGAATCCGCGCCGGACCTCGACGGCGGGCACCGGCGATTTGATCCGTCACGCGATCGAGATTTCCGTAGCGAAACGTCTGCTGATCGGCCTCGGTGGCAGTGCGACGAACGACGGCGGCGTGGGCATGGCTTTGGCGCTGGGCGTCAGGTTTCTCGATCAAACGGGAGCGACTCTGGAGCCATGGCCGGAAGCGATTTCAGAGCTGGCGTCGATGGATGAATCCGCCCGCATGGACCTGCCGGAAATCCTGGTGGCCTGTGACGTGGATCATCCCTTGCTCGGCGAGCGCGGGGCCTCGGCGGTGTTTGGTCCTCAAAAGGGAGCCTCTCCGGAGGACGTGGAATTTCTCGATGGGGCTCTGGCGCGCTTGGTCAAAGTCAGCGGCGGAGAGATGCAATCCCTCACGCCGGGCGCAGGTGCGGCGGGTGGACTCGGCTTCGGCCTGCTGCGTTTCGCCGGCGCGCGACTGGTCTCCGGCTTCGACCTGGTGGCGGACGCGCTTGGTTTGGCGGAGAAATTTTCCAAGGCCGATCTGGTGATCACGGGCGAGGGCTCGCTCGACGAGCAGACGCTGGGCGGAAAAGGCCCGGCGGGTGTGGCGCGTTTGGCGCGATCGCTCGGCAAACCGGTGGTGGCCTTTGCCGGGCGGGCGTTGCCGGTGGCGGCGGAGGCTTTCGACGGGATGTTCGACCTTTCTGGATACGGTCTGTCGGTGGACGAGTCGATGCGCCGCGGTGGCGAGTTGCTGGAAGCGCGTGTCGCTGAAGCTAAGGGCTTGCTCGACGACTTGGTGCGGGGTTAGACCTCGCGGACATGAGCAAGTATGTGCTGCTTTTTTCCGGACAGGGCGCCCAGAAGGTGGGCATGGCCAAGGATTGGTTCGAGAACTCCGCCACGGCGCGGAACATGGTCGCGGCAGCGGATGCGGCGCTCGGGTTTTCCTTGTCGGAGGTGATGTTCGAGGGACCGGATGAGGAACTCACGAAAACCTCGGTCTGCCAGCCCGCGCTTTACCTTCACGGTCTGATCGCGCTGGCGCTTTTGAAAGAGCGGATCCCGGGCTTGGAGCCGGTCGCAGCAGCCGGGCTCTCGCTTGGAGAATTCACCGCCCACGCGGCGGCCGGAACGTTCTCGTTCGAGGATGGACTTCGCCTGGTCGCGCGTCGCGGCGAGTTCATGCAGGAGTCCTGCGAGGCGACCCAAGGCGCGATGGCCGCGCTGATCGGCGGCGAGGAGGAGCAAGTGCGGGCGCTTGCCACGGCCTGCGACGTTGATGTGGCGAACCTCAACGCACCGGGGCAGATCGTCCTTTCCGGATCGATCGACGGCATCGACGCGGTGGTCCAGAAAGCGAAGGAATTCGGCATCCGCCGGGCGATCAAGTTGAACGTCGCGGGAGCCTACCATTCGCGCCTCATGCAATCGGCCAAGGACAAGCTCGCGGCGGAACTCGCGGCCACGACGATCCTCTCGCCCTCCATCCCGGTAGTGGGAAATTTTCCGGCCTCGGCGGTGTCTGATCCGGCTGAGATCCGCACGACGCTGACCGAGCAGGTGACCGGATCGGTGCGCTGGGTGGAATCGATCCGCCTGCTGCGGGAAATGGGGCACACGACCTTCCTCGAACTCGGCCCTGGCAAGGTGCTGGCGGGCCTGCTGGCAAAGATCGACAAGGACGCCATCGTCCATTCCATCGAGGATCTGGCGTCACTGGAAGCTGCCGTGGAGGCGCTTTCCTGATGAGCGGAAAATTTTCGAGAAAATGCAATTTTCGGGTTGCGCGTCCGGAAGTCGGTCAATAGCGTCCGCGCACCCCGAACGGGCGGCTCTGGAGCGGTAGCTCAGTTGGTTAGAGCGCCAGCCTGTCACGTTGGAGGTCGCGGGTTCGAGCCCCGTCCGCTCCGCCAGTCCGTTCGTGTTAAGTAGGCCCGTCAGCAATGACGGGCCTCTTTGTTTTCCGGGATCAGGTGAGGATTTCCAGAAGTTGGGAAATGTCGGTGATGACCACGTCGGCCTGATGGTCTGAAAGGTTCGCGGTTTCGGAGAGGAGGACGGTCTTCAGGCCGATGGCCTTGGCCGGGGCGATGTCGTGCAGCGGATCATTTCCCACCATCAAGGCAGCATCCGGCGCGATACCACGCACGGCGAGGCGGTCGACAAGGAACTCGAAAAGCCGAATGGAGGGTTTCGCAATGCCATGCTCGTAGGAAAACACGCAGAGGTCGGCAGTGAAAGGATCACCGCCGAGTTCGCGACACAGGGCTGGCAAGGTGTCGGCCTGCGCGTTCGAGAGCAGACCGAGACTGAGTAGGGAAAGGGTGGCGAGTGTCTCGCTAGCTGAGGGCATCAGGCGCAGCGGCTGACGGGCGTGTTCAAGTTCGGTCAGCCATTCCGTGCTGACCTTTTCCACACCGAGCAGCACGGCCCAGAGCTGGCGCAGATCGACTTCCGGAAGCTCCTCGTCGGACTCTTCGTGTTGCTGTTTCACTGCGAGTTCAAGAAGCCGTGTTGGGCTTCCTTTCAGTTCGTGCCCGAGCTCGGTCAACAGCTCATGAATCCGCAAGTCTGCTGCAGGATCGAAGCGCATCGGACCATCACCCGACAGCAGCGTTCCATGCACGTCGAAGATCACCGCGCGGATGCCTGTTAGAGCAGTGGTGGGCATGTCAGGTCAGCAGGAAATGGAAGTTCTCCGCTCGGAGATACTGTCGCAGCACCTGATGCGTCGGAAGAAACGCGGGCGGCCGGGGCGTGGTGGCGAGCAGCTCGTCGTAAAGTCCCTTCAAGCGCGTCAAATGCGACTCCGGCGAGTAGTGATGGAGCTGGTCTGCGGTGGCGGTCGGCGCTCGTTCCGCGAGAGCTTCCTCAAGCCATCCGGCAGCAGGAAAGCGCTCGCCTGCGATCTCAACGAGCACTTCATCCGCAGCCGCGCCCTCCAACAAACGCCGGAGGGCGACTTGTTGGAGATCTTCAGGTAGATTGCCGAAATCGAGATGCCTGTGGAAATAGAGGGCATTGAAAACCTCCTCGACAAAGCCGCGGGTCAGATCACAGCCGTAGGCTTCGAACATCTTCTGAAGTGCGTCTGTTAGATGTTGGCGGAGGAGTTCCGGATCGATCCATGAGGCGGGAATCAATAGGCGTTCATAAAGCCGACCTGCCTTCACACCCTGTGTAGCATGATCGCGTGAGATCGCCGGAAGATCGCGGCCAATCAATGGCTTTCCGATGGCGGCGGCTTCCAGAAAGGCGAGCCCGAAGCCTTCCGCGACCGAGGTCGTGAGCAGATGCGTGGCCTGCGCCTGCCAGGCCTCGAAGGACGAATCTCCGCCCTCCGTCGCGACCCTGCCGACGACTGCAAGATCGACGGGCAAGCCCGACCTTTTCGCGAAAGATTGCCATCCTTCGAAATATGGAAGCCAGCGCTCCTGCGTCGGCGCGAGGGTGGTGGCGTAGCGTGTGCCGGACGGAGAAAGCGCGGCCAGCAGGAAGACCTCGCCAAGATTCTTCCGGCGGATGCCACGAACGGCATAGAGCACGCGGGCTGGTGAAGCGTTTGGAGTCGGGGTGGGATCCGGAATCCGAATCGGATTCGGCAGCACCATCGACTGCGTCCCCGGAAGACCCGCCGCCGTGAAGCGTTCACGATCGCGTGAATTGAGAAAGGCGTATCGGATCTGCGGTGCGCAAGGGTATGGCGGATCACAGTTGGCGAGCAGTGGATAGTTTCCCGGTCGTCCGTCCTCCGCGAGATCGTGAAGCTGAAGAACGAGCCGTTCACCCTCGCGTGCAAGAATCGTGACCACTTCCGCCATCCGCACATTCACGCCCAACGAGTGGTTGTGAAAATGCCAGACATGCGGACCGGGGCCGAGGGATGTTTCAACGGCGGAACGCATTCCCTCGACCAGTTCCATCGCCGTCGGTCTGTCGACTTTACGGCGATAGCCGAGTCCCTCGATCACGCGAAAGGGAAGCCCACCCCATGCCGGCGCACTTCCTGTTAGAACGACATGTTTGATTCCAGCGCGAGCGAGGCAGCGGGAGGTTTCCTCGATCACCCGTGTGACGCCACCTGCGGACAGGTGGTAGTGGATGATCACGACGGCCATGATGCTAATGGGCGATGTCTTCCAGCTCCTTCACGAAATGGAAACCGCGGATCTCATAGCCGAGTCGGTGGTAGAGTCGATGCGAGGGGCTGTTGGAAACGTAGCTGTCGAGCACGAGGATGTTGCAACCGAGTTCGCGGGCGCGGCCTTCAAGGGCGTTCAACAGCAGCGTGCCGACGCCCGAGGATCGGTGCTCCGGAACGATCACGAGATTGTCTACCTCCAGATAAAGCCCGCACCAGACCTTGGTGGCGACCCAAGCTCCGGCGACGCCGATCAGTGTCTGTTCGCTGAAGGCCCCGTAGGCTTGATAATGCGGATGCTCCGAGAGGATCGTTTCGAAGCGTTGGCGGACGATTTCTTCCGGCACCTTCGGATTCAGATAGGCAAGCAGGCCCACTGTTGCTGGCAGATCATCGGAACTGAGAATACGAATTTCCACACTCACGGCCTTAGTGAATACCTGAAACTGAAAACTGAAAACTTGAAACTCATCCAAGCGCCGGACGCTCGGGCTCGGCAAGATCGAGTGGACGGTTGATCAGCGCTTCACCATCGAACTGCCAGGTTTGCAGCAACTCCGGAAGCGGGACATGCAGGTCGAGCTTGCCATCGCGCTGAAGGCGGCGGAACAGCACTTGAAGGATGCCGAACGACATGCGTCCCAGTTCCTCATCGCTGCGGTTGCGGTGCAGGCGCTGATCGAGATCG
>JANOKL010000437.1:0-14062 GCA_031419215.1 Luteolibacter sp. | reverse complement strand
ACCTGGGCCAGCGCCGCCACACCCTGGACTTTCGGGTCAGGGTTCTGGGTCTGGATTTTTTCCAAGAGGGCGAGGGATTCCGGATCCTGGTTGGAGACCAGGGCGAGGCAGATGGGATTGAGCTTCGGGCTGAGAAGGTGCTGCTTTTCCACGGCCTGGCGGATCGATTTGACGGCCTCGGCCATGGCCGGGACCGTGGTGCCATCCGGACGTGTTTCCACGACCCCCTGAGAAATCCGCAACAGCCACGCAGCGGGCTCAAGTGTCCAGTCCTCCGCGAGAGAGGGCCTGAGGCAGCCCCACATGCGGCGGGCGTAGTCGGTGAGGTTCGGACGCTGCTTCCAGAGTTCGCGCTGGCTTTCTGGAGAAGGCGCGACCTTGAGTTTCAACTGCCAGGCCTCCGTCGCCAGGGTCAGCTCCTTGCGGATCTGGGCGGCTTCACCGGCGGTGCCGGCGAACGCCTGGGATAGCGTCAGGAGCAGGAGTGAAAGAACGACGCGGCGCAAGATTGTCATGGCCACACCCTAGCGAGGGGCCCGTCCATCACGCAATCTCTTCTCTCGGCGGTTGAGTCTTGCCAGCCTCCGCCCGGCTCTGGACTCTTCCGCCCATGTCGAAGCCGCACATCGATGTCCGTTACGTCGCGAACCTCGCCCGCCTCGAGTTGAACGACGACGAGGTCACGGAATTCCAAGGCCAACTTGATGCCATCCTCGGCTACGTGGAAACGATCTCGCAGCTCGACGTTTCCGGCATCGAACCCACCGCCTATCCCTCGCCGGTGTTCGACCGCATGCGTGACGACGAACCGCACGAAAGCCTGCCGCTCGCTTCCGTGCTCCAGAACGCGCCCGATCAGGCGCAGAACCAGATCCGTGTCCCGAAAGTCGTCGCCGACGCCTGAACCTTTCCCCGCCATGTCACTCCTTTCTCTTCGCGACCAGCTCCGCAACGGCAGCGTCACTCCCACCGGCCTGCTCGACGATCTCGCCGGAAAAATCGCCAGCCGCGACCCTGAAATCGGTGCCTATCTGAGCCACGACCTCGCCGCCGCGAAAGCCGAGGCCGCCAGCGTCGATCTCTCGCACCCGCTCGGTGGCATCCCGATCGCCATCAAGGACAACATGAACGTCCTCGGCCAGCCCTGCACCTGCGGCTCCAAGTTCCTCTCGGAAAACTACACCTCGCCCTACGACGCCACCGTCATCCGCAAGCTCCGCGCCGCTGGGGCCATTCCCTTCGGCCGGCTCAACATGGACGAGTTCGCGATGGGCTCGGCCACGGAAAACTCCGCGCTCCAGATCACGCGGAATCCGCACGACCTCGACCGCATTCCCGGCGGCTCGTCCGGTGGCTCTGCGGCTTCGGTCGCGTCGGGCACGGCCTTCGCCGCTCTCGGCTCCGACACTGGTGGCTCGATCCGCCAGCCTGCCTCGCACTGCGGGATCGTCGGACTGAAGCCTTCCTACGGTCGCGTCTCCCGCTTCGGGCTCGTCGCTTTCGCCTCGTCGCTCGACCAGATCGGGCCGATGACCCAGACCGTCGAGGACGCGGCGCTGCTGCTCGGGGCCATCGCCGGATACGATCCGCAGGACTCCACCTCGCTGGATCGCCCGGTGCCGGACTACCTCGCCACCCTCAACGACGGCGTGAAGGGCCTGAAAATCGGCCTGCCGAAGGAGTATTTCGGAGATGGCATCGACCCCGGCGTCCGCGAGCTCGTCATGGCCGCCGCCAACAAGCTCGCCGCCGCTGGAGCCGAGCTGGTGGAAATTTCCCTGCCGCACACCGAGTACGCCGTCGCGACTTACTACGTCATCGCCCCGGCCGAGGCGTCGTCGAACCTTTCCCGCTTCGATGGCATCCGCTATGGCCACCGCGCCGCCAATCCCGCCGACTTGCTCGATCTCTACCGCCGTTCCCGCGAGGAAGGCTTCGGCCCGGAGGTGAAGCGCCGCATCATTCTCGGCACCTACGTTCTGTCCTCCGGCTACCACGACGCTTATTATACCAAGGCGCAAAAAGTCCGCACCCTGATCCGCCGCGATTTCGAGACCGCTTTTGAAACCGTCGACGCCGTTCTCTCGCCAGTTTCTCCCACACCGGCTCGTAAGATTTCGATGCTGCGTATGATTCAGGAAATCAATGCGGGAAAGCTGAACGGAGACGACCCAGATTTTATTGATCGGCCAGCGCTGAATCCTCTTCAGGAATACCTCTCGGACATCTTCACCCTCGCCGCGAACCTGGCGGGGAACTGCGCCATTTCCGTGCCGTGTGGAAAAGTCGGCCATCTTCCGGTCGGCGTCCAGATCCTCGGCCCCCATTTCGGAGAGGCAAAGCTCCTCCAGATCGCCAAGGCCGTGGAGGGCTGAAGTGCCAAGTTCCAAGGGCCAAGTTCCAACGGAAGAGCTGAAATCGGGTCCAATCCGCAGTCCCCAATCCACAATCCGCAATTCTTCCCCACTTTCCTCTTGCCACCCAGGGGCAGGCTCCTAGTCTGCCCGCCCCATGCCAAGGACTGGAGGAAAAGCAAAAACACGGAAAGCCGTCGCAAAGCGGTTCAAGGTGACTGGTACGGGGAAGCTCCTGCGTCGCAAACAGGGTAAGCGCCACTTGCTGCAAAGCAAAAACCGCAAACGGAAGCGCTCATTGGGCAAATCCACTGTGGTGTGTGCCGCTGACCATAAGCGCGTGATGGAGAATCTTCCCTTCGCCTGATCCAAAGAACGTCCGACGCAAACCAACGCCCCCACCCGCGAATCGGGTGGTCTTCATGCAGCCTGTCCCTCACCGGATGCCCGAACAGGCGAGACTGCAGAAGAAACGACAAACCAACTGCCTGTTCGAACTGAAACAATACCATGCCACGCGCCACCAATTCACCGGCCAGCCGCCAGCGTCGCAAGCGCGTCCTCCGGCGTGCGAAGGGCTTCCGCGGATTCCGCTCGAAGCTTTTTCGCTACGCGAAGGATGCCGTGCGGAAAGCGATGACCTACGAATACCGCGACCGCAAGAAGCGCAAGGGTCAGTTCCGTCGTTTGTGGATCCAGCGCATCAGCGCTGCCGTCCGCAACGAAGGAGTGACTTACAGCCGCTTTGTCGAAGGCCTCAAGGCCGCCGGCATCGAGGCTGACCGCAAGATCCTCGCCGATCTCGCGGTTCATGACGCCGCTGCGTTCTCGGCCATCGTTGCCCAGGTCAAGAAGGCCCTCGAGGCCAAGGCCGAAAAGGCCGCTGCCTGAAGCGACTGACTGAAACCAATCCAAACGCCGCCCGGTCTCGTGCCGGGCGGCGTTTTTTTTGGTGATCGAGCGAGGGTCCTTGCAGATGATGAAGGTCTCTGACCTGCCGGATGAATCGTCATCGCTTACAGGTCGAGACCGCACAGGAAGAATCCAGACTTCGCTCCACCATGAGAGATGCTCCACCGCAGCCAAAAATCAGCTTCCTCCGCACAAAGCGGTTCTGGTTCCGCTGGGCGGCTCCGGGTGTGTTGTTGGCGTTGTGGGTGGAGGGGATGCTGTTCTCTCAGTCCATTTGGCTTGGAGTGGGCAAGCCGCGTGCCATGGAGTATTACCATCTGAAGATGCAAGGAGGGACGATCCGACTGAGTCATCCAAACAGAATGTCCCGATCAATTTCCCGCTTGGGCGATTTTAGGCTGAATTTGACCGACCCTGAATTTAAGTGGAACCCAGGATTGATATTGCTTCCTCATTTTTACTTCGACCATTGGTTTGCTGGAGAAATGGAAATTGAATCCTCTGGTTGGACGCTGACACTGCCCCTCTGGCCGCCCCTCATCTTGTGGCTGATTGCCGTGTATTTCTGGTCAATGTGCCCGAAGAGGAAACAAGCCGCGCTGCTCTAACAGGCCGCACTTGGACTTCACTTCCACCACCTTGAAATCTCAGGGCCAAAGGCCTGCTCCATACCAGCCTGCGGGCAACGCTCCAGGTCTTGGAGTCGGAAAATTCCCGAGGGCTGAAGGCCCGTTCCATTCGGATGCCGGTTCGACGTGCGACCACCCAACCTGATGGGCCGGGCCTTCAGCCCTCGATTCATCCTATCGATGGAACCCAGGCTTTCAGCCTGGGCTGGTATGGAACAGGCCCTTGGCCCTGAAGATCGAAAGGTGGGAGACGGGGAGGGGTTTCCCAAGCCGGGCGGACTTCAACAAACGCATCGATAGGTTCCGAAGCGCCTGAATTCCATATCGACCATCCCCCGCCGGACCGCCCGGAATGCAGGAAGCCGTCATCACGGCGGTCCAGAATGCCGCAGGCCAGATCGGCATGGCGTGAGCGCAAGTCTGGTCCCTGCCACACAAAAAAGCCGCACCTCGTTGGAGATGCGGCTTTTTGAAAAACGGACTCGAAGGTCGATCAACGCTTGGAGAACTGGAAGCGGGCGCGGGCGCCGGGCTGACCGTACTTCTTGCGTTCCTTCATGCGAGGGTCACGGGTGAGGAAACCTTTCGGCTTGATCAGCTTGCGCGTCTCGGGATCGTACTGCGTCAGCGCACGCGAGATGGCGTGGCGGATGGCGATCACCTGGGCGTGCGGTCCGCCGCCCTTGACGATGACGTTGACATCGAACTTGTTGACGAGCACGGCCACCTGGAAGGGAGCGAGGACTGCGTTCTGGAGTTCGACGGTCGGAACGTATTCCTCGAAGAGACGGCCGTTGATGGTGATCTGGCCGGTTCCTTCAGTCATCCAAACGTGGGCGACTGCGGTTTTGCGGCGACCAGTGGCGCTTTGTGTCGTGGTGGCGGACATGTGGGAGAGTCGTGAAAATTAGCGGACCTCGAAAACGGCTGGCTTCTGGGCTTCGTGCGGGTGCTCGGCACCGGCGTAGACCTTCAGCTTGGTGTATTGGGCGCGGCCGAGGGGATTCTTCGGAAGCATGCCCCAGACGGCGTTTTCAACGAGGAGAACCGGACGGCGCTCACGGACCATGCGTGGGGTCTCGACCTTCTGGCCACCGACGTATCCGGAGAAACGGGTGTAGATCTTGTCGATTTCCTTGGTGCCGGAGAAACGGACCTGGTCGGCGTTGATGACGATGACGAAGTCACCGGTGTCGACATGCGACGTGAAGATCGGCTTGTGCTTGCCGCGCAGAAGGCGGGCGGCCTCAACGGCGACCTGACCGAGGATCTTGTCCTTGGCGTCGATGACATACCAGTCGCGCACGACTTCGTGAGGCTTGGCGGAAAACGTTTTCATGGCAAATCGTAGAAAATCCTCCGGGAGACGCAGTCAGATGCCCACGGGCGGAGGGGGGCGCAACTTAGGGACCACCCTCTGGGGTGTCAACCGGGAAATCGCCACGGTTTCGGGAAAAAGTTCCGCGTGGAGATCCTGAATGCCCGCCTGGCCCCTGGAAAGCCGGAAAGTCAGCGTTGGCCTTGACGGATGGGGCTGGACGGAAGAACGGGTGGCGCGTGGATTCGATCACACAGGCCGCCCTCGGCGCGGCGATGGGGGAATTGCTCCTGGGAAGGAAGCTGGGCAACCGGGCTCTGGCCTGGGGGGCGCTGTTCGGGACGATCCCCGATCTGGACGTGCTGCTGTCGCCCTTTCTCGACACCGCGCAGAAGCTGGACGTGCATCGCGGGCTCAGCCACTCGCTGCTTTTCATGATCGCGGCGTCCTTTGGCTTGGCCCCGCTGCTACAAAAGCGCTGGAAGCGCGACAAGGTCTCGAAGGCACGGGCCGGCTGGTTCGTCTTCCTCGCGCTGAGCACCCACGTCCTCATCGACTGCTTCACGGTCTACGGGACCATGGTCTTCAGCCCCTTTTCCAACTACCGGGTCGGCTTCAACAACCTCTTCATCATCGACCTCTTCTACACCCTGCCGTTGCTTGTGACTTTGGTCTGGGGGGGCTTTCTCACCAAAAAGGATCCCAAGCGCCTCAAGCTTTGCGTGCGCGGGCTTCTCATCAGCACCGCCTATGTCGGACTCAGCCTCGGCGCGAAGTTCTGGATCTCCTCCGCCTTCGATGCCGACTTGGCGCGGCGGAAGGTGAAGTTCGAGCGACGCATGGAGGCACCTACGCCCTTCAACATCCTCCTCTGGCGCTCGGTGGTGGATCGCGGCGATGAACTCTGGGTCGGCTACCGCTCGATTTTCGAAAGCAGCAGCACGCCGGTGAAATGGGTGGTCATCCCGCGTCAGCGCGAGGCCTTCGCGACCGTGGCGGACACCCGGGAGGCGCGGACGGTCGATGGCTTTTCCGACGGTTGGTGGATCGCGCGGAAGACCGCTACTGGAGTCTGGCTCGCCGACATGCGCTTCGGCGAAACTCGGTCCTGGGAGAAGAAGGAAACCGTCGACCTGCGCCCGGTCTTCAGTTGGCTGCTTGCCTATCAAGAAGACGGTGATCGCCTGCGGACGCTGCCGCGCGAGACCCGGAACAGCGGTGAGATCCTGAAGCGGATGGGTGGCCGCATTTTCGGAAATCGCGAGAAGTGGGAAGGCTATCCGCGCTTGGCGGGGAACCCGGCGAGTCTGCCGGAGCAGTTGAACTGGGAAGACTAGCGGATGGTGCGATCATCAGCGGCCGTTTCCGCCGAAATCGCGAATCTGTCCGGTGGAGGTCCGACTGCGCAGGACGTCGCCGGATTTTGAGAAAACGAGGCGCTCGATCGTTTCACCCTGATGAAGGGTGCCGAGGTCACGCCAGGTCGCCACGTGCCAGAGCCGCAGGCTGGCGTCGTCCGCGCTGGAGGCGAGGGTCCGACTGTCCGGGGAAATCGCGAGGTCGAGGATCCGCCCCTGATGGCCGCGCAGAACGGCAAGAACCTCACCCGATTTTCGGTTGCGGATCGTGACGGCATTGTCATCGCCGCCCGAGGCCAGCCAGAGACCATTCGGCGAAAAGACCACCGGGCCGACCGTCCCTTCGGAAAGTTTCCACGACTCGCTCCAGACTCCCTTTTCGGGATCCAGCCATCGCAGGCCACGCGGCCAGGAGAATGCGGCGACCATCTTGCCATCCGGGGTTGGAAAAAGGCGGGAATACTGACCATCCGGTGAGGGGAAATCGCGGGCTTTTCCCACATCGACGGGGTGGAACCGCAGCGACCCATTCCTCTGACCATCGCCCACCCAGTAGCCTTGCGGGCCTTTCGACCAGACGACCAGTTTGCCTTTTGGTGCCGGGATGGTGTCAGGCAGTGCGGTGGATTCGGGCGCGAACTCCGCCTGTCCCACGCCCTGCGGAGCGGTGGGCATGGCGGGCCAGAGCCGGCAACTGTGATCATTTCCCCCCGAGGAGATCCATTTTCCATCCGGCGAAATGGCGAGCGAGTGGATGACATCCTCATGACCGCGCAGCATCACGGCGGGAGAGCCTCCGTCGATCGCCTGGATCGAGATCGTTTGGCCGGCTCCGGTCGAGGTCATCCGCTTTCCATCCGGCATCGGCAGGAAGCGCCCGAACTTTCCGGCGATGGGAAACACCGAGCCGGTCCTCTGGCCATCGCTCGTCCGCCAGCAAGCGATGATGATGCCGCTTTGCTCCGCGCCGTAGAGCATCGTTCCGTCGGTCGAGAATGCGAGCTGCTTGATCGGAAATCCCGGGTCCCAGGTGCGAGCCGACAGTTCTTCGTGCGGGTCTAACAACTCGATGCGGTTGCCACTTTCCGGGATGACCGCCATCTGCGTTCCATCCAATGAAAGGGCATGCGGCTCACGCAAATTTCCGATGGATCGAAGCAGGGAAAGATCCTCCGTGCGATAGATCCGAAGTTCGTGACGCAGGCCGTTTTCCGGAAGCGATCCGAATACGAACAGCGAGGTTCCATCGGCGGAAAAGGCGAGGTCCTTCGCGGTGATGATCGGGATCAGTCCTTGCAGGGTGCCATCCGGCATCGACCACAGGCGCACGTAGTTGCCCATGCCAGCGGTGAGGAGTTTCTTCCCATCGGGCGACCACGCGATGCTGGAAATCTCCCCGAGTTTCGAAGGGCGGCCCCGCATCCGCAGTTCGTCCGGGTTGAGCTTCGTGCTCATCATCAGCGCCTTCATTTCCTGCGAGCGGACCGTCACCGCCGCCATCAGCGGGATCTCGGCGAGGTCGCGTGGTGCATCGGCCTTCGGCAGTTCGACGAGGGTTTGCCCGCTCTCGACCGAGCGCACCACCACCCGGCCATCGCGCCCGGCGGACGTGACGGTTTTTCCCGAAGGATCGAAGACCACCGCCATCACGGCGGCGCGGTGATCTAGAAAGGTGCGGGTGTCATCGCCGCGACACAGTCGGTTCAGTGCGTGCCACTCGAATCCGCGCAGATCCTTTCCGCCGTGGACCGGCACATGCCGAGCGAGCATTTGCCGGGCTTGTCCGAGGTGGCCGTCGGCATTCGCGCGGAAGGCGAGGTAGATGTCGGCGGCGTAGGCATTGAGCTGGAATTCATCCCGCGCGGCGGTGGCGGCCTGCTCGCTTTCCTTCGCGGCACGTGCGCTTTCTTTCGCGATGGCTTCCTGATGCAGCGCGTTGTTGCGCTCCTTACGGACCAGAACGGATCCAGTGACGAACAGGGCGATCAGCCCGATGGCCGCCAGGCCGCCGGTCAGCCCGAAGGTGGCGGATACCGGATGGCGACGGCTCCATTTCACCATCCGCTCGAAGGCCGAGAGCGGACGTGCCAGCACCGGCTCACCGCGCTGCCAGCGCTCCAGATCATCGGCAAACATCGCCACGCTGGCATAGCGGCGCGAGGGCTCGCGGTGCAGGGCTGTTAGACAAATCGTCGCCAGGTCGCGGTCAAGCCATGCGGCGAGCTTCCGTGGATCCGGCACGTCCTCGGTGGTCACTTTTCGAAGGATCTCGATGGCGGAGTCGCCCTCGAAAGGAGTCCTGCCGGTGAGCATCTGGAAAAGGATCACGCCGAGGCTGAAGAGGTCGGTGGCGGTGGTCACGCTGCCGCCCGCCGCTTGTTCGGGCGACATGTAGGACGGCGTGCCGAGCGCGGCGCCGGTCATCGTCACGCCGGAGGGCGTGTGCACCAGGCGGGCGAGTCCGAAGTCGCTGACCAACGGCTCGCCATGCCGGTCGATCAGGATGTTCGCGGGCTTCAGGTCGCGATGCAGCACTCCGCGTTCGTGGGCAAAGTGAACGGCCCGCACGACCTTCACCGAGAGCTGCACGTGATCGACGAGGGAAGTTTCCGCCGCCGTGGGATCGAAGGCGTGATCGAGCTTCTCCGCGAGGTTTCCGCCCTCGGCGTAGTCCATTACGAAATACGGCGCGCCGTCGTGTTCGCCGATGTCGACCACCCGCACGATGTGACGGTGGTTGAGCTGGAAAACGGACTCGGCTTCGAAGCGGAAGCGCCGGATTTCATCCGGTCCGGCGAGCTGGGCCGAGGCCAGCATCTTCAGCGCAAATGGCAGTGAAGACCCGGCGCGGCGGGCGAGAAAGACGACGCCATAGCCGCCGCGACCGATCACTTTCTCCAGCGCGTAGCCATCGCATTCATCAAAGGCGGGCGCGGCGGGTTCCTCGTCCATTTGCCCTCGGGTCAGCGCCGCGCCGAGCAGGCAACCGGGGCACAGCGAGTCTTCGCTGGCGAGCTGCGTCGAGGTGCCGCAGGCTGGACAGCGTGATTCCGATGAGGGGTCGGGATTCATCGTCGCGTGACTTTACCAAACAGAACCAGCGGCCAAAGTTTCCAACTAACCGCGCAGGGCCTGGATCAGATGCCGCAGCTCGTCGTCGACCTCCTCCTCGGTTTCCACAGTCCGGGAAATTTCCGCACGGAGTAGTTCGCCGAAGCGCTGGCGGATCTTGTAAACCGCCGACTTCACAGCGGACTCGGTGAGGCCGAGGGAGGCTGCGGTGTCGGCGTAGGAAAGGGGCTCCGCGCCATCGAGGAGGTAGCCCTTGAGCGCCTCATGCCGTTCGGTCTGGCCCGCCGCCTCGTACTCGCGCCGCATCCGCTCGCGGACTTTTGAAAGCAGCGTCAGTGCCCAGCGTCGGTCGAAGGCCAGTTCGGGATTCTCATTCGAGCGCGGCTCACAGGCATCGCGCACCGAGGGATCGAGCCCGACGAGATCCACCACGGTGACGCCGCCGCCACGCTTGAGGGTGGTACCGCGTTTCCATTCGTTGATCAGGAAATGCTTCAGCGCCGCCAGCAGGAAGGTGCGGAACCTACCTTTCTCCGGCGAGACGGTGGCGAAGGCATTGCCCTTCAGCAAACGGGCGAAAAATTCCTGCGCCAGATCCTCGGCCTCGTGAGGCGCGTGGCCCTTCATCCGCAGATGCGCGAAGATCGGCGGCCAGTAGGCGCGGCACAGTTGTTCGAGTGCTGCCGATGAAGTCTGACCCGCTGCTCGCACCAGGCTCCACTGGGTCGGCTCGAAAATCCTCCCGGCGGGACTGGGATCTCGGGTGGTGGTTTCCTCGGGCTGCACGCGCTCCATGAGCCTAGCAGATGCGATCCAGTCCGCAGCGGCGAGTCTGAAAACAAGGATCCGGCTGTTGGCTGCAGAGAATAGCCTCCGGAGTCAATTGCCAAGGCCCAGTGTCGGAGACGACCCACTAGGATTCAGCGCTGAGGCGGCAGTCCGAGGCCAATGGTGCCCTCGACTGGCACCATCACCGTCTTGGGATTCTCCAGGTCCTTGTAAACAGTCACCACGATATCCGCCGAAGCCGGCAGCTTCGCCAGCCCGGGAATCGAGTAGAAGCAATCAAACTGGCCGGCGTTAGAGCTACTTGTGCCACCTTGGGCCACAAACGTCTGGTCACCCACTTTGAGCATCACATGCTTGATCTGTTTCAGATCCCGTTTGGTCTTCATCCTGATCTCGCAGTGGCGGCGCTGGTCCTGCTCTCCCGTTGCCTCGGGGCGGGTCACCTCGAAGCGGAACGGTCCTGCCTCGAATTTCGTTCCTGCCTTTGTCAGATCAACCGACGAGGCCTTGAAGTCGACCGTTTCATCGCAGCATAGCAAGGCGATGTTCGCAGTGAAGTGGACGCTGCGGGAGCCAGGCGAGGGGGCCTGCGGCAACTCGATTTCGATGCCCGCCGAGGTCCCGTTGGCGATCGAGGAGCCAACGAAGCGCGGAGGCACCGGGCGGCTGGGGTAGCGATCGTCCGCCCGGGGAGCAGCAAGATCCTTGCCCTTGCTGTCGGTGGCCTTCGAGATCTTGCACTTGGCAGGATCCAACTTGATGATGCCTCCGGTCGCCCGGACGATGGTCAGGGCAATGGTCGTGCCGTCGCGAATAACGCTATCGGGCATCAGTCGTGAGCAAATGGTATCCCCGATTTCAAATCCGGCGACGGTGATCAGCGGGTCCGCCGGGCCAACGGAGGAAATCGTCGCGGCACCGTTTTCTCCCGCTGTTAGTCCGAGCCCGGTGGAAACCGTGATGGGGATTGTCAGGGTCTCCGGCTTGTCGTGATCCAAGTACAGGGATGCGACCACGTTCACCTGATCAGGCAGTCCCTCGAGATTGCAGGAGAACTCGTTCAAGCGCTCCTTTCCTTTGCTCCTGTCGAGCTGAACACTGAGCGTGCGGAGAGTCTTGCCATCCTTCTGGAGTTCAATCTTTCGCAGGGCTTCACATGCATCGGTGGATTCGAGCTTCAGATAGGTCAGCTTGCGGCCTTGGTAATCGAAGGAATGAGGCTTGTTCACCTTGAGCGTGAGCTGTCCCAACTGGAACGATGTTCCCGGTTTCCGGATGCTCACACCGGAGGCCTTGAGTTCCTGGACTTTGGGGCAATGCGTGAGGGTCACTTCGGCGGAAAGGTCGATGCTGCCAGCTCCCGGTGTCGGCGTCTGCGGGACAAAGAAGGTAACCATGGCGTTCGAGCCGTCATTTGAGGTCCGCACCTCCGTGATTCTGGCCTCAATGGGCCATGGCTTGCCCATGACCTGGTGGACTCTGGCGGTGGTTAGATCCTTGCCGAGGCTGTCCACGACTTTGATGACCTTGCCGACTTTTGGATTGTCCAGGGGATCATCCCCGACAAATCCCCCTCCCGGGCTGGGAATCAGGATGTCGATGTGCGTGCCTTGGCACAGAGGTTGGAAGGGACTGAAATAGGACCAGGGGCGATTGACAGGTTCGCCTGCGTTCGAAACCGGATCTGGAGTGAAGGCGACAACACGGATGCCTCCGATCCGCGCTGGCAATCGTTCATCGGCCGCCACGGCCGTCATTTGTCCGCAGGCCAGAGCTGCCATCGCTCCCGCTTTCAGAAAACCGCTGACAGATTTTTTCCAAACGAGCCTGAATTGAGAGCCATTCGCGACAGTAACCACATCGTCATATCTTGAGTCCGGGTGAAGAGGCTGGCGATGTTGCTTTTGGAGCTGAAAGTGATCGGAAGGGGTCATGGTCAGGATGGATTTCAGCGAGAAGCGCCAGGTGATCGGTAGGGATTGGGCGATCAGGCGTAGGAGGGGGATCTCACGGCGATGTCCGTGATGGGTTGGGTGCCACCTGATTCAGGGAGGGCTTCGCAGTAGAGGGTGCGATTCAAATATCCCATCGCCTGAATAGTAGGGGGGGAAATGCCGGATGGCAAGATTGCCGAATGGGCGTCTTAAACGGGTTGATCCTGAATGGCGCTAACTTAAGGGGCGTTTGGGTTGAAATCAGAGCTTCCTGCTGATCGCGCTGGTGCTGATCTCGACAAAGCCTGTAGAGACGAGGTTTCAATGCTATCCCCCACCGATTTTGAGTGTGGCCTACAACTCTTTGATTTTCTCAGGAATTTCCTTTGATCATTGCCATTCAGGACCCCTCTTATGAATCCCTTTTAGGAGTTGAACAATGATGAGAAGGATCGATCTGTGAGGGAATCGATTTAGCCTTTCTAACATTCCTCTTCAAGGATTGGGCTTCTTGGCGAACTCCGCGACATCCTTTGCGGCTTTGGTTTCGCTGCCTGGTGGGGACAGGAAGCCGAGGTCCTTGAGCCAATCGAGGTAGCGCGCGGGCCAGGTTCCAAATGGGATCCCTCCCTGCGCCTCGATCGATCCGCCATGGCGCCCGTTTCCGTAAAGGTGCATTTCCACATTCGGGATACCTCGCTCCAACATCGGGGTGTAATACTCTACTGCCCAAAGGGCATGCACCTTGTCGCCGGGGCCGGCGCTGACCACGAAGCTTGGCGGCGCACTCGCCGGGATCTCAGGATTCGCGCCCTTCGCGAAGGGACTCGGCCCGGGATACATGAGGCCGACGAAATCCGGACGGGCGGACACGCCGGCGAGAGGATCAGATGCCTCGCCGTTCGCTTCCTCGAACTTCTTGAAAAACAGCGCGGCGGGTGCCGAGAGCTCAGCTCCGGCGGAGAAGCCAATGATGCCGATGCGGGCCGGGTCGATCCGCCATTCCTTCGCATGCTTCCTCACCAGACGAATCGACTGAAACGCGTCGTTCACCGCATCTGTGGTCGGCTCGTAGCCGTCCACCCGGAGGCGGTTGCGCAGCACCACGGTCGAGATGCCCCGTTTTCCAAGGAAGGGAACCAGGTCGTAGCCCTCCGGCCCCACCCAGAGGATCTTGTGTCCTCCTCCCGGAACCACGATCACCGCCGTACCGGTATTGTCCACCCCGTCGGGGACCAAATGCACTTCCATGCTCGGGTTGTGAATGTTGAGCGTGGTGAGTAGGTGGTCCGCATTCGGGGTGGTGGTGTTGTATTTCTGCGCCTCATGAATCCGCTTCGCGTCGAGCTTCGGCGAGTCAGGCGGATAGAGGGCCAGCACCTTCCCGCCTTCCAAGGCAGGCTCGGGCAAAAATGGACCGTCAACCGTGACGCGTACTGGCGCCTCCTGCGCACTCACGGCAAGGACACCGAGGGTGAAAACCAGGAAACTCGAAATCAAAGTCGGGACAGCAGGGCGGGACATGAGCCTCCAACGAAATCGCGCGAGCGGATCTTTCGGAGAGAGGGGGGCGAAAAGGCTAGGTGAAACCACTTACAAAGGGACTACTTTATAAAGGGATACTTTATAAAGGGACAGACAATATGCAGAAAATCCTCTTGTCGCCTTCTTCTCTCTGGCTAGCCTCGCGGCATGA
>JANOKL010000436.1:0-4292 GCA_031419215.1 Luteolibacter sp. | reverse complement strand
TCCTCCCGCCGAACAATTTGCGAACAAGGCCGCCGGGGCCGACGAGTTGAAACACCCGACCAAAGCCGTCGGCCACATGGTGGCGGAAATCATCACCTTTGGCGACACCGCCGAGCGCCTCCTGGAGGTGATGGTCGTCGTCCTCCTCGGCATCTGCCTTTCCACCTACTGGGACTGGCGCGCGGTCCCCCTCGCACTTGCCTTGTTCATTTTGATCCGTCCGCTTTTCACCCTGCTGTTTCTTGCCAAAACCCGGACCCGGCCCTCACAGCGGCTGTTGATGGGCTGGTTCGGGATTCGCGGCATCGGCAGCCTCTACTACCTCAGTTATGCCATCAATCACGGGCTCGACGCACAAGCTTTCGAAATCGCCGCGCTCACCCTGTCGGTGGTGGCGCTCAGCGTGGCGGTGCATGGCATTTCCAGTCCGCTCCTGTACTTCTACGAGAAATATGCAGCCCGCGTGAAATCCCGCAAAGCCGCGAGCGTTGCCAGGGCTCGAACAACGAATGGGCCAGCGCAATGACAACGATTCGAACTACAACGACCTCCGCGAAATTCGCACCGACGCCCGCCAAGAGCGCACCCACATGTAGTACGACCGCCACATGCACTGACGCCATCAGCGGGCCTTCTCTTCCTTAAAATGGACTTGTCCTTCAGAGCCTAGGCGACGAAGGAACCCCAGCAAACTTCCTCCGTCTCCCACCGATCACCGATCACTTCCCACTTCCCACTTCTCACTTCTCACTTCTCACTTCTCACCGATCACCGATCACTTCTTTAAAAATGTTTTCCCACGAACCGATTGAATGGCCGGAAGAAGTCGAAACTCTCGTCGACCGTCTTGAAAGCGAATCCTCCGAGCGCGCCCTCACCCGCGCAGAACGGGCGCTGATGGACGTTTACGAGACCGTGCCGATTCTCGAAAGCGAGGACAGCCTGCATGGCTTCTGGCAGAGCGGGGTGGATCACCAGCGCGTGATCAACTCCTTCGATCTCATCGGCGCAGCCACCCTCGTCGATCCCCTCAATGCCAGCCGCTGGTGCGAAACCCGCGGCCAGGACCGCGAGGACTACAGCGAAACCGAAGCCGACTACCTCGCCACCATCGAAGAAGACCTCCCTGCCGGCCTCGACGAACTCGTCGACCTCGTCATGGATTTCATTGAGGAAGAGTTAGCCTAGGAGTGGGGACACTCATGTCCCCAAGTGCCTGGATTTCTGAGATCCAAGGGCCTGTTCCATACCAGCCCGGGGCATCGCACCAGCTTTCTCCGCCTACTGGATCGGCGACAATAGATTTGCGGCGCGGACCTTGAACTGGAACAGGAAGCCACGCTCGGCCATTTCCTTGGGATCGACGAGACGGGAGTGGGAGAAATCATTCTCCAACATGGTGGCCACCTCGCGGGCGAAGGACGCGTCGCGAATCTCCAAGGTCATCTCGAAATTCAGGCGGAAGGACCGGTTGTCGAAATTCGCGGAGCCGATCGCGGCGATATCATCCATGAGCGTGACCTTCTGGTGCATGAAGCCGTCGCCGTGGCGGTGGAACTTCACCCCCACCTTGCCCAGCCGCTCGACGAAGGCCCAGCCGGATAGATCGACGAGCGCGCCGTCCGCCTTGTCCGGCAGCAGGATGCGGATGTCCACGCCGCGCAGGGCGGCGAGCTCGAGGGCGGTGATGAGTTGCTCGTCCGGGATGAAGTAGGGGCTGGCAATCCACAGACGCTTGGTGGCGGAGTTGATGAGCTGGAGGAAATAAAGCGTGCAGGTTTCCAAGGGATCGGCCGGGCCGCTGGGGAGGCACAGCACCGTCTTGCGCGCGCCGGACGGGGCGGCTTCCGGTTCCCATTGGAGGTCCAACTGTTTCTCGCTCGCCCACAGCCAGTCCTCCCAAAAGGGCACCTGGATGGCCTGCACGGCAGGGCCTGTGACTTTCACCATGGTGTCATGCCAGGGGGAGAGCTCCTTGTCGGCCCCGTTGTAATCGTCGCCGATGTTCGCCCCGCCCACCCAGGCGGCGCGACCGTCGGTGATGACGGTTTTGCGGTGGTTCCGGAAGTTCAGTTGGAAGCGGTTGGTGATCCCCTTCATGGTGTTGAAGGGAATCATCTCGATGCCCGCGCGCGTCATGTCCTCCACATAGGAATCCGGAATCCCCTGGCTACCCACCTCGTCGTAAACGAAATGCACTTTCACTCCCCGCTTCACCGCAGCGGCGAGGTGCTCTTGGAACAGCGTGCCGAGCGTGTCATCCCGGACGATGTAGAACTGAAGGAGGATGTAGTGCTCTGCGGCATCGATGCCTGCGAGGATGGAGGGAAAGATCGCCTCGCCATTGCGGAGCAGCTCCACGTGGTTTCCAGTCGTGGCGGGGAGCCGGGCCAGGCGCTCCAGCACCCGGTTCTCCGCCTCGCCGCGACCCGGAGCCAGCAGCGCCTTTTTCCCGGCGGCCTCAATGAACCGGCTGACAATCGGACCACCCTTTTCCTGATCACTGCGGCGTTTGGTGATGTCGCCGTCGAAGCGCTTGTTGCCGAAAACCCAGAAGGCCGGCACCGACAGATAGGGAAACGTATTGAGCGAGACCGCCCACGCGATCGCGCCCTGCGGCGTGCGGGTGCTCATCACCGCCTGCACCGAGGTCAGCGCGCCGGCGAGGTGGGCGATCACGACGAACAGCGCGAGGTAGCGCTTTTTCCGCCGCCGCAGATACCCCGCCGCCGCCGCCAGCCGGGGACAGCGCCGGCTGATCCACCGTCCGACTTCTCCTGTAATCCTGCCCATGATCCGTCTAGGCTCGTGGCGGACATGAAAGCGGGCAAACGGTTTTATCCGAAAGCCTCGATGAGGTGAATGGAAGGAAGTTCCCCATGATCCGCATCGCAACGGCGGGAAGCCACCTCATCCGCAGCCAGGACCGCGAGGACTACAGCGAAACCGAAGCCGACTACCTCGCCACCATCGAAGAAGACCTCCCCGCCGGCCTCGACGAACTCGTCGACCTCGTCATGGACTTCATCGAGGAAGAGCTGGCCTAAGGAGTTGGGACATTTCTGTCCCAACGATCATCCTCCCCCGTCAAAGCAGGGGCCAGAGGTCAGGGGCTAGGGGTCAGCCAGAGGATCACTTCCCAATTCTTCTTCACTTCAATGTTGGACGTTCAATGTTCGATGTTCGATGTTCACCCCATCTCACCTCTCCAACCTATTTTCGAGACTTCGGCCGCTTTGTCGGGTTGGATGGCTTGTGATGATCGATCTCATTTTTCGATATGCGGTGACGGCAGGAATCGCCTTCAGCGGACTGGCAGCGGCGGAAGTGACCTTCAACGGCCAGATCGCGCCGATCGTGCATGGGAAATGCGTGAGCTGCCACCGGCCGGGGCAGTCGGGTCCATTCCCGTTGCTGACCTATGAGCAGGTGAGGAAAAAATCGAAGACGATCGATGAGGTCGTGTCGGACCGCTACATGCCGCCGTGGAAGCCGGTGAACGAGAACATCCATTTCGCGAACGACCGCAGACTCGCCAAGGATGAGATCGCGCTAATCAGCGAATGGGTGAAGACCGGATGTCCGGAAGGCGATCCGGCAAAGAAACCGGTGCCGCCGGACTTTCCAAGCGACTGGTATCTCGGCAAGCCGGACCTGGTGGTGACGATGAAGGGCCAGTATGCCGTCCCGGCCGATGGTCCCGATATCTACCGCTCCTTCGTCTTTCCGGTGGACTTGCCCGAGGACAAGTGGGTCAAGGCGGTCGAGCTGCGGCCCAAGGCGAAGTCGGCGATCCACCATGCCTTGTTTTTCATCGATACCGACGGCCAGGCGAAGGCGGCGGATGGGAAGGACGGAGAGGCGGGCATCAGCGGGATGAGCTTCCTGCGCGGTGGCGAGGAGCGCGGCAGCGGGCTGGGTGGCGGGCGCGGTCTCGGCGGCCATGTGCCGGGAGCCATTCCGTCGAAGTTGCCGGGCGATCTGGCGATGCATCTGCCGGCCCATGCGGACGTGGTGATGCAGACGCATTTCCACCCTTCCGGAAAGCCGGAAGTGGAACATGCGGAACTCGCGTTCTACTTCGCGGACAAGCCACCGTCCAAACCGCTGATTTCGGTGGAAGTGCCACCGGTTTTCGGGCGGCTTGCGGGGATCGACATCCCGGTCGGAAAGTCGGATTACACCGTGACTGACAGCGTGATCCTGCCGGCCGACGTCGAGGGCATCAAGGTGAGCGGACACGCCCACTACATCTGCAAGAAGATGAAGATGACCGCCACCCTGCCGGACGG
>JANOKL010000435.1:0-5064 GCA_031419215.1 Luteolibacter sp. | reverse complement strand
CCGCGGCGAGGCCCAGACCCTCAGCCAGGCCGCCGAGGCGAACCTCCTCAAATGGCGGGAAATCAACTCCCTTTCCACCGATGATGACGCCGTCCGCTGGGCCGCCATCAAGAGCACCTTCAGCCGCAATCTACTCACCGGCGGCAGCGGCGAAAGCGATCCGATCAACCGCATCACCGGCCACATGAACGCCTTCACCGTCGGCCTCGAAAAGATCGAGCACGCCGTCGGAAATTCCACCCTCTCCCAGGACACCCTCGGTCATCTCCAGAAGATCATCGAAGGCCTGCGCGCCGTTCCGGTGAACGTCGAAATCAAGGTCCAGCCCGTCGAACAAGCCTCCCCTGACTCCATGCCTGTGGCGATTTCAAACGAGGTTTCGCAGGAGGGGTTGAGTTGATTGAAACCAGGGGGGGACGATGTCGGTCAGATCAAAGGATTGACACACGACAGTTCCGGGAAAGAAGAAAAGTCGCGGTCGGCGGACCAGAGCTTTTTTACCCCGTGATGAAGGCAGATGGACGCGATCCGGGCATCGTGGATTTTTGGACCTTTGATTTTTCCGGCGATGGCTTGTCGCGCGAGCGTTTCAAAATAATCGGGGCCTTCCCCCAAAAACCTAAGGCCGGGGCTGGCTTGCCAGGCCCTGATCGATTGAAGGGCGATTTCAAGCGGCGTGGGCGGATCGTAGATTCTCGGGTGGGTCACGATCGCGATGAACTCGTGAACACTCGACCAGGCGATTGCCCAAGGAACTCCTGAACTGGCCAGCTCAGTCACCCTCGCGAGCGCCAGTTCATGCCATGGCGAATCCTCGCGATGGGCATAGACCAGGATGTTCGTGTCGACAGCAATCATGGATAAATCGCGTCGCGGGTTTTGTCCCAAGAAGCATCTTCAAAGTCGCGACTCAGACCGTTCCCCTTGAACGTGACAGGCTGGATCTGTGGGGACGGAATCGGTTCATCAAGAGTCGAGGCAAGTGACTTTTCGATCAGGGAACGCAAGGTGATGTGCTGCTCCCTCGCACGTGCTTTCGCTCGGGTCAGAAGATTGTCAGCAATCTCGATGGTCGTCTTCATATGGGTCACCATATTTCCTTCTGAATTCTTGTCCAGAGGCATTCCTAGCCATTGACCCGATGAGAATTCGACTTCATCGGCAGAGGGCAGCTTCCGTGGTGGTGAAACTTCATGAAACTGCCCTCAGGGTGAAGCCAATAGCCTCAATCTCAACCCGTCCTTCACAAAGCTTTTGAAGTCGCTGTCGAGCGTCACCATTTCGAGTTTGTGGCCGATGGCAAAGGCGGCGAGGTAGGCATCCATCCAAACTTTAGGTGAGGCGGATGGCAGGTCGGCGAGCTGATGCCATAGGGTTTCCTGATCGGCAGGTTCTTCGAGAAACCCGACCTTGGGATGCTTGGCGAGGGATCTTAGCAGGTCCAGGGCATCCAGATTGGTGAAGCCCTCTGCGCCGTAGAGTTTCAGCAGGGACGGACTAACGGCGAGGCGAAGGAAACTCTGCTGCGTGGCCCGGCAGAAATACGCGGGAGCCCGCTTGCTGGAGCGATCAAAAGCACCACGAGCGAGTTCGTGGTGCGGATGCGCCGAGAAGGTCAGAGCGACCCAGAGGTTGGTATCAAAGAGAGTGCCCGACACGTTGGAGGTCCTCCTTTGTGAGCGCTTCCTGTTCAAGTTTCAGCAACTGCCTGCCACTCATCCGGCTTGCGGGCGCATTGCCATCGCATTGCACGACCGGCAGGCCATTGGGCTGAATCAGGATGCGGGGCTTCTGGGCCGAAGGATGGGAGGCGGCATTTTGTGCGAGCCCACGCTTCAACAAGTCCGTCGCAACGTCCTTGAGTTTGCGGCCCTCGTGAACGGCCCGGAGCTTCATTTCCCGGATCAAATCAGCAGGAAGATCAAAAGTCGCCTTCATGGAACCAGCTTGCTGGTTTTCCGGCTTGCTGTCAAATTTCAAGCTTGAGCGACTTCAGTTTGCGCTTCGGAGCCGCGAAAGAAGGGGCTCTTTTGGGGGTGCCATGGCACTTGTGACTCTTTGGGCGGCTTGACTGGAATCTCATTTCGTGTATTTTTCGTGTATGCCCACCAAGACCATCACCCTTGAGCTGGATGCTTACGAAAAGCTTCGCCTGGCCAAACGGGGCGGCGAATCGTTCACGGAAGTCGTGCGCCGCGCCGTTCTGGTGGACTCCCCGCTGACGGGGGAAAGGCTGAGGGATTATCTGAGGAAAGGTGGCAGCGGTGTCGGTGACAAGTATCTCGACTCTGTGGAGGAAGCCGCAAAACACGATCCCATTCCGGATGATCCATGGGCCTGATCCTCGACACCAATTTCATCATCACGGCCTCGCGCGTGGCAAGACGGGGCAGCGGAGGCCGGGTGGACCGCTTTCTCGCGAGTCATCCGCAGGATTCCCTTTTCATCACCTTCACGGTGGCGGGCGAGTTGGCCTGTGGGCAATCTGCCTCACAGCGGCTCGACTGGGAAAAGCTCTGTCTCCCGTATCCCGTGTTGCCTTGGACCAAGGAGGTTTCGTGGCAGTATGGAGAAATCTACAGAGAGCTCGCGTCTACCGGCCGGCTCATCGGCACCAACGATCTCTGGATCGCGGCCACGGCCCTCGCCAACGGCATGAGTGTCGTGACCAGCAACCTGCAGGAATTCGAACGCGTTCCTGGCCTGGTGGTGATCGGGTATTGATTCGGGATCGTCTCTCTCACTCATGCCGCAGTGCATCGATCGTATCGAGGGAGGCGGCGCGGCGGCTCAGCACTTGTAGTCAGCTTCCCTGTCTCAGTGACGCGGGGAGGGGGGGAGGCTGGTTTTCGCCCGTTCCGAACCTCAAACATGCTGAAATCGCCAGCGTCAATCGTTTCGCCGGAGAACCGCAAATGGAAATCCATGGAACCTCCTGCTGATCCAGTGCCTTTTCGAACCACCGGTGCATTTCATGGCGGATGAACTCTCCGTCGCGCAAACCGTCCTGAACGAAAGGGATTTCGTCGCCTGTCAGAAGGTACAAATTCGCTTTGCACGACAACGCGAATTCATCGAGCGGTGCGGATTGGCAGCCCATGTATCGGCGGTGCCACAGAGTCGTGGCGAACGCATTGGTGTCGCAGATCAGAAGGCGATTCGCTGAGCGGGCCGCCAGATTTTCTCGTCGTGTTTGTTCCATAGCGATTTCGAGAAACTCCTCGGTCCTCCACTCAGTTTCACCACGGGCCTGCTTCTCGAAGCTGTATTCCCGTCCGTATTCCGGAACCCAGATCGTTTGAAAATGCTCCGCCAAGGCCTGTGCCAACGTCGTGGTGCCGGTGGATTCCGCGCCTACCACGACGATCCGTTTCGCATACCAGCTGCGAACCGGTGGTGAAAGGTGCTCCCATTGCGCGAACGGATCATTTCGAACCGCCGTGCCGCTGCAGGGCACCGTTCTTCGCGGTTGATCGACCAAGACATGACGACAGCTCATGTGTCCGGCGTAGGCGTCTCCGTAATGTTCGGAAGTGAAGACGACATCGGGCGCGCGACCCAGCCAGTGGATCGTGTTCTCCGCCCAGACTCGTGAATCGTTCTCGTCGTAGCGGTCGTCGATCACGCGGACTTCCGCTTCCGGATGTGTTTCCTGAAGCCATGCCCGCCGGTGGTGTCCAGGAATCGGATCGTCCGGTTTTTCACAAATGATGACCACGACTACTGCGCATTGTGAAAGTGCTGTATCGATCAGAAAATGATGGCCGCAGTGGGGCGGAAGGAATTTTCCGATCACTACGCCCAGCCCGAACCCCTTCGATGAACTCATGGCGGCGAAGCGTGAAGTTCCTTTCTCCAGCGAAAAAGCCCGATTCCACAGAGGACGATGAATCCCGCGTAGAGGACTGCCGTGAGCGGCAGATCGCGATGGAAATACAGCGGCACATAGATGAGGTCCGCCGCGATCCAAAGCCACCAGTTTTCAATCCGCTTCCGGCAGAGCAGATACTGGGCGGCGAGGCAGAGCGTGGTGGTGAGTGAGTCCCAGAACGGCGCGGCTCCATTCACCGCGATCAGCAATTCACGTAAACCCCACGTCCCGAAAATCAGAAACAACATGACCCCGATCCACTCTGTCCGCGTGCTGTGTGTGACCTCCAGCCGCGAGTGATTTTTTCCACCATGCAACCACTTCCACCAACCCCAGATCCCGAGAACCAGATAGACACCCTGCAGTCCCATGTCCGCGAACAACCGCGCCCGCCAGAACAGAACCGCGAAAACAGATTGTTAGCCAGCCCGACCGGCCAGTTCCAGATGTTCCCGCGTGTGACCAGCCAGACGCAGACCGCCCCCGTGACGAAGCCGCATGCTTCGGTGAAATCGAGGGGAGCCCACTTGAACCACGCCGCCGCCAGCAGTAGCGCTGACGGGAGCACGAGAAGCATGACTTCAATTCGTGACGACTTTGGATTCATCGAATCATCGCTCCGTGTTCGCATATTTCGGCCACCGCCTTGTCGCAATCGCCTGCCCGCAGATCGACTCCCCGGCAGGCTGCCAGATGCAAGTTCACCTTGAAGCCGCACTCCAATGCGTCCAGTGCAGTGAATTTCACGCAGTAGTCTGTCGCCAGGCCGCACAGTGTTAGTTCGGTGACGCCGTTTCCGTGCAGCCATCCCGTCAGTCCGGTATCGCCGCGATGGCCGTTGTCGAAGAAGCCGCTGTAGCTGTCGATCCGCGGATCCGTGCCCTTTGGAAACACCCGCGCGATGCGACGTGTGTCGAGCGTCGGAGCGAACAACGCCCCACCCGTATTCTGCACGCAATGCACCGGCCACAGCGTCTGCGCCAGCCCGTGAAGATCCACCGCTTCGAAAACATGCTTCCCCGGATGATTCGCTGCGAAACTTCCATGCTCCGGCGGATGCCAGTCCTGAGTCGCCACGATCATTTCAAACTCCGCCATCAGCGCGTTCACAAGGGGAATGATCTCGTCACCTCCCGGCACGGCGAGCGCGCCGCCGGGAAGGAAGTCGTTCTGAATGTCGATGAGGAGCAGCG
>JANOKL010000434.1:0-2154 GCA_031419215.1 Luteolibacter sp. | reverse complement strand
CGCCTTTGCCGCATCCAGTCGCCAACTGAACGGCAGCCCGCCGGAGATTCTCTCCTCGCACTCCGTTTGGGAAAGCTTCCGGCAGATCCCCGGATAAAGCGGGCCTTCCGGCCCTTGTGGTGCTCCACGCATGCGGGCGATTTCCTCGTCGATCTCCCGACGTGTGCAGAAACAGGGGTAGACGACGCCGGATTCACGCAGCTCATGCAAGGCGGCATCGTAGGCTGGCAGTCGCTCCATTTGTCGAAGCAGCTCACCATTCCACGTCAGCCCCAGCCACGCCAGATCTTCCTCGATCCCGGTGAAATACTCCGGGCGGACCCGTGCCGAGTCGATGTCCTCGAAGCGCAGCAGGAATTCCCCACCGGCGTCCAACGCCAAATCCCGCGCGACCTTCGCCGCGTAGGCATGCCCCAGATGGAGGCGTCCGGTCGGGCTGGGGGCGAAACGGGTGCGGACCATGGGGCTTGGGCTTTTTTTGGCGATCCGATGGCAAGATGGCAAGATTCGTGCACTT
Source organism: Luteolibacter sp. (assembly GCA_031419215.1). Classification (GTDB taxonomy): domain Bacteria; phylum Verrucomicrobiota; class Verrucomicrobiia; order Verrucomicrobiales; family Akkermansiaceae; genus Luteolibacter. The sequence goes on along the minus strand of JANOKL010000434.1, from coordinate 1,637 downwards.
TAAGTTAGCGCAGTTCGGCATTCGGGCTAACAATCCGCCGTTTCTTACAAATCATGACGGACAAACGAATAGTGATCATCGGTGCGGGCCCCGGAGGCCTCACGGCAGGCATGATTCTCGCGCGACGAGGCTTCGATGTCACGATCTTGGAAAAGCAGGGTCGTGTCGGCGGTCGAAATGCCGAGCTGAAGGTCGGAGAGTTCTCCTTCGACACCGGCCCGACCTTCCTGCACCAAAAGTTCACGCTTGATGAGGTCTTCGCCGAGGCCGGGAAAAAGGCGGATGACTATCTCGACCTCGTCCTCCTCGATCCGATGACGCGCCTGACCTGGGGCGATGTCTCGATGGAAACCTCGTCCGACATCGAGAAGATGGCTGCCAATGTCGAAAAAGCCTTCCCCGGTCATGCCGAAGGCTACCGGCGCTTCATGGACGATCATGCGAAGAAGCTCTCGCTGATTTTCCCCTGCCTGCAGCGGCCTTACCATGAATTGAAGTCCTTCTTGAGTACTTCGCTTTTCAAGGCCTTTCCATACGTCGCCACCGCCAGCAGCGTGGTCGATGTGCTGGAGCGCTACTTCGCGGACGACCGGCTGAAGCTCGCCTTCACCTTCCAGGCGAAGTATCTCGGCATGTCGCCTTGGAGCTGCCCCGCGCTGTTCAGCATCCTTTCCTACATCGAGTACAAATACGGCATCTACCACGTCCAGGGCGGCCTTTGCAAAATCTCCAAAGCCATGGCGAAGGTCTTCACCGAGAATGGTGGCCACCTCCGGCTCAACACCTCGGTCAAGCAGATCCATTTCCAAAAAGGCGTCGCCACCTCGGTCGAGACCGGCGATGGCGAGTGCATCCCGTGCGACGACTTGATCGTCAATGCCGACTACGCCCACGCGATGACCTCTCTCATGAACGGCCACTCGCAGCCAAAGGAGAAGCTGGAGCGGAAGAAGTATTCCTGCTCAACGTTCATGCTCTACCTCGGGCTCGACACGATCTACCGCGACCAGCCCCACCACCACATCATCTTTGCCGACGACTACCGGAAAAATGTCAGCGACATCCAGAGCGAGAGCCGCGTTTCCGACGACATGTCCGTTTACGTGCGGAACTCCTCGATCAATGATCCGCTCGTCGCACCGGAGGGGAAGTCCGGCATCTACGTGCTGGTTCCCACGATCAACTGTCGCAACGGCTTCGAGTGGGAAACCCATCGCCAGGAGTATCGTGACAAGGTCATCGCCCGCATCGAGAAGATGACCTGCATGAAGGACCTCAGCAGCCACATCATCGAAGAGCGCATCATCACGCCCGATGGCTGGCGCGATGATCTTGATGTCTTCATGGGGGCCACCTTCAACCTTTCCCACACGCTCGACCAGATGCTCTACCTCCGCCCGCACAACCGGATGAAGGGCTATGAAAACCTCTACCTCGTCGGCGGCGGCACGCATCCCGGCTCCGGTCTGCCGACCATCTACGAGAGTGGCCGTATTTCCTCCAATCTCCTCTGCGACCGCTACGGCGTGAAATACGATCGGGTCGACATGGCTCCGGCCTTCGTTTGACTTAAGGAGCGTGGACGTCTCCGTCCACAGCAAGCTCGCTTGGGATTGCTGTGGACGTCTCCGTCCACA
>JANOKL010000433.1:0-7082 GCA_031419215.1 Luteolibacter sp. | reverse complement strand
CGGTGCGATCGGGCTGGTGTCCGTCACCTCGAACATCATTCCGGCGACCATGACGGAGCTGGTGAACCTCTGCCTCTCCGGGGATTTCACCGCCGCAGCCGCGCTTCACAAGAAGACCTACCCGCTGATGAAGGGCATCATGTCGCTCGACGTGAATCCGGTGCCAATCAAGTCCGCCGCCGCGCTGATGGGGCATTGCAGCGACGAATTTCGTCTTCCACTGGTGGGGCTCAATGCCGACGCCACTGACAAGCTCGCGGCTCTGTTGCGTGAATTTAAGTTGGCTGATTGATGATTTTTGGTGATAAATCGAATTGATTGTTCATCTTTTTCACTCAAATTTTTGGCATGAGAATCACCATCGACATTGAGGAGGCCACTTTGGAAGAGGTCATGAAGTTCACCGGCGAGACCAAAAAGGGACCTGCTGTGGTGAAAGCGGCCACGGATTTCCTCAGGCGGAAAAAGGTCAGCGAGTATGCACGCAAGGTGATGGAGGGAGAATTCGGGGATTATCCTCTCACCAACGATGAGTTGGAGGCTTGCGACCGCTGATTTTCATGGTGCTCGTCGATACCAGTGCTTGGATTGAGTTTCATCGCAAGGATGGCAAACTTGAAGTCAAGATGGCGATGGTGGGGCTTCTGACCGTCATGGAGGCCACCATCTGTGGACCCGTGGAGATGGAGTTTCTCGGAGGAGCCCGCCAGGCGGAGAGGTCACGCCTCCAAGCTGAGTGGGTACTGATTCCCTACCTCCGCAACGATCAAAAGCTTTGGCGCAAGGCAGGCGACAATTTCTCAAAGCTCCGCAAATCCGGACTCAATGTCCCTTGGAATGATGTGCTCATCGCGACGCTGACGATCGAGGCCGACTGCCGTATCTATTCCGTGGACAAACACTTCGAAGCCATGGCTCCCTTGCTCGGATTTTCCCTCTACCAACCCGGTTACAACGGCATCTTCCGCCCCGAAAACGAATAATCTCATGATCAAGCTGCTCGTCACAGGCAAATCCGGCCGCATGGGCCAGGCCATCCTTCAAGCCGCGGCCGCTGAACCGGCCGCCGAAATCGTGTCCACCCACGATGCGGGTGAGGACCTTACCAAGGCGATCGCCCCCGCCAACTGCCTGATTGATTTCACCGTCCACTCGTTCACCAAGGAACTCCTTGAGGCTGCGCTGAAGCATGGCACGCGTCTCGTGATCGGCACCACCGGCCACACCAACGAGGAGCGAGCCGCGATATACGAGGCAGGAAAGACCCTCCCGATCGTCTATGCGCCGAACTTCTCGGTCGGTGTGAACACGCTGTTCTGGCTGACCCGCAAGGCCGCGCAGATCCTCAAGCAGGACCGCTTCGATATCGAGGTCACGGAAATGCACCACAAGCACAAGATCGATGCCCCGTCCGGCACTGCTCGACGCCTGCTGGAAATCCTCAACGAGGAAACCGGCACCTCCTACGAGGATGACATCGCGCATGGCCGCTTCGGCAACATCGGCCCGCGTAAGCCTCGTGAGATCGGCATGCACACCCTTCGCGGCGGCGACGTCGTCGGCGATCACACCGTCCTCTTCGCCGCCGATGGCGAGCGCGTGGAGCTGACCCACAAGGCCAGCTCACGGCTCACCTTTGCGGCAGGTGCCGTCCGCTCCTCTGTCTGGCTCGTCAGCCAGCAACCGGGCGTTTACGACATGCAGGACGTGCTTGGATTGAAGTAACTCCCGCCTCACCGATCGGTGCCTGACTCCTCGCAATCCTCCATCTATCGGGTCGGCATCGCCCTTGGATCGAATCTCGGTTCCAAGCTCGCAAACCTTCAGGCCGCGCGCGATCTGCTGAAAGGCATCGCCATTCCGGACGCGCTGTTTCTTCAAGCTCCAATCTATCAGACGGAACCGGTGGATTGCCCGCCGGATTCCGTGGACTTCTACAACACGGTCATCGAGATCGCCTTTTATGGCGGGCCCTTTGATCTGCTGGATTTCACCCAGGCAATCGAGTTCAAGCTCGGCCGCACGCCACAGCCGCAGCCAAACGCCCCGAGGGTGATCGACCTCGACATCCTCTACTTCGGTGACCTCCAACTCGACGCAGGTCTTCTGAAACTCCCCCACCCCCGCCTCACCTCCCGGCGCTTTGTGCTGGAGCCCCTCGCCGAGATCCGCCCGGAGCTGGTGCTGCCCGGAGATGCCGTCACGATCCAGGAGCATCTGACCAACCTTGAATCCACCGAAGCCCCGCTCGCCTTGGTGCAGGCCGCGTGGTAGTTTTTCTTTGAATCAACCCATGATCGGCCCCGAAAAATCCGCCGCCCTCCGCGCCCGAAAAGGCGACAAGCCCATCGCGGCCCTCACGGTATACGATTACCCGACCGCACGCCTGCTCGATGAATCCGGGGTCGATTTGCTGCTCGTCGGAGACTCGCTCGGCATGGTGGTGCTTGGTTTTCCCGATACCACGCATGTCACGCTCGCACACATGCTGCATCACACGGCGGCGGTCGCGCGAGCAAAGACCCGGGCCCTGGTGGTCGCCGATCTGCCGATCCACAGCTACGACACCCCGGAGCAGGCGCTTGCAAATGCACGCCTGCTCGTCGAAGCCGGGGCCGAAGCCGTGAAGCTCGAGGGTGGCATCCGCCAAGCCGAAAAGGTCCGCGCCATCACCGCCGCCGGCATTCCGGTTTGCGGGCATCTCGGCATGTTACCCCAGCGGGTCCTCGAGGAAGGTGGTTACCACAAGAAAGGCAAGACCCCGGAGCAAAGCGCAGCGCTTCTCGAAGGCGCGCTGGCCCTGATCGAAGCGGGCGTTTTCGCCATTGTTCTCGAAAGCGTGGTGCCTCTAACAGCAGCGTCGCTGACCGCCGCGATTTCCGTTCCGACGATCGGCATCGGCTGCGGAAATGGAAACTGCGATGGCGAGGTCGCCGTGGTGACAGACCTGATTGGCAGCTACCCGTGGTTCGTGCCGCCGTTTGCAAGACCCGAGGGGGATGTCGCGGCCATTGTCCGACACGCTTCCCTCGCCTACACCCAACGCGTCCACTCGTCGTGATCGGTCCGGACAAGCAGGCCCTGCTGGAGGAACGCATGACCGCGCTCGGCGTCGCGGAGGCCGATCTGGTCGAAAAATTCATCCTCGGCTCCGGGTCCGGTGGCCAGAAGATCAACAAGACCTCTTCCTGCGTTTACCTGAAGCACGAGCCCACCGGCATCGAGATCAAGTGTCAGGCCAACCGTTCCCGCGAGCTGAACCGCTATCAGGCCCGCCGCGAGCTCTGCGACAAGCTTGACGAGATCCGCTTCGGCAAGGCCTCCGCCCGCCAGCAAGAAATGGAAAAGACCCGCCGCCAGAAGCGCCGCCGGTCCCGCCGTTCCAAGCAGCAATCGGTGGCAGACAAGCGGATCCTTTCCGTGAAAAAGAACCTCCGCCGCTCTCCGGGCGCAGGAGATTGACTTCTGACTCTTGATTCTTGCCTCTGGATTCTAAAGTCTTTCCCCATGCGCCAATACCATGAACTCCTCCGCGACGTGCTGGCGCACGGCGAATCGCGATCCGACCGCACAGGCACCGGTACGCTCTCGGTCTTTGGTCGCCAGGCCCGCTATGATCTGCGTGAAGGCTTTCCCTGCCTGACGACGAAGAAACTCCACCTTCGCTCGATCATCCACGAGCTGCTCTGGTTCCTGAAGGGCGCAACCAATACCGCGTACCTCAAGGAGAACGGCGTGACCATCTGGGATGAGTGGGCCGACGAAAACGGCGACCTCGGCCCTGTTTACGGAAAGCAATGGCGGGCGTGGGCCACCGACGACGGACGGGTGATCGATCAAATCAAGCTCCTCATTGATGGTCTGAAGGGAAATCCCCACTCACGCCGCCACATCGTCTCCGCCTGGAACGTCGGCGAGATCGACCGCATGGCCCTGCCGCCCTGCCATCTGCTCTTTCAGTTCTACGTCCATGAACCCGTCAACGATGGAAGACCCGGACTTTCCTGCCAGCTCTATCAGCGGAGTGCAGACCTGTTTCTCGGCGTGCCGTTCAACATCGCCTCCTACGCGCTGATGACCCTCATGATCGCCCAGGTCTGCGGCTATGAGGCCCGTGATTTCGTCCACACCTTCGGCGATCTCCATCTCTACGCCAACCACCTTGAACAGGCGAAGCTTCAGCTCACCCGCGAATCACGGCCGCTGCCGACGATGTGGATCAATCCTGAGGTGGGCGACATCGATGGCTTCACTTTCGAGGATTTCCGCCTGGAGAACTACGATCCCCATCCGCACATCAAGGCTCCGATCGCCGTATGATGATCGACTATGAACATCGTAGCGAGCAACCGCTCAGCCATCGGCAATTCCTGTTCCGAATTCTAGGTCGCGCCTCCTTGGCTCTGCTCTTCATCGGAGGGGTCCTGTTCATCGGCATGCTAGGTTACCATCTACTTGAGCACCTTTCCTGGATGGACTCGTACCTCAACGCCTCGATGATCCTTGGCGGCATGGGCCCGGTGAATGAAATGAAAACCGAAGCCGGAAAACTTTTCGCCGGCAGCTACGCGCTCTTCTCAGGCCTCGTCTTCATCGCCGTCACCGGCATGCTGCTGACTCCGGTCGCCCATCGACTGCTTCATCGCTTCCACTATGATTCCGACAACTCCAACTCCTGATGACCCGCCTTGTCGCCATCGTCGCCATGACCTCGGACCGCATCATTGGTCGTGATGGCACCCTGCCCTGGCACCTGCCGGAGGACCTCGCGTTCTTCAAGCGCACGACTTCCGGTCATCCGATCGTCATGGGCAGAAAGACCTACGAATCGATCGGAAGACCGCTGCCGAAGCGCCGCAACATTGTGCTGACCCGTGATCGCAACTGGGCCGTGCCGGGGGTCGAGTCGATCCACGAGCCCGCCGATCTCACGACACTTGACGGCCTGGATGGCACCGTTTTCATCATCGGCGGCGCGGAGGTTTACTCAGCCTTCCTCGATCTAACCGATGAGCTGCTGGTCTCACGCCTTCACGAAGACTTTCCTGGTGACACCCGATTTCCTGAATTCGAAGACCGGTTCCCGCAACGGGAGCAGATTGAGTCGCATCCCGCGTTCGACGTCTGGAGTTATTCCAGAACCAGGCGCCTCAGTCCATCGAGCGCGCCCTGACTGACCGCCAGCTTGAAGTCCTTCCGATTGCGCGGATGGAAGCCGCGGATCGCTTTGGTGTCGCCTCCTTTAACGGCCCATGCGAGCCAGACGGTGCCGACAGGCTTATCATCGCTGCCACCGCCCGGTCCGGCGATGCCAGTCACCGCCACTGCGGCGTTTGCGCCGCTCACCCTCAATGCGCCTTCCGCCATCGCACGGGCGACTTCCTCGCTGACTGCGCCGTGAAGCTCGATCAACGCTTCATCGACTCCGAGCACGTCGCGCTTCGCCTCGTTGGCGTAGGTGATGAAGCCGTGGGTGAAGACCGCGCTGGAGCCGGCCACATCGGTGAGCCGGCTGGAAATGAGTCCGCCGGTGCAGCTTTCCGCCGTCGCGATGGTCCAGCCTTTCGCGGTGAACAGTCGGATCACGGTTTCCTCCAGCGATCGACCGTCATCGTTGATCAAAAATTGTCCGAACTCGGCCAAAGCGATCGCCCTGCCCGCTGCGCGCGCGTCATCCGTTCCGATCAAGCGCAGGTCCACCTCACCGACGTGGGCACAGTAGCCGATTTCCAATCCCTCGATCTCCGCAAGACGCGCGTCTATGCCCTGATGAAAATCGCTTTCGCCGACACCCGTGAACTTGAGTTCGGTGCATCCTGCCGCCACTTCGACTCCGGCGATGGCCTTGAGACGCGGAACGACCTCCTCGCGAAACATCGGGTGAAGCTCGCGAGGCGGACCTGGCAGCAGGAAGACCGCCGCATGGCCACGGCCATTGAGCCGCGGTGGAACATACACGCCCGGGGCCGTGCCGTTTGGATTTGGCAGGACATCGGCACCGACAGGCACCAGCGCCTGCTTGCGGTTGGCATCCGCCATTGGGCGATTGCGGATCATGAAAAAGTGTCCGAGACCAGCCAACACCGCTTGATCCATGATCAGGTCGATGCCCAGCACCTCGGCAGTGACTTCCCGCGTCAGGTCATCACTTGTCGGGCCGAGTCCACCCGTCACGATCACCACATCGGCACGTGAAACGGCTTCCGAAAGGGATTCACGGATCGCATCGCCATCCGGGACCGTCGTTTGACGCTCGATCCGCAGTCCGAGTTTGAAAAGCTCACGGCCGAACCATGCGCCATGCGTGTTCAGCGTATTGCCGAGCACGAGTTCGGTGCCGGTGTTGATGACCTCGATCCTCATGCCCGGAGGTGAAAATCAGGCTTCCACCTTCCACTGCACTTCTTTCGCGTCACCCCAGAGTTTTTCCAGGCCGTAGTAGTCGCGGAGTTCGTCGTGCATGATGTGGACCATCACGTTGATGTAATCGAGCACCACCCAGCGGGAGTCGGCCTTTCCTTCGGCGTTGACCGGATTCTCACCGGTCCACTCCTCCACAAAGGCAGAGACGTCGCGCATGATTGCCCGCAGGTGCGGCATCGACGAGCCGGAGCACACCATCATGAAGTCCGTCAGGTTGGACACCCCGCGGAGGTCCCAGAGGCGGATGTTCTCCGCCTGAATTTCATCCGCCGCCTTTGCGCAGGCCTTTGCCAGTTCCAATGCTTCCGTTGCCATGATCAAGTTTTCCCACAGGGGATGGGCAGGCTAAGGATTGTTCGGAGTTTGGCCAATCCAATTCGCTGCCGGATTTGCCTCCGAAATTTCCGTTTACCACCAGCCCGTTGATTAGGGCGAAGTGGAGCATAGGAGATTCGAACTCCTGACCTCTTCATTGCGAACGAATCAATTTATTGATTCATGTATCTGATTTCCAGTATTATATGAGTTTAAATTTTTGAATTTCTTGGCAGTTGCCACAATAGTTGCCAAAAATGCACCATGGCCCGGCCCAAAAAGGAGCGATTTTTCAAGCTTTTGGAATTCACAAACGACTCCGGCACCAAGTCCTGGAGGGTAAC
>JANOKL010000432.1:0-3249 GCA_031419215.1 Luteolibacter sp. | reverse complement strand
TCCCGGATGGCGGCGGTCAGGGGGTGGAAGTCGTTTTCCATCGTGCTGCCGTCGTAGACCAGACGGAGGGTGAGCGGCTCGCAAAGTCCGTTCGGGTCGAAGCGCCAGACCTGTGACTTTTTCTCCTCGGGCTCCATGAACTCCTCGGTGGCCCAGCGGCGGACGCTGAGTGCCATGCCTTCCTTGAGGGTGATCTCCTTGTGGATCGGCGCATTGGCTTGGGCGCTGGACTCATCGGGTTCCTCGGAAGGCGACCCGGTGGTCTCGATGATCCCGGTGATCTCCGCGAGCGGCAGGAGCAGGACTTTTCCGGGCACGAACTGAACGGCGTAGGGCTTCTGCTGGAGGAGGGAAATGGTGCGGGCCTGTTTCGCGAGGACCTCGATCTCCGTGGAGACGCGACGCAGTTCACTCTCGGAGGAGTGGTAGATCATCAGACCCACCGCTCCACCCATGACCATCGCGGCGATGGCCAGCACCATGACGATCTCCATCAGCGAGAAACCGCCGCGTGCGCGATCAGTCGTCCTGGCTGCTGAGATCATCCTCGTTTCCTTCGATGCCGTCCTCGCCCTTGCTGATGATTTCCGGCTCGTTCGCGTTCTTTCTACCGGGGAACTTGTAGCCGTAGGGATTCTTCCACGGATCAAGTGACTCGGTCTTCATGATCTGGCTCCAGCGGGCTGGCTTCGGGGCGCTGGTGGGCTTCTCCATCAGCGCCTTCAGGCCCTGGCCGGTCGTCGGGTAGTTGCCGGCGTTGAGCTTGTACATGTCGAGCGCGTTCTGGATCGACTTGAAGTCGGCATTCGTCTGGCTGACTTTCGCCGATCCGGAAATGCCGCGCATGGCGAAGATCGCACCGCCGAGGATCATGGCGATGATCCCGAGCACGATGACCATTTCGAGGAGGGTGAAACCGCTGTTGCGGCGGCGGATCTGAGGATTGCGGGTGGTTTTCATTCGTTTGGAAAGTGAGGTGGCAGGGGCTGCGCTGCGGCAGCCTGTCAGTGTTAAAAACTCCACGCGACGGAAAAGTTGCCTGTAAAAGATCGTTCTTGCCGCCCATTTCGGGGGAAATCCTTGCCAGCAGGCCCGCTTTTTCCCACCCCTAGCCCATCATTCTATGAACAAGGTCCTCCTCATCGGCGCCGGCGGCGTCGGCAGCGTCGTCGCTCACAAATGCGCCATGGTCCCCTCCGTCTTCGGGGAAATCACCCTCGCCTCCCGCACCAAGTCGAAGTGCGACGCCATCGCCGCCGAGGTGAAGCTCCGCACCGGCCGCGACATCGCCACTGCCCAGGTCGATGCCGATGACCCGGTCCAGACCGCCGAGCTGATCCGGAAAACCCGTGCCACCCTCGTCATCAACGTCGCCCTGCCCTACCAGGACCTCACCCTCATGGACGCCTGCATCCGGGCCGGGGTCGACTACCTCGACACCGCGAACTACGAACCGAAGGACGTCGCCAAGTTCGAATACTCCTGGCAATGGGCGCTCCAGGACCAGTGGCTTTCCGCCGGTCGCTCCGCCCTGCTCGGCTCCGGTTTCGACCCCGGCGTGACCAACGTTTTCACCGCCTGGGCGCTCAAGCACCACTTCGACGAGATCCATACCCTCGACATCATCGACGTCAACGGCGGCAACCACGGCAAGGCCTTCGCCACCAATTTCAACCCGGAGATCAACATCCGCGAGGTCACCGCCGAGTGTCGCCACTGGGAAGACGGTGCCTTCGTCGAAACCGCGCCGATGTCGAAGCACCAGGCTTTCACCTGCCCGCAGGAAGTCGGCACCTTTGAAATCTACCGCATGTATCACGAGGAACTCGAATCCCTCGTGAAGCACATCCCCACGATCAAGCGCGCCCAGTTCTGGATGTCGTTCTCGCCGAACTACCTCAAGCACCTCGAAGTGCTCCAGAACGTCGGCATGACCCGCATCGACCCCGTCATTTACAACGGCGTCGAAATCATCCCCCTTCAGTTCCTCAAGGCTGTCCTCCCCGACCCCGGCGACCTTGGCAAGTCCACCAAGGGCAAGACCTGCATCGGCAACGTCATCACCGGCATCAAGAACGGCCAGCCGAAGGCGATCTACATCTACAACATCTGCGACCACGAGGCCTGCTTCGCGGAAGTCGGCTCGCAAGCCATTTCCTACACCACCGGCGTCCCGGCCATGATCGGCGCGAAGATGATGCTGGAAGGAAAATGGCGGAAGCCCGGCGTCTGGAACATGGAGCAATACGACCCCGATCCCTTCATGGCCGACCTGAATGAACATGGATTGCCCTGGAAGTTCATCGAGCTGACGCTCGAGCAGGCGGCGGCTTTCCAAGTGGCTTGAGAGGAAGAGGGTTTAACCACAACGGGCACAGAGAACACAAAGGAACAGGGCTTTACTCTAGGGGGCTTTTCGATACTGTGTGTTCATGGTTCGAATAGGCTATCGGCCTTCCATCAGCAGGCTTCAAGAGGAGTTCGCGGAACGGCAGAATCCCACGCCGAAAAGGTTTAGGAGCTCTGATCAAACAAGCTTTGATCAGAGCTTCAGTGAACGACATCAGGGAGCAAATTCCGTCTCAGATTGGATCGGCATATCCAGAGACATCGAGAAAGAGTTGATCGACTTCCTTCCAAGTGCAGAGCCCGACGAAGCGATCATTTTGCTTCTCCGGTCACCAAGTCCAGCCATCGCCAGATCCGCCCTAAAGAATCCCAGTCGATCAGTCCAAGCGTTTGCCCTCCAGCATCTCCATGAATTTGCTGAAGCTGGTGACCCCTTTTCGAAAGCGATCCTGGAAGGCCGGGAAACTCCATGAAGACGTCCGGCTACTTCACACCAGTCAGGATCGTCTTCTGGGTGATCATGCTGCCAATTCCTCTGTTCGTGATCTATTCCTGGTGCAACGAACTTCTGACTCCTAACCAAGGCAACGATCGGGCGGGCTGCGTCATGCAGCAGCGTAACCTCCAGCAGGCAGTGCGATCCTATGAGAACATGAACTCCCTCAAAATCGGTGACCCGATCGACTGGACCAAAATCATGGGTCCGGGAAACTTCATCGAGAAAACGCCCAGTTGTCCTGTCCATGGACCTGGTGCCTATTCCTACACCACCACGATTCCTCCGGTCGGAACTCTCGTCGCCCCTTGCAAAGACCCGGCGCACAAGCCAACAAACATCGAGAACTGGTAACGGGCTCACACAAGGCTAGTCTTCTTCGATGTTCAATGTTGGACGTTCGA
>JANOKL010000431.1:0-1290 GCA_031419215.1 Luteolibacter sp. | reverse complement strand
GGCGACATCGCCCTAACGTTAGGAAACATCAACGACGTCGGCTTGATCGAAATCTACGAAACCGTGCTCAACCGCGCCAAGTCGATGAGCATCGACGCCAATACCAACGACCCCGACACCAACAACGCGCTCATCCTCGCTGCCGGCTATCTCAACGATCTCTACACCTTGCTCGGCCACGAAGCCTACGCCGATGCCGCGAATCCTACCATTTCCATCGATGACGAAGGCAGTGCCGCCACTGTCAATACCAGCCGCTTCTCCTTCGAAGGCCAGGTCGCCAGCTCGCTCGATGAAGAGTTGGCCCTCCTCCGGGGACGCAGCTCCGGTCTAGGCACCGGCGTCACCGTCGGCCCGGCTTATAACCGCCTTTACTGGAACTACACCCGGGGCATCAACAGCGGCGAGGCCATCTATGCCTTGAACTATAACATCAAGGAAAAAGTGGGCAGCAGCACCGCCAACGGCGTGATCGATGCCTCCGATGCCCAGCGCATGTTCCCCCAGGGCCATGGCGATGCCTACGGCCACTACCTCACCGCCCTCACCGGATACTACAAGCTCCTGACCAACCGGAACTTCTCCTGGCCCACCCGCCCGGAGACCGTCACCGTGCTCGGCCAGCCCGTCACCGTGGACTACTTCGACGAACGGAAATTCGCCGCCGCCGCCGGCAACGTCGCCCGCACCGCCCAGCAGATCATCGCTCTCACCTGGCGCCAGCAATACAAAGATGATCCCGCCAGCGGCTGGACCCACTTCCGCGATAAAAACCCGACCACCAGCAGCCAGGGCGTGGACGAATGGGTCAGCCGCAGCACCCAGGGCTCCCTCTATCACTGGGCCGTGGCGAATTCCCTCCTGCCCGTGGTGGACAACGTGAACACCGGGATTCAAAAAATCGACCGCACCACCGTGCCGGAAATCGCGGAACTCGCCACCATGGCCGCCGCCTTCCAGACCACCATGGACAGCGCAAATGCCCGGCTCAATCCCCTCGGCCTCAGCCCCGGCGCCATCGCCTTCGACATCGCTCCGGCCAAGATCCTGATCGACATCCTCGAAGGCGGCGGAGCCTCGCACTATCAGCAAATCGCCGAACGTGCCCTCACCGCCTTGAACAACGCCGCCGGAGCCTTCAACCAGGCCGCCGTCATGACCGGAGCCCTGCGCAATCAGGAAAACAGTCTCGATGAATATAACACCGGCCTCGTGGAGCAGGAACGCGCCTACCGGAATGAACTGATCGACCTCTACGGTCGCCCCTACTCCGGCGAGATCGGCGCCGGC
>JANOKL010000430.1:0-1223 GCA_031419215.1 Luteolibacter sp. | reverse complement strand
CGATGACGACGCGGGGTATCCCGTATAGAAGAATCGCTCCCGAGCACATCGGGCAGGGGGAAAGGGTGGTGTAGAGGGTACACTCGCGATAGATGTGCGCGGGGAGGCGTCCGGCGTTCTGGAGGGCGTCCATTTCGCCGTGGAGGACGGGATTTCCCTCCTGCATGCGGCGGTTGTGACCGCGGCCGAGGATCAGGCCGTCGCGCACGATGACGCTGCCGATGGGGATGCCTCCCTCGTCGAATCCGGCCCGGGCTTCGTTGATCGCGGCTTGCATGAAAGGGTCCATGTGTGGATGAGTGTGACAGGATTGGAGAAAACGAGCTGTGGCATCACGGCACGCCGATTGCTTAAATGACCAGATACCTCAGCGAAAACCATGCCTAAAGTCAGACTTTCCGGAACCGTCCTTGGCGAAAACGATCCAAGCCGCTCCACCCGTGCCCGCTTGCTCTACCTGCTCTTCAGTGGAGGCTGGGACATCTACAATTCCAACGGCGACCAGCAGATCACGCTGTCCAACATCGAGCGGAAGATCGTTGAATCGGATGCTTTTGTGTTCACCCCGGGTGCGACCCTGGAGGACATGTTCAAGGCGATTTCGATCTTCGTCGGTTACCAGACGCTCGACAAGCATCTGGCGGGCAAGCCGACGGTGGTGCTGAACTCCGACTTTACCTGGGACCCGCTGTTTTCCGTGCTGGATCACCTCAACAAGATGGGGACGATCAAGCAGAACTACCGCGACTACCTGCTCTCGGCGGACTCGTCGGACCAGGTCATCGAGATCCTTGAGAACGCCCGGGAGCAGGGAGTGCCGGATGTCGGTCGCGAGAAGATCGGGGAAAGCAACACGACTTCCTTTGAAACTCCTCTGCCCGCCAATCATGCCGGAAACATCTGCGTGTTCTGCTCCGCCACGCTGGAAGAGGCCTCGTATCTGGAGGATGGTGAGGAACTCGGCCGGCGGCTGGCGCAGAACAACCTCGGCTGCGTGTCGGGTGCAGGTCGCTCCGGTATCATGGGTGCGGTGGTGAAGGGCTCGGTGGAAGCGGGCGGCTGGACCGGTGGTTCCAACGTGCCGCACATCATCGAGCTGGAAGGCCTGCCGGACGGACTTTCGAGCTTCTGGCTGCGGCCGGATATTTACACCCGCATGGAGGTGATGATCGAGAATTCGGACGGCTTTGTGATCTTTCCCGGTGGCGCAGGCACGGTGCAGG
>JANOKL010000429.1:0-5022 GCA_031419215.1 Luteolibacter sp. | reverse complement strand
TGCGGGCGCCGGGCGCGATTTCGGCATCAGAGCCATGATCCGCGGGGAACGGGATTCAGCGCCCGACACCCTTCAGCTATGGATCGACTTGATCTCGGATCCTCAACTTCGCGAAAAGACACGGCGGGAATTGAAATGATCGTGGTGGCATTTTCGATCACTGATTCTGAATGATCTGGTTTTTTTACGTGCTCACCCGCGCACCTCGCGTGTAGGAATCCGGGACCGAAATTCACGATGAGAACCGCCATCACTCTCTCTCAAGTCCCCGAAGCCCTCGCCGGCCCGTTCGTCCTGCGAACGCCCTTGCCGGAAGCCTTCGCCACCGCCGCATCGCTCGGATTCGATGCGGTGGAGTTGTTTCTGCCCGGTCCCGATTTCGTCTCGGTGGAGGATGTGAAATCGCTGGCCGCCGGGCACGGCCTGGCGATCGCCGCTGTCGGCACCGGTGCCGGGATGCTGCGCCACGGGTTGTCCATCACCGATGCCTGCGAAGAAAAGCGCGAGGCGGCCATGGATTTCGTGTTTTCGATGATCGACTTCGGCGGCCGGTTGGACGCGCCGGCGATCCTCGGCTCGATGCAGGGACGCGGCTCGTTCGATCTGCTAGCCGCCGGCCTCCGCCGCTGTGGCGAACGCGCGGCGACCCACGGAGTGCCGTTCATTTACGAGCCACTGAACCGCTACGAGACGAATCTTTTCAACCGCCTCGGCGACGCGGCGCGGTTTCTCGAACAGCATGACCTCAAAAACGTCGTGCTCCTCGCCGACCTCTTCCACATGAACATCGAGGAGCGCGATCTCGCTGCCGCCATCCGCGAGTCGGGTCGCCACATCGGGCACGTCCATTTCGCGGACTCCAACCGCCAGGCGATGGGCTTCGGCCATACAGACGCGGCTGGGGCAATTGCGGCGTTGCGCGAAATCCGCTACTCGGGTTATCTCTCCGCCGAAATCCTTCCCCTGCCCAACCCCGAAGCCGCCGCCCGCCAGACGATTTCTTCCATCCTCTCCCTGCTCTAACATGAAGACCCGCCCACTCGGCAACACCGGTATCGACCTGCCCATTCTATCATTCGGCGCCTCCTCGCTCGGCGCGGAGTTCCGCTCCATCACCCTCGACGAGGCGATGCAGTCCACCAAGACGGCCATCGAACTCGGCATGAACTTTATCGACACCTCGCCGTTCTACGGCCGCGGGATGTCGGAGATCATGCTCGGCCTCGGGTTGAAAGGAATCCCGCGCGGGAACTACCTGCTAGGCAGCAAGCTCGGCCGTTACTCGGACGTGCATTTCGATTTCTCCGCCAAGCGCGTCGCGGAATCCCTCCACGTCTCGCTCCAGCGCCTCGGCACCGACTATCTCGACGTCTTGCTGCTGCACGATGTCGAGTTCGTGCCGCTCCAGCAGATCTGGGAGGAAACGTTGCCCGCCGTGTTGAAGTTGAAGAAGCAGGGAAAAGTCCGGGCCGTCGGGTTTTCCTGCTACCCGATGAAGGCCTTCCACACGGTTCTCGATCACGCCGACGTCGACTGCATCCTTTCCTACAACCAGTACACGCTCCAGAACACGCGCCTCGCCGACGAGCTGATCCCGCGATTGAAGGAAAAGAACATTGGCGTGATGAATGCCGGGCCATTCTCCGCGCGACTTCTAACAAATGCTCCCCTTCCCGCCTGGCTGAAGGAGCCCGAGGAAGTGAAAGCCGCCGCCCGCGCCGCCGCCGCGCTTTGCGATTCGCAGGGCGTGGATATCGCCCAACTCGCCCTCCAGTTCTGCCTCGCCAACGAGGACATCGCCACCACCGTTTCCGGCTCCGCGAATCCGGACAACATCCGCAAGTGGGCCGAGTGGATGGACAAGCCGCTCGACCCCGCCCTGCTCGCAGAAGTCCAGGCGATCTTCGCTCCTGTTAGAAACCTCGGCCACCTCGAAGGGCTGCCTGAAAACAACTGATCCGATGAAAGCGATCCAATTCACCCAGCCGAAGGAAATCAACGTCATCGAGCTTCCCGAACCGCCCGCACCCGGCCCGGGCGAGGCCCTCGTCCGCACCCATCGCATGGGCATCTGCGGGACCGATCTTTCCGGCTACCTTGGAAAGATGCCGTTCTTTTCCTACCCGCGCATCCCCGGCCATGAACTCGGCCTCGAAGTGCTCGCGGTCGGCCCGGACGTGACCAACGTGAAGCCCGGCGACAAGTGCTCGCTGGAGCCCTACGTCAACAACCCGGACTCCGCCACCAGCCGCAAGGGCTCGTCGAACTGCTGCCCCGGCGTGCAGGTCCTCGGCGTCCATACCGACGGCGGACTGCGCGATTCCTGGATCTGCCCGGCCCGGAAACTCCACCCCGGCAACCACCTTTCCTACGACCAGCTCGCCCTCGTCGAGACCCTCGCCATCGGCTACCACGCCGTCCAACGCGGCAACCCGCAGCCCGGCGAATCCGTCCTCGTGATCGGCGCGGGACCGATCGGCCTCGCCTGCCTGGAGTTCCTGAAACTCATGGACCTCAACGTGATCGTGATGGACATGGTCGAGAGCCGCCTCGCCTTCTGCCGGGAAAACCTCGGCATCCGCCACACGATCCAGCCGAAGCCCGATGGCTCGCACCTCGCCGAACTCGAAGCCGTCACCGGAGGCCAGCTCGCCGACGTGATCATCAATGCCACCGGCTCCGCCAAATCGATGTCCACCTGCTTCGAATACGCCGCCTTCACCGGTCGCGTGGTCTATGTCGGCATCACCACCCAGGAACTCAGTTTCCCACACGCGCCCATCCTTCACCGCCGCGAACTGACCCTGCTCGCCTCGCGAAACGCCCTGCCCGCCGACTTCGGGAAAATCATCGACCTCATCGCCACCGGGAAAATCAACACCGACCTCTGGATCACCCACCGCCTCGCCTTCGACGACGTCCCCACCGGCTTCGCCCAATTCACCGACCCCACCCTCGGAGCCATCAAGGTCATCATCGAAGTGAATTGAGAAAAATCGAAATTCGAAACCTGAAATTCGAAACCCCAGAACCTCTTCTTCGTCATTCGGAAATTCCTCATTCGTCATTCTCATGAAATCTTGCCCCAAATTCACCTTCGGCGTCGGCGATCGTTTCGCCCACCAGGCCGCCTCGCAGCTCGCCGCCTTCCAGCTTGCCGAGCAGGCCGGAGTTGACCTCGTTCCTGTCTGGAACAAGTCGAACCGCGAGCACCTGATCATCGGCTCCGAACCCTCCGGCACCCGCGCCGCCGCCGACAAGGCCGTGGCCGATCTGGGCTGGACCCAGCCGTATCTGCTCGATGCCGACCACATCAACCTGAAGACGGTCGATCGCTTCGTCGCGCCCTGTGATTTCTTCACCCTCGACGTGGCTGATGACATTGGCGAGGCCGCCGATCCGGCCGACATCGAGGCATTCATCGCGAAGCACCCCGAACTTCTCGGCACGGTCTCCATCGCAGGCATCGACGCCCCCTTTGAAATCACCCGCGCCGACATCGAGAAGACGGCCAACCAGTTCCTCAAGGCCACCCAGAAGGCCGGAGCGATCTACCGCCACATCGTCGAGGCCAAGGGCGGCAGCGACGACTTCGTGACCGAGGTTTCGATGGACGAGACCGACAAGCCGCAGACCCCGCCCGAGCTGCTCGTCATCCTCGCCGCCATCGCCGATCAGGGCATCCCGATCCAGACCATCGCGCCCAAGTTCACCGGCCGCTTCAACAAGGGCGTCGATTACGTCGGCGATGTCGCCGCCGTCGAAAAGGAATTCAACGTCGTCCTCGCCGTCATCGCCCACGCCATTTCCGCCTACGGTTTGCCTAGTAGTTTGAAGCTCTCGGTCCATTCCGGTTCCGACAAGTTCTCGATTTACCCGGCCATCCGCCGCGCCCTCGCCCGCACCGGAGCCGGCCTCCACATCAAGACCGCCGGCACGACCTGGCTGGAGGAAGTCATCGGACTGGCCGAAGCCGATGGAGCCGCTCTCGAACTCGCCAAGCAGATCTACGCCACCGCGCTTTCGAAAAAGGAAGCCCTCTGCGAGCCCTACGCCACGGTCATCGACATCGACGACTCGAAGCTTCCCTCCGCCGAGGAGGTCAACCGCTGGACCAGCGACCAGTTCACCGGCGCGCTCCGCCACGATCAGTCAAATCCGCTCTACAACGCCCATTTCCGCCAGCTCCTCCACGTCGGCTTCAAGGTCGCGGCCCAGCTTGGCGACACCTACCTCGATGCCCTGAAAGCGAACGAGGCCATCGTGGCGAAGAACGTCACCGGCAACCTCTTCGACCGCCACATGAAGCCGCTGTTCCTGTGATCGATTCCCACCATCACCTCTGGCGTTACTCCACCGACGAATACGACTGGATCCCGCCGGGCAGCCCGCTTGCGCAGGACCAGCTCCTGCCCGAACTCGCCGCCGCCACCAGCGCGGCGGGAGTCAGTGGGACGGTCGTCGTGCAGGCGCGACAGGTGATCGAGGAATCCGATTGGCTGCTATCGTTGGCCGACCAATCCCCGCTCATCCAAGGCGTGGTCGGCTGGGTGCCCTTGATCGATGAAGGGGTCGGAAAGGACCTCGAACGCCTTTCCCCGCATCCGAAGCTCAAGGGCGTGCGTCACGTGCTTCAGGAGGAACCCGACGAGTATTTCCTGCGCGACGACTTCCATCGCGGTCTCGCCCTGCTGCCGTCCTTCGGCCTGCGCTACGATCTGCTGATTTTCCAACAGCAGCTTCCCGTCGCCATCCAGCTCGTCGATCGCCAACCGGACCTGCCGATCATCCTCGACCACATCGCCAAGCCGGAAATCCTCAAGGGCCGGATCGACCCCGCCTGGAAAGCTGGCATGGTCGAACTCGCGAAGCGGGAGAACCTCACCGGCGTCAAACTCTCCGGCATGGTCACCGAAGTCCTCGACGCCGAACTCGACCACGCCACCCTCCAGGCCTACGTCGAGGAAACCCTCACCCTCTTCGGCCCCGGCCGCGTCATGTTCGGCACCGATTGGCCCGTCT
>JANOKL010000428.1:0-9553 GCA_031419215.1 Luteolibacter sp. | reverse complement strand
TGAAATTCGGGACTCGTATGATCGCTTTTAGGGCTCTTCTACGAGTGTTATGGTAGATGCCCATCCATTTGCTTGTGGGAGAGGTGGGACAACCCGAATTGCTTCAGGACAAGGCTTCGAGCCCTAGGTCAGTCAGTCCCCTACCTCTCTTGCAGGCCGTTTGAGACCGAACCGTAACCAGGATCCCTATTGAATGACTTAAAAAGTCCATGGCGGAGAATTGTGGACGGGATCAGTGGCGTTCGAACGGATGTCCTCGGTTTGAACCACGGGGATCCACCAGCCGGGTGGCTCCGATTTCATCCAGCCATATCGCCGTCCCAGGTCGTCCCCTCAAAAATTCCCTGAATCGATCACCGCAGCTGACCTCTCGAAGGGGACAAAGTGACGATGCGCGGACTGACCAATTTTGAAAATACAGTGTATTTTGTTTGATGCCCGCTCAGGTGGAGGCTTGTATTTGTATTGTAATGACAACAGTCCGCGTCTCTTGTTGCGTGAACGTTCAAACCCATGAAGTCTAAACCAAAGAACGCGAACAACGGGGGCTTTGCCTTGGTCGTCACATTATCCCTGATGATTCTGCTGACGATTATCGCGGTCGGGCTTTTGACATTGTCCAGCATCTCTTTGCGCGCATCAAGCCAGGGAGATGCAATGGCAACGGCCCGGAGCAACGCAAAGCTCGCTCTGATGATGGCCATCGGCGAGGTCCAGAAAAACGCCGGTCCTGACCAGCGGATTACGGCCAGAGCGGACATTTTCGATACCGACCCGGCAACAAAATCCAAAAATCCCCGCCTTACGGGAGTTTGGAAATCTTGGGACATCAAAGCTACCAATCCACCCTCACCTGCAGAGTATGAGAAAGCCGCCCGCGACGCGAAATTCCTCGGTTGGTTGACTTCCAGTCTCGACAACAAGGCAAGCCAGGTCGATTTCGCAAAAAACACTACTTTGGCCACCACCGGCAGCCCGGCTCCCGCGGTGGCGCTGTGGGACAAGGGGTCGCTCGGCACTACCGCGACGGCAACCGACATCGTGGTCGCCACCAAGATTCCGACATCGCCCTCGCGCGGGGCCTTGGCTTGGGCGGTCATGGATGAAGGCGTCAAGGTCCGGATCAACACGCCGTTTGTGGACGACGCCACCACCAAAGGCATGCAGAGCGCCCAACTCGGATCCGGCGAGCGCCCGAATGCCGCAGCGATTCCCGACTCCCTCGACAAGACCAAACGCCCCCTCGGAGCGCTCGGGCGGCCACTCTTCCTTCAAGGTTCGACCGGATTCACCACTCTCGAAAAGGGAATAACCCGACTTAACTTGGGACTTGCCGCCGAGAGTCTTGCTTCGGGAACCGGAACCTCGCTCAAGCCGCTCACCCACGACGTGACATCCTCGTCCGTCGGCCTTCTCACCGATACCGCCATTGGAGGACTCAAGGAGGACCTCAGCCTAATCACCAATACCACGAACCTGCCCGCTCCTTATGCCGGGAATAGCACTGTCGGCAAAGGCGTTTACAATTCGCGGCTGGGCATGACAGGTCCCTCCGATCCCACTTGGGAATCCTTGAAGCAATACGCCCGCATTTACAACGATTCAGCCCGACTCTCGAACTTGGATGGAGTTCCCGTTCTCAAGGCCCAGGGCCCTTCGAACTGGAACGCGGCCACCGGTTCGGACCCGACATCAGGGACTCCCGGAACCATCAATCTGACACCACCTGCGGGAGTCGTCCTCATGCCCACCGTCGCCAAGGTTCAATTGGTCTTCAGCCTGCTGACCCGGGATATTTACAACTATCCGAAAGTCAGTGACACGACCCCGAAAGTGCCGGGGACCAAAGCGCAGGAAACCGCAGTAGGCTCGGTGATTCACAACCCGTGGGGGGGGAACTTCGCGGGATCTTCGTATGATTACCTGCTCCACCTGCTCTACACACCGGTCGTCACGCTGCACAATCCCTACAACGTCGCGCTGGAATTCAGCGAGCTGAAGGTCGTTTTCGGCAACGTGCCCTTCGGGCTCCAGGTGTTCCGCAACGGCGTCGCCCAAACCACGGCACCCGCGCCATTGGACACCTTGTATTACCAGTCCGCCGAACAAGGCAAAGCCAACAAGCGCTTCGGCATGACGCTCAAAAACAACGGAGGCACGCCCACAGCCCCTTCCGTGGGCTCCTCCACCATTCGACTGCTGCCTGGCGAGGTAATGATGTTCTCGCCCTAAATCAATCCTGACCGGACATGGCTGCAGGAGGAATCCGGCACCCGCATCTTTTCGGACTGGGACAACAATGCGACCCGGGCCTTCAACATCGACGGCATTCCCGGTTGGCGGGGCGATGGCATCGGCTTCGATCTCGATTGGTTTTGCCCGTCATACAACGGCATCAGGGTCAGCACCAACGAAGTGGAAGACGGCGTTTCAATGGGCCGCGGCGGGTGCATCGGCGCCAGAGCGACTGATGAGTTTTCCGTCAAGTTCGCGCCATTGAGCGTCCCCGGTCTCAGCAACAACAAGTTCACCATTGAAATCTTCGCCAAACCGGCGGGCTCCGGCTCCCAGACTTCCTCGGCGGTGATCGAGATGGATTACGAGAACCCAACCGGCCTGCAGAACGCGCTGCTCGGAAATGGAGGAACGATCACCTATCCGAAATCAGGAACCATCAACACGATGGCGATGCACTCCCATTGCACCACGCCGATCAAGAGCATTGTCACGTCGAAGCCGTTCGCCATTGTCAGCGCCCAGGCAAAGGTGACTCTGGGTGGCCAGCTCGCGGACGGAGAGGATGGCAAGCTGGCCACCAAGCCATGGTGCTTCGGACACGGACTCATCGGAGCCGCCTCACAGAAAATGGTGAGCGAGGGTCTCGCCAGCGGCGCGCATGAATTCGCCTTCCAACAGCTCGACAACGGAACGATCAACCTCCTGCAGTTCGATCCGAAAACCGGTCGTGGCAATTCCATCACCGGCCAGACCGGCAATACCGGTCTGAAATTCGGCGCGATGTATGACATTCCGCTCTCGCCGCTGCAGACGCTCGCCAGCCTCAATGGCGCGAATCCAGGTGGATCCTCGGGCTACCTGCCGCGTTTCGCCCAACCGATCGGCAACTCATGGGCCCATCCCATGCTTGATCCCGGCAAGCCCACCTCGACCGGAGCCTCGGGTGCGCTTCTCGATCATTCGTTCCTGCTCAACCTCGCCCTCTACGATCATTTCTATTTCTCCGGACTCGCCGACCAGACCGGCCCCTTCGGTACTGGCAAGACGACCACCAGCCTGGCGGCTTCCTTCATCACCGGCACACCTCTCGTGGAGCCTCGACTGGCGCTTTACACCCCCGATGGCAAAGCCTCATCGATGTTCTCCACCGAAGTCGCCGCCACCGATGCCTACAGCCGCGTCGCCTCCTGGCAGGTGATGAAAGGAGCCTTCAATATCAACTCCACCTCGGTCGCCGCATGGAAGGCGATGCTTGGTTCGATCCATGATTCCCAGTCCATTTTCAATAAGATCGACAAAACCAACAAGACCTCCGTCTTCGCCAACCTCACACCCACCGACATCACCAAGAATGATGCTCGCATCAGCCGCTTCCGCCTCCCCGCCAGCGAGTCCGAGAAAAACGGCGGAGATTCGAGTGACGCCTACTGGCTCGGCGCACGCGAATATTCGGATGCTGACCTGCAACTCCTCGCGGAAAAAATCGTCGAGCAGGTCCGTGCCCGCGGCCCGTTCCTTTCGATGTCCGAGTTCGTCAACCGCCGCCTCGGACCCGCTTCGGACGAGAAGGCCCAGCGCGGAGCCCTGCAACAGGCCATCGACAACTCGAACCTCAACGCCAACCTCGCCGCGGGAGCGAACGCCGGTTTCGCCATCCCCGAGGCCGCAGTGGCCAACTACAAATACACCAATGCCAAGGCCGGCGCCGGCCCCAGCCATCAGGGAGCCCCGGGCTACCTCAGCCAGGCAGATCTTCTCAACGTGCTCGGCAACGCCGCCACCCCGCGCTCCGACACCTTCACCATCCGCGGCTACGGCGAGGCCCGCGACGCCAGCAACAAAGTCATTGCCTCCACCACCTGCGAGGCCACCATCCAACGCACTGTGGAGTATATCGATCCCGCCGATAAACCGGAAATCAACCCCACCGCGCTCACCAGCAACACCAACAAGATCTTCGGACGCCGCTTCAATCTCATTTCCTTCCGCTGGCTCGCGCCGGGTGAAATCTGAACCCCGCATCCCAAGCTGTTACTAACCGAATCCATGCGCCTTCTCCTTCTGCCGTTCCTCCTCCTTTTCCCAACCTTGCTCTCCGCCCAGGACGCCCGCCCGGTGCAATGCCGGTTCCTGAGCTTCGGAGACTCGAAAGCTCCGCCTTCGGTGGTCTCCGCTTCCGGCAAAGGGGCGGAAATCAACTGTCCGCTCTCCTCCTCACAGATCTCCCAAAAAATCACCTGCTTCGCCGTCGGCAACAAAATCTCGTTCCTGTCATCCGCCGACAAGAAGCCACTCGCCACCGCCACCATCCCGGCGGAAGTCGGCACGGCGTTGCTGGTGTTCATCCGGGTGCCTGAAGGCCCCGAAGCCATCGCGCCCGCCTGGAAAATCCTTGTCATCGATGACACCGCCAAAAATTTCCCTGATGGCGGCGCATTCATCGCCAATTTCTGTAGCCAGGACATCCGATTCACCATCGGCGAGCACAAGGGCATGCTCCACTCCGGAGGCTTTCACGGCTATGCGAAACCTGAACAGGTTGATACTTTCAACATGGCCCCCGTGGTGTTTGAGATCCAGCAAGCCGATAAATGGCGCATTGCCAACGAAAGCGCCCTGCGCTTCCTGAGCGGGATGCGCTATCTGATCTTCGCTTACGTCGATCCCGCCTCCGGCCGCCCCCGGATCAACACCTATCAGGATCTTCCGCCGCCTGCCCCGCCAGCCAAATGACCCGCTTCAGCGGTCGTCGCGCGTCAGTGGGGCAGTCAGACCTGACCCCTTTGGTGATTCCTTTCGGCTGGGGATCGGCCGTCCGAGGGATTGCGCAGTTTCAATCCACTCGCTGATGAAGACTACGGCCCGTTCCCTCCGGGCGGGTGGGGGAGCCGAAGAGCGTTTCACCGCGACCTGAACGCGCCTGATGGCAGCACTTATTCCACCAAGCATTCAAAATTCGGGATCGACCCTCTTTATGGTCTTCTCCCGGTTTGGGAACTCCTGCGGCGCAGGTAGAGGTGCACAGCGATTGTGACCAGCAAAACGAGCGCAACACCTGTCCCCGTCGCCCATCGAGTTCTCCACCGGGGAATCTTCACGAAAATGGCCGGAGTCCTGTCTCCCGGAACGAGCATGGACCAGCGGGGTGATTTTTCGCCTGGGGTAGGCATCCAAAACAGCACGACCTGACCGCTGGTTTCAGGAACGAAAAAGCTGACGTCCTCCTCAGTTGCGGCCCAGTTCCAGGACGCCTCCAGCAGCTTTTCGGAATGGGCGTGATCGTCGGTCGACGGAGGCATCGGTGACTCGGGATCACTCGCGGCACGAGGCGCCATCACCAGCGGCGTCAGATCCTCCAGGCGATGATTCGTTCTGGCCGTGCCAACCTCGATCCGCAAGGCATCCGCCAGCACTTTGCGAGCCTCAGCTTCGTCGGCGATCATGGGGTTGTCGCCGTATTGTGCGACAATCCACAAGTTCACCATCCCGTCCTTAGCCTCAAGCCGGGCCTCCAAGAACTCGCCTCCGTGGCCATAAACGAACAGGGGTAGCGAACTTGCTACCCCTGCGATGAGTTGGAAGATGAGTCGCAAAAGTCGGATCACTTCTTCACGTTCCAGCGCAGCACACGACCCCACTGGTTCCATTCGGTCTCAAGAATGTTGCCGTCGTTGTCAAAGGTGATGCCGTGGGGCGAGGTGACCGTGCCCTGCTGCCAGTCCTTGGGCTCAATTTTTGGCGTGTTGGTCGGCTTGGGGGAAACTCCAAGTTCGGCGACCATCTTGCTGTCCTTGTCCCAGACACTGACGCGGCCGGCGATTTCAGCCACACACATGAGGTCGCCATGGAAGCTGGCACTGCTTGGGTTGCGCAGGCCCTTGTCGGCGATTGTTCCAAGGATGTTGCCTTCCAGATCGAGGTGCAACATGCGGTTGTTGCCACGATCGAGAGCGACGATGCGCTCCGGGGAGAAACGTTTGTCGATGAAGATCTTGTGGGTGTTTTTGAAGTTCCACGGTTCCACTGGGCCTGCGAACACCTTCTTGAACTTGCCCGTGCGGTCGAAGACGAAGATCCAGCTCTTGCCGTAGCCGTCCACGATGTAGATGTCGCCGTTGCTCGCGACATCGCAGCCGGTCAGTTTCAGCGCGCCCTTGTCAGCGGGGAAAGCGGTCTTGGGAATCTCCAATACCACCTTGCCGTCGAGGTCGCATTTGATGAAACGGTTCTCATTCAGCACCGCGGCAAAAATGTATTCCTTCCCTTCGTCCTTGCGGATTGTAAAGCCATGCAGGGAGTTGGGCACATTGAGAACCTTGAGAAACTTTCCGTCGGGTCCATAAACGAGAAGACCGCCCTGCTTGTTGTCCTGCACGCTGATGTAGAGGTTGCCGGCGCTGTCGCAGCCGATCTCACCGTGGCTGTTGCCCAGATTCTCCTGCCCGGGAGGCGCGGCGATGAAGTCGGGAAGCAGAGAGTAGGAAGGCTCGGCAAAGGCGGAGGAGGCCATGGCAAGGAGTGGAAGCAAGGAGGAGAGTTTCATGGATCAAAGGGAGTTAGCTTTCGAGAATATCGGCGGTCAAGCTGATAAGGAACTCCCCGGGCCAGCGGCCGAGGAACCTGGCAGCAATGAATCCAGAGTGCCAACGGTCCGTTCGATCCGGTCTTGAGTCTCAAGTGTAGGCATTTGCCAATCAGCGTGAACCCGAGCACTGGAATTTCGGGACCGCCCCTTTCATCTTTCGCGGCCCCTTTCATGCTGCGGCGGCTTCGTGTTCAGAGCCCGAATAAATGCCCGAGCAGCAAGCGGAGAAGTCTGCTGCATCGTGTGCCTATCAATAAAGACAGCCCGACGCCATGACCTCGACGTCGACTGGAACCCCGGAAGTGGAAAAATTCCGGAATTCGTAACTAAATGACCTCAAGCCGCGTTTACCCCTATGAACGGATGGTTTTTCCCCATTCGCCTGAACCTGACCCATTCACGCCATGACACCGTCCAGGAAATTCATTGAGGAACACTACCCCAATCCCAAGTACACCGTCTCGACCCGCCGGGAGTTCCTTGCGAAGACCGGGATGGGCTTCGGAATGCTGAGTCTGGCAAGCTTGCTGAAACCGACCGGGCTCCTCGCCGCCTCCCCGGGTGAAGCCGCCGGATTCAGCGTCCCCGTGCATTTCCCGGCCAAGGCGAAGCACGTGATCCACATTTTCCTCAGTGGTGGACCGTCCCACGTCGACACCTTCGACCACAAGCCGGAGCTGGCGAAATACGACGGCAAGACCCTGCCGGATGGCAACCATGTCGGTTTCGCCAGTCCGTTCCGCTTCGACAAATGCGGCAAGGGCGGCCTCGAAATCAGCGAACTTTTCCCGGAACTCCAGAAGCGGGCCGATGACCTGTGCGTGATCAAGTCGATGTACACCGACATCCCCGCCCATGAGACCGCGACGCTTTTCATGAACACCGGCAACCTCCGTCTGCCGCGGCCCAGCCTCGGAAGCTGGGTGCTTTACGGACTCGGCAGTGCCAACCAGAACCTGCCCGGCTTCATTTCCCTCCGGGATGGCGGAGTCCCCAACGGCGGCACCGCGAACTGGGGCAGCGTGTTCCTTCCAGGCAACTACCAGGGCACCAGCGTCAATGCCAGCAACTCCGACTCGAGCAAGGCCCTGGAAAACATCCGCAACCCTTACCTTTCCCTGCCGGAACAGCGACGCCAGCTCGACCTCGTCAAGCAACTGGACTCCATGCACAAGACCAAGCTCCACGAGGAAAGCCAGCTCGAAGCCGAACTCTCCAACATGGAAATGGCCTTCCGCATGCAGACCGAGGCGGTGGACGTGTTCGACATCCGCAAGGAAAGCGCCGCCACCCTCCAGCTCTACGGGATCGATGGTGCGCCTCAACCCGGAAACGTGAAGGACATTAGGGCCGCCCTCAAGGACCGCGGAGCGATGGTCGGCAACGCCCGCAAAATGCTGCTGGCCAGCCGCCTCGTTCAGCGCGGCGTGCGTTTCGTCCAGGTCTGGTGCGGCGGATGGGACACGCACTCGGACATCGCGAAGAACCTGCCGCAACGCGCCTCCAGCATCGACCAGCCGATCGCAGCGCTTCTCGCGGATTTGAAATCGCACGGGCTGTTGGATGAAACCCTCGTCATCGTGAACGGCGAGTTCGGACGCACTCCCGGTCGGGATCGCAACGGCAAGGGCGAGACCGCCGGCCGCGACCACCACAACAAGGCCTTCTTCACCCTGCTCGCCGGCGGCGGCGTCAAGGGCGGCTTCAGCTATGGCGCCACCGACGAACTCGGCATGAACTCCGTTGAAAACAAGGTCCACGTCCACGACCTCCATGCCACGGTCCTCCGCACGCTTGGCTATGATCACACCAAGCTCACCTACCGTTACAATGGTCGTGATTTCCGCCTCACCGATGTGGCAGGCAACATCGTCAACGACATCATCGCATGAAACCCCTGGTATTAGGATCTTCCCGCATCCCGAAGTTCCTGTCTGCGGCGGGGCTTTCGATCGTCCTGCTGCCGTCCTGGGCGGCCGCAGCGGACCTGAATCCGGAACAGGTGAAGTTCTTTGAAACGAAAATCCGCCCGGTCCTCTCGAAGTCCTGCTACCGATGCCACAGTCAGGCGGAGGGAAAGTCAAAGGGCGACCTGACTCTTGATACCAAGGCCGGTTGGGAAAAGGGCGGTGAGAACGGCGCTGCCATCGTGCCCGGAAAGCCGGAGGACAGCCTGCTCATCAAGGCTGTCCACTATGACGACAAGGACATGCAGATGCCGCCAACCTCAAAGGGCGGCAAGCTTCCTGCGGAGCAGATCGCCGACCTTGAGGAATGGGTCAGGATGGGTGCTCCGGATCCTCGCTCGGCAGCGGTGCCCCACCGCGACATCTCGAAGATCGCCGATGGCCTCAGCGAGGACATGCGTGACAGCGTCAAGACCCACTGGGCCTATCAGCCGGTCGTTTCACCGTCCGCCCCGAAGGTGTCGGACGCCTCCTGGTGCAGGACGTCCGTCGACAATTTCATCCTCGCCAAGCTGGAGGCAAAGGGACTGAAGCCGTCGGTGCCCGCCGACAAGCGCACGCTGATTCGGCGCGCCACCTTCGATCTGATCGGATTGCCACCCACGCCGAAAGAGGTCCTCGATTTCGTCAACGACAACTCTCCCACGGCCTTCGAGAAGGTGGTGGACCGCCTGCTCGCCAGCCCTCACTACGGCGAGCGCTGGGGCCGCTACTGGCTGGATGTCGCCCGATACGCGGACACGCACGGCGAGGTGAACAAGGA
>JANOKL010000427.1:0-2916 GCA_031419215.1 Luteolibacter sp. | reverse complement strand
GGCTGAGATTCGGAACCGGGCAGAACGAGTCCCCTCGATCTCCGCCGTTCGAAGCGCGTCGGCTTTTGCTCTTGTCGCTTGATACATGCCACCACGGGGGAGCGGCTGTTCGAGGCTAAGCCGGATATCGCCTTCGTCGCGTCGCATAGCCCGCTCGGCCGCCATCAGCGAGAGCCCGATGGTGGGATCATTCCAGAGCCGCACAGCCCGGACATCGTCAGTCGCTGCCGCGACCTTGAGAGACGCAGAAAGGGCGGACGGATGGTGCTTGGCCGCTTCCGCACGGATGTTTGAGAGGAAGCGGGTATCGACCCGTTCAGGTTCGCTTGCAAGCAGCGTCCCGGCCATCAGAAGGCCAATGGAAATACAGAAAAGTGGATTCATGGATCATGTGAGTCATTGGATTGAAATCTCCAAACGCCGCAGGTCGGCTCGCTGGAATCCAACGAACGAAAGGACTGGGCGCAGTTCGTCTGGGAAGACGCAGACTCAGATGACGAATCGACAGAAGGCTACGGACAATGAAACCCCGTAGAAGCCGATCGGATGGTATTGGCACGCCATGAGGGCGTGCGCTTCCGGGTGATGCCAGACCAGCGACTCCACCACTGAGGGTTCGTCGAGCGGCTTGATGAAATCCTGCAGCTTCGCACCGCCGGGGATCGGACCCAGAGGGATCTTCGAGTCGTTTCCCGGCGAGGATTCCGCGCAGGGGCAATGATCCTCACCGCTGCAACAGCAGGAGGCATGGGTGTCCACGGCGCAAGGAGAGTTGGCAACCGACGCAAGGCCGGACTGCACCTGGAGGAGCTGGATCGCCAGCACCAGGAACAGGCCCACCATGGACTTGATTGTTCTCACGCTGGTAAGAGTAGCAGGCGGATTGATTTATTCCAGCCGTATTAAATCATCGGCAATTCCGATCTTCCGAGGCTATGGGTGCCCCCTCCACCATGAACTGCTGCAACAAGCCTGCTGATCCCATTCCCCCGAAACCTTCCTGCTGTGGGGGGCATGGAAAGTCTGCGATCGAATCTGCTGCAAAGCCCGGACAGTTCACCTGTCCGATGCATCCCGAGGTCATTTCAGAAATGCCCGGCGATTGCCCGAAATGCGGGATGGCGCTCGAACAGGTGACGCCATTGTTTGGTAACACGACCTACACTTGTCCGATGCATCCGGAGATCGAACAGGGCTCTCCCGGAGACTGCCCGATCTGTGGCATGCCACTGGAGCCGAAGGCCGTCACGAATGTGGCCGACGAGCACGCCAATCGGGAAATCCGCGAACTCTCGCTCAAGTTCTGGATCGGCCTTGCGTTGACCGTTCCACTGTTTCTGTTGGCAATGCTGCCGATGATTCCGGGCATCCCGATGGAGGGCATTGTGAGCTCATCGATTTCAATATGGATCCAGTTCGCGTTGGCGACGCCGGTGATATTCTGGGCGGGTTGGATCTTTTTCGTGAAAGGCTGGCGCTCGTTCAAGGGGTGGAACCTCAACATGTTCACCTTGATCGCGATCGGGGTCGGCGCGGCCTATGGCTACAGCGTGGTCGCGGTGCTTGCGCCCGGACTCTTTCCCGCCTCCTTCCGGCATCATGGAACCGTAGAGCTCTACTTCGAAGCCGCTGCGGTGATCATCGTCCTCGTTTTGTTGGGTCAGCTTCTCGAGGCCCGGGCCCGCGGCCGGACCGGTGAATCGATCCGCGCCCTGCTGGATCTCTCGGCGAAATCAGCCAAGCGGCTGAAGGATGATGGCACCGAGGAGGAAGTCGCCGTTGACCGACTTGCCATCGGGGATCGCGTGCGGGTACGCCCGGGCGAGAAGGTTCCACTCGACGGGACAATCCTTGAAGGAGGTAGCAGCATCGATGAATCCATGATCACGGGTGAGCCACTGGCCGTCAAAAAACAGGCTGGCGATCCAGTGGTCGGAGCCACCATCAATCAGACCGGCTCGTTCGTAATGAGCGTCGGCAAGGTTGGTGCGGATACCCTTCTTTCCCAAATCGTCCAAATGGTCTCGAAGGCCCAGCGCAGCCGGGCGCCGATCCAGAAGACCGCAGACACCGTGGCTGGCTACTTTGTTCCCGGCGTGATGATCGCGGCGGTGATGACCTTCATCGTGTGGTCACTGTGGGGGCCGGAGCCCGCGATGGCTCTCGGTCTGATCAATGCGGTGGCCGTGCTGATCATCGCCTGTCCCTGCGCGCTGGGTCTGGCGACTCCGGTTTCGATCATGGTCGGCATCGGTCGCGCCGCCCAGGAGGGGATTCTCATCCGTGATGCGGAGGCCATCGAGACGGTCGGAAAGATCGACACCCTTGTGATGGACAAGACTGGAACCCTCACGGCTGGAAAGCCGAAGGTGACTGGCTTTGTGGTTGCTTCAGGTGTTGTGGAAACCGAAGTGCTGGGTGCGGCCGCCGCATTGGAGACTCAGAGCGAACATCCGCTGGCGAGGGCTATCCTTGAGCGTGCCAACGGGGGGAATGTCATTCTTCCCGCAGCCACCGGCTTTCAATCCACCACCGGAGGCGGCATCTCCGGTTTGATAGGGGCGGAAACCTGGCAGGTCGGAAAGCGGGCATTCATCGAGAGCCAGGGAGCCAATATTCCGGATGAGTTGATCAAGTTCGAGGAGGAAGGCCAACGCCAGGCGAAGACCGTTGTCTGGATCTCGCGTGGTCACATGGCTGTCGGCCTCTTCACCATCTCCGATCCCATCAAGGAAAGCACACCCGCAGCGATCGCCGAGCTGCACCGCCTTGGCATCCGGTTGGTGATGGCCACCGGCGACAACGAGTCAACCGCCCGCGTGGTGGGTCGCGAACTGAAGATCGATGAAATCCATGCCGGGCTCTCGCCAGCCGACAAGATCAAGCTCATCCGCGATCTCAAAGCCAGTGGCCGAC
>JANOKL010000426.1:0-3406 GCA_031419215.1 Luteolibacter sp. | reverse complement strand
AAAGATTGGGAATACATTTTCTACGTCGACCTCGCCGGTCACTGCGAGGACGAGAAGGTCTCCAACGCCATCGATGAGCTGAAGAAGCACTGCTCGCTGGTGAAGCTGTTAGGCTCGTATCCGGATGTGGTGGAGTGATCTCTCCGAGGAGGATTTTGGAAACGCGTCTTCCTATCTGGTCACATGAAAGAACGAGTCGGCGAAATCTTTGATCGGTTGTTTAGCAAGCCGCCTATCGTCGACACAAATGATCGATTCGATTGCGAAAACCTGGGGCTGATTTCTGGGAAAACTTACAAGGAACTTGTTCCGCTTCTGCTTTCGGCAGAATTGGGTGCATTCCCTCTCTTTTCCTTGGTTCCCCAAGAAGCAGGCCAATATTACATGGGCTCACTTTTGCTGTATTTCTGCAGAGAGGTGGAACGGATCAAACAGAATGGCCGCAGGGAAAACGACTTTTTGTGCTCGGCCTCTTTACCGGTGTCTTGGTTTTCGATGCTCAATTTCCTAGAAAGATTTGAAACTAGAAGTTGGATACTCCGGGATGAACCGCTGAGGTGTCTAGTATTGGACATGCTTAATGAGGCTTCCTCGTTCCGAGGGTTTTATTGGACTGAAGACACCCTCGCACGACTCATACACTTGAGGGGGCTATTCGAATTTTCGGAACCTCCCGCGTAGCGAAAGTTATTTGCCCTCACTCCCCCAACGCCACCGCATTCGCTGCAGCGTAATCCCTCGCATGGGTGAGACTGATCTTCACATCGGCGATACCGTTCGCATCCGCGTAGGCCTTGCCGGTGCCACTGAGTTCCAGCGCGGGCTCGCCTGATGGACGGCGGATGATTTCCATGTCGAGCCAGCCGAGGTCCTTGCCGATGCCGGTGCCGAAGGCTTTCGCGACCGCTTCCTTCGCGGCGAAACGGGCGGCGTAATGAAGGGCCGGACGTTTCTGCGAAGAGCAATACGCCCGCTCACTCTCGGTGAAGATGCGATCACGGAACGCGTCGCCATGACGCTCCAGCGCATCCGCGATGCGATCCACTTCCACCACGTCGATGCCGATGCCGATCAGTCGCATGGTCCGTCGGGATAGGTTGCCATGAGCTGCTTCATCTGGCGCACGGCCTCGGTCAGGCCGACCTTCATGGCGCGGGAAACAATGCTGTGGCCGATGTTGAGTTCTGTTAGATGCGGCACCGCGAACAGGCGGAACAGATTGCCGTAGTTGATACCATGCCCGGCATTGACCTGGAGCCCGGCGGCGTGACCGACTTTCGCGGCTTCGATCAAGCGCTGGACTTCCGCCTCAACCGCATCCCCTTCCGCATTCGCGAAACAGCCGGTATGCAGCTCGATCATTTCCGCCCCGAGCTCGGCGGCGGTCCGGACCTGGTCGACATCGGGATCAATGAACAGGCTGACCTTGATGCCGGCCGCCTGGAGCTGGCGGATGCAGTCGCCGGTTTCTCGCCGCTTTCCTATCACATCCAGTCCGCCCTCGGTGGTGACCTCCTCGCGGGTTTCGGGTACGAGACAGGCAAACTCCGGTCGAAGTCCCAGCGCGAAACCGATCATCTCCTCGGTGATGCCCATTTCAAAATTCAGCGGCACACTGATCTCGCTGCGGATCGCACGGGCATCGGCGTCCTGCATGTGGCGTCGATCGCCCCGGACGTGGATCGTGATCGAGTCCGCACCGCCGAGGATCGAGTCGTGTGCAGCTTCCAGCGGCGACGGTTCGGCATTCAGCGAGTGTGGCAGAAGTGCATAACGAGCCTGCCGGAGGGTGGCCACGTGGTCGATATTGACGCCGAGGAGCAAGGACATGAACGCCGTTGTAACGTCGGAACTTCAGCCCCGCAAGGGCGCGTTCGGCGCTATCTTGACTTGAGGATCAAATCGAAGGTCGGGCGAATGCTGCCATCCTCGAAGCTGACTCCGGCAGTGGAGTATGGGATGCCGGAACTGTGGCGACTGCGGGTTGTCGAGAGGGACTTGATGCCGTGTTCCGAAACGGGCTTCACCTCGCCGGGATCGGAAATCCCGTCGGAATTGAGATCCTGCCAGAGCGCAAGGCCGCTGAGCTCCGATCCGCTAATCGAGAGGTCGCCATTGTCATCCAGAAGAGCGAGGGCCTCGTAACCGTCGGTGCAGAACAGCAGGAAGGAGCGATTGCCAAACATCTGGATCGCGGAGGTGATCTTCCCGGTCTGCCGTGGGTCATAAACAAGCCACGCAGCATCGCGGGTGATCCACTGCCATTCTAGCTGGCGTCCGGTTCCATCGAGGTCGAATCGAACGCGGGCATCTGGGCTGATCAGGTCATCGGGTCCGGAAGCGCTTCCGCTCAAGGGAACCGCAATCGGTGTGACGGCACGGGGAAGAGCGAGGAGGGTTTGTGACTTCTTTTCGATTTCCGCAATCTCGGCTGCGTCCTTCGTGGCGTCGAGGAGGGGCTTGAGGTAACCGACCGTTTCGACATAAAGGAAATTCCCGAAGCCGCCGCCACTCTTGCTCTCTGCTTCCCAGGCCGCAGTGGCGACCTTGCGATAGCCGGTGATCGCCGCTTCCTTTTCACCCGCCTGATCCTGACACCAGGCGAGCCCTAGCGTGATCGTGTTGTCACCCGGCTTGGCGGCGAGGGCCTTTTTGTAATTCTCGATGGCGATCGCAAGGTGAGCGTTGGCGGCCTTCTGCTTCGCCTCATCCTCGGTGCTGGTGACCTTGTTGAAAGGAACGCACGGAGGAAGATCACCGAACCATGGCTTTGCGGGCTCCTTCCCCTGTCTGTCGGTCGACGTTTTCACGGTATCGGCATCACCCAGCTTGTTGGAATAGGCAATGGCATGGATGCGGGCGAGCTGATGCAGCGCCTCCGGGTTTGTGGGTTCCGCCTTGGCCTTTTCAGCGATGTTCGCGATGAGACGCTCAAGCGGAACGTCCTTGGTTTCGACCCGCATGAACATCCCGAACAACTGCTGGGGAGAACAAACGGCGATCACGAGCAGGCATGGAAGAAGCATGCGGAATTTTGCGGATTTTAAGTGAGTGCTCATGGCGGATGCAGAGATTTCAAAATCGCCATGCTCAATCCTAGTCGATGGCGACAGTATTGATGCATCGCAGACAGCGGGTTTTACGTCAACAGGTGCTTTGCGCTTGGAAAGGTCGCAGCCTGCCAGGATTTAAAATCGCGATGACTTCTTTGTCAGGGGGACACGTGATCGAAAGTGTCCAAGCTGTCACCATCGGTCGGTTGGTGTGGATCTCTCGGAATCAATAAAGGTCGGCCCGCACGGATTCCACCGCCCCATGAACACGACTCCACTTCCACTCCCGATTTCACCAGCTGGCCGTGGGCCTGATGCAGCCTCATCCAAAGACGCCCGCCGCCTGCGGCTCA
>JANOKL010000425.1:0-5774 GCA_031419215.1 Luteolibacter sp. | reverse complement strand
CGGCAAAGTCGCCACGACCGACTTCGCCTTGCGGGCCGGTGAGCGTCCAGAACCAGACCGCCTTCTGACCGGGCAATCCCGTCAGCAACACGTCCGCCAGGGAGAACCCGGTAGGGTCGGTCACCCCGCGCTCCTTCGCACACGACTCGCAGAGGCAGACCTTTTTCATCTGACCGTCCACCAGTTGGGTGAGGAACACCGAGGCTTTTTTATCGCAGAAGTCGCAAACCATTCGTGAGGAAACCTAGAACCCCATCCGCACGTTGCGAAATGAAAACTTCACGCCGGGAGCGTGTTTTTCGCGGGTGAAAAATCAGCTCTCTGCGGGCCACACTATTCCTGGGATTTCGTATTAAACAGATCAGTCGCCTTCGAGCTTCGCTAAATCCCTATAAATCAATGGCTTGATTTGAAACACTGCCGTGAACACCTGCTGCCGCGTGTCCGACAAACTGAAACGATTGTAAGATGATCGCGTTGCGGCATCAAAGTTGGCGATGTTCACGTGCTTTACTAACGAACGCCAATTCATTGAGGAACTTTTCCGGAGTGATAGCGCAGGCCTTACAGAACGAGATCCACTCGATCACGTCGAGGCGACGTTGGCCGCGCAGGATGTCGCTGATGGTGGACTGGCTCAGCTTCATTTTCTTGGCGAGCGCTTCCTGGGACAATCCGGCGTCGGAGCGCACCCGTCCAAGCACCCGGACGAATTTTTCCTGATCCGCAGAGTAGATCGACTTTGCCACACTCGAAAAGATGGCAAACCCGGTGGAATATCGAAAAAGCTGGTAGAATACCGGGAAATCAGGAATCAAGTCTTCGCGCGGCTAACCTGCCACGTAGTTTGTAACAAATCCGCGAAAATTCTGTGAAGCCGCAAATTTGTCTTTAGCATTTACCCTCCAACCCGTTGTCGTGCAGCCAACTTACACTTTTCAAATGATCCCTAAAATGCACTACACTTGGTTTATTGGGGCGCTGATTCTCGCCACACCTACATACGCCCAAGTGGAATCACCAGCAGCACCGCACGTCGTTGGTTCAATATCAACTGGTGAAAGATTCGCTCCCGTTGCAAAGCCTCCACTCCCAGGAACTGATGTGGAACAATCCGTAGTTCACAGGGAAGGAGGGCGCTCGATCACCATGCAAAGGGTTGCTCCGCCTGTTTTGCCTGCCCCACCACCTGCCCCACAACCGCGAGCTCCACTCACCGACGCACAAAGAGACGGTTTGGTTCAGAGGGCCAGATCAAAGGTCAAAACCCTGCTCTTATCAGCAACAGTATTCGACCACCAAAAGACACTCCTTAGGTGGTGGCATGAAGGTCAAGAATACACAGCTTGGAGCAATGTTGATTTTAACTACCTCTGTGGGTTCGGCAGCTTTGAAGTTGGCGACACCCGATGGAGTTTGATGCTCTGTGCTGGAAATATGTCCACCGCAACGCTTGCTCGAGTTGCTCAAGAACGTGGAAAAATTTACACGCCGCCCGTTTCACCCGAACTGCCAAGTGACACACCTACCTTCGTAATTGTTCAGGGCGACGCGACCAAGGTCGAGGCAGCAGCACCAATTAATGCACTTCACCAGCTCTACAAATCCAGCGAGACGAGCCTGAAAGCAGCCTATGAAAGTAGAAAGCAAAATGCTGCCGAGCAACTGGCTTACGACAGGGCCCACCCCCCGAAACCAAAGGATGTGACCATTCAATTTTGGAAGCGAGAAACCCGACTAGGAACGCAAAGTGCCGCAGAGGGAGGTGCAAGATGAGATGGCTATTCTTGTTTCTGGGCGCGATTGCTACTGCCTTTGGGCAGATGGCTAACCAATCCCTGCCTGCGCTCACGGCTGGAACTGGCGGAACGTGGAATCTGGATTGGCAGAGCTTGGAAGGTCGAGCCTACTTGATTCAGTATTCGGAAAATCTTGAAGACTGGAGCTATTTTCCGATTGTAGAAAAGGGCACAGGCAACCCAATATCCTATGGGTTCGCCTCCTCTAGTGACAAATTTTTTGTCCGGCTGCGTTATACAGACGAGCCTGCGGATGATCCTGAAATTGCCGATTTCGATGGTGATGGCGTAAGCAATATAACGGAAGTCATTAATGGAACCGATCCATTCAAAGTAGACACCAATGGTGATGGAATACCTGACTTGGCAATGGGGGCTGCCACGCCTCCTGTCTACCCCACGCCGAATTCAATTGCCCCATCAACCCCAATCGCCCACTTTCAGCAAAGAAATATTTTAGTAAAGAGATGGCGAATACCCCCGAGCATTGTTGGCGGAATAGCACATAGCGAGATATACGCTGCACAAATTGAAACTAGCAATAGTGATATTGAAGAAGGCGAATCCTGGGCAACCGATTGCCATGTCAATGATTTTGGTGAGGTGAACCAGATTGTTCAGGGATTTTCCTTCGGGGGCGTTGAAAACGGTTGGGACGATACCATCGCCCCTCTGAGAGCTATTCATGAAACTGACGCTGGAGCCGGGGAGGCAGCGGGCGTAACATTGTTTCAGATTTTCAATCAAGAGTATCGGATTCATTTAGATGCACCGGCTCCAGATACAGGCTACAAAATAAAACTTCATTTTGCTAAAATCTATCTGCAATGGGATTCTGTATCAGGCCCGGGTTCATGGGTATACACTCCGACACCTCTGGGGCAGGATGACTCTTTGGAACTGGAAATGGAAGTTCCTTCTGGCCAGACGGTTTCTCCTCCTGTCACAGTCCCAATACCGGACGATTTGCCCGACGATATGGCCGTGATCTTCGTTCCCGGGGACATCATGGTTTCTCTTGCGGCTAACGCACTTCCGCCAGAGGACGGTGTTTGTGTATTGCCCCTTGATACAATCGATGTTGATTTTGACGGTTTAGCTAACATTGATTACTCCGCGATTCTGCCGCCTGAAGTTGTTTTTAGATGGGAATATCGTAAGCTCAAGACGGATGGGAATTTTGAAGACTGGATTTTGATGCGTGCGGGCGGTTTGCTTGGGCCAGTGGTTACTTCCCCAGAGACTAGTTGGGTAGTTTCATATTTTGGCTGCTTTCAAGTGAGGGCATTGTTACTTTTCCCAGACGACTCATTCGTAGAATTTCCTCTGACCCGAATGAGGGATGGCCGGAGCATCCAAGACAGTACGCCTCTGACAAATCCCCTCCAGCAAGCTGGTTCCCCTGATTTCTTTGGTGTTGCACCTAAT
The DNA here is from genome assembly GCA_031419215.1 of Luteolibacter sp. GTDB lineage: Bacteria > Verrucomicrobiota > Verrucomicrobiia > Verrucomicrobiales > Akkermansiaceae > Luteolibacter. Next base: position 2,547 of record JANOKL010000425.1, on the reverse strand, counting down.
GCAATTTCATTGAGCGTTCGCAACAAGGCTGCTTCATGGCTAGGCGCAACCAACTATGCCAAGGTGAATAATGTGCCGATAGAGCCGGGAAATCTTCTGAATCCTAACATGACCAACTCTGATAAATGCACTGTGTTCCTGACACACGTCTCGATTACCGCCGGCGCCGCTTGCCCCTTCTATTACCTATATGGACTACGTCCTTATGCTCCGGTTGCAAGAGACGATTGGTTTTCCAATCCTGAAGTCCACGTTGATTTGGATGCCTCGGGCTGGAAACACAGTGCGGGAACGGGAACAGCAGGAATTTCTCCAGGGCGTGTTATTGCTGGGTATGGGACTGGACATACAAATGGTCATGTTGGCATTCTGGACTATGATGGAACTTGGATCAGCGCTGGCCCGATTAATGTAAATAAATACATAAATATGCAGAACATGGATGTTCACTACAAGCCTTTTGCTATTCGTTATCGCGAACCCTAATCAAATGCGGCACTTACCAGTCATTGTATTTTTTCACACAGCTCTGCTATTAGCACTGGAAGCGGAAACGCTGACGCCGAAGGCACTTTCAAGGGACGAATTCTACGCGTCCCTTGCCGGTGGATTCGTGACTGAATTTGGTTCGTTTGGAACATCGACAGGCGACGATGCCGCTTTCGGCGCGTACATTCGAAGTAACTGGAAGGACCTATTGACAAATCTCGATAGCATCGATCCACCTAAGAGAAATAGAAATCTTTTGATCGCAATAATAGGAGTTGCGGCAGAGGATCTTCCACCAGAAGATTACATAAACTTTTTGGATAAGTATTTGGATCTAGCCGAAGCAAATAAAATTCCAAAAAATCAACTAAGCATGCAGCTCGGCGGCAGAGCCAAGAAAGATGATTTCCTTTCTGTGAACTGGAAACATCCCCGAGTTGCTGCCATTCTTCAGCGTTCATTGAAACTGTTTCCAGATCCTGGAGAACCCAATCATGAGGCACTGGTTCAAGCTGCAAGTGGTAAGCTCGCCGACAATTATAGAACTGGAAAATCTGACGAGAACCCTGATCCTGAAACGCTCCCGGGGATCGAACTAAGACCGCCTGATGAATCATTTTTGGAACGCCTGAAAAAGTCGCGTTCACGCGACGAATCTTCAAAGCAAAGGGCATCACAAGCTGATAAAAATTCTGAAGCGACCGATGATGAGGTGTCTTCCCCGTCGGGTTCATCGAGATTGCCTTGGATTATAGCTGGGGCTGTTCTTTTGGCTCTAACTGCATTTGCACAGCTCCTACGAACCAAACTTAAACGACATTAAGCTAACTCAATTCTTGCCAATACTGCTGGAGTCAAGCCTGAAAGGCTTCCAATTACAGGGTTTTAAGATTGCCTAAAATTCTGTTTCAGGTGCTTGAAGACTTTTGTTAGGAGTAGTCATGAGTGAGAAATTCGCCTACAGCCCACCGGAATTTGCCAAGCTGTTCGGCTAAGAGCTTACTTGGGCGTATCGCCTGATCAAGTCTAGAAAAGTTTCCACGCTTCCCGACGAATACGGCAACAAAATGATTCCAGCATCTGAGGCAAAGTTCCGATATAGCTTCGCGGCCATGCAGAATTTTTGACTATCACTTCAACGGCATTCCATCACCGCCCGATCAGACGATCGGCGTTCCCGTGCTGTTCGCTTCCTCGCGGAAGGCCTCGATGAAGCGCAGCGTCAGCGGGCCTGGCTTGCCATCGCCGATGATGCGGCGGTCGAGTGAAATCACCGGAATCACCTCGGCAGCGGTGCCGGTCAGGAAGCACTCGTCGGCCACAAAAATGTCGTAGCGGGTCATCGACTGCTCCTTCACCGGAACGCCGAGACGGTCGGCGAGCTGAAGAATGACCGAGCGCGTGATGCCGTCGAGCGCGCCGTCCGAGATCAGCGGGGTGATGAGCACGCCGTTTTTGAGGATGAAGAGATTGTCGCCGGTGCACTCGGCCACGTAGCCCTGCTCGTTGAGCATGATGGCTTCGAGGGCGTTCGACTGGATCGCCTCGACCTTCGCCATGATGTTGTTGAGGTAGTTCAGCGACTTCACCTGCGGCATCATCGCGCCCGGAGCCGGACGACGAGTGGCGCACGTGATCAGCGCGAGGCCGTTGGTGTAGTGCTCTTCGGGGTAGAGTTTGATGGTCGAGGCGATGATGAACATGCTCGCCTTCGGACAGAGGTAGGGATTCAAGCCCAGCTCGCCGTCGCCACGGGTCACCACGAGGCGGATGTAGCCGTCCTTAAGGTTGTTCGCCGCCACGGTGTCGACGGTGAACTGGATCACCTCCTCGATCGTGTAGGGAATGGTCAGCAGGATCGCCTTGGCGGAGTCGAACAGGCGGCGGATGTGCTCCTCCAAACGGAAGACGCGACCATTGTAGGCGCGGATTCCTTCAAAGACGCCGTCACCATAGAGAACCCCGTGATCGAACACGGAGATTTTCGCCTGTGACTTGTCCACCAATTCGCCGTCGAGCCAGATTTTCATGCGGGGCCGGGAGCGTAATCACGAAACG
>JANOKL010000424.1:0-13211 GCA_031419215.1 Luteolibacter sp. | reverse complement strand
TGGCCATCGGCGTCGCCCTGAGATCCGGTGCGGTCCTCACCGGTGTGCTCCATGCCGAAATGACGACCGCCACTCCGGTGCTCCATCACTTCGAACTCGCCAGCATCGATCCCGCCCTCGCGGGTGGCGGCCATGGCAGTGCGACCGTGGACACCAGGGCCAGCGTCCGCCTGCGTGGAATCCTGCCTGACGGCAACAGCTTCACCGCTTCATCCACGGTGACCGACAATGCCGCCATCGCCTTCTACTCGGCCCTTCGCTTCGGCGTGCGTCCGGCCGGTGTGATCGGTGGTGACCTCACTCTCGCCAACAACCCAACAACCGACCTCAGCGGCGAACTCGTCTGGAGCAAGCCACCACAGGGGGTGGGTGCGCGTGGCACGGAACTTGGCGGCGTCGATACGATCCTGAAGGCCAAGGGCAGCGTGTATGATTCTTCAGTCGCGCTCTTTACCGGCACGGCCAGTATCGAACTCGCCGGAGGAAATTTGCTGGCGGACGAAATCAGCACCCGGAGCACTTCGGGTGGCGTACCAAGCGTCCCGATCGGATCGCTGCTGAGCTGGACTGCCAATCCGAGCAAGGGAACCTTCGCCTTCACGGTGGACGTCCCCTCAGCCGCCAGACCGGTGAAAGGCAGTGGCGTCTACCTCCAGAAGAGCAACCGCGCCGTCGGCTATTTTCCCGGCGCCACTGACGGTGGTCGCGTCGTCCTGAGCCCGAGCGCTCCCTGAGGATCGCCAACCATTCCCAGCCCCGTCTCCAGTCTCGGGAGGCGGGGCTTTTTTGTGCCCACGGGGATCTTCTCCTCCTCTTGCCTCCCGCTCCGCGAAACCCTAACCTCTCCGCATGCCACGCCTCGCCCTGCTCCAGTCCGGCACCTTTCCGACCAAGGACGCCGCCTTTGACCACCACGAAATCCTGATCCGCCAGGCAGCAGCAGGTGGCGCGAACATCGTGGTGACTCAGGAGCTTTTCCTCACTCCGTATTTCTGCACCGTCGAGGACCCGGAGCGGTTTGATCTCGCCGATCCCTTGCCCGGCCTGGTGACCGATCGCCTCGGCGCACTGGCGAAAGAACTCGGCATCGTCCTCATCTCCTCCCTCTTTGAAAAACGCGGCCCCGGACTCTATCACAACACCGCCGCCATCCACGATGCCGATGGCTCCTTGCTCGGCCTTTACCGCAAGTCCCACATCCCGCAGGACCCCGCCTTTGAGGAAAAATTCTACTTCACTCCCGGTGACAGCGGCTGGCCGGTTTGGGACACCGCATTTGGAAAACTCGGCGTGCTGATCTGCTGGGACCAGTGGTATCCGGAAGCCGCGCGACTCATGGCACTCGGCGGCGCACAGGTCCTCATTTATCCCACCGCCATCGGCTGGCTCCCCGAGGAAAAGCCGACTCTCGGCGATGCCCAGCACTGCGCCTGGGAAACCGTGCAGCGCGGCCACGCGGTCGCCAACGGCTGCTACCTCGCCGCCGTCAACCGCACCGGCACTCAGGACAACACTGAATTCTGGGGCCGTTCCTTCGTTGCCAATCCCTACGGCGAGATCGTCGCCAAGGCCTCCACCGAGAAGGAGGAAATCCTCTACCACGATCTCGATCTCCAACTCGTCGAAGACTTCCGCCGCATCTGGCCGTTTTTCCGCGACCGGCGGATCGATGCCTATGGCGATCTCGTGAAGCGCTGGCGGGATTGACGCTCTTGCCTCGAGGAAACCGTTCGGGTAATTTCAATCCATGGAAAATTCCATCATCTCCGATGCCCTCGCTGCCGACCTGGCCAAGGTCAGGCAGGCTCGGCGGATGTCTCCTGAAATGAAGTTCCGCGCAGGCAGCGAACTTTTTGAAGAGGCCTGCCGTTGGAGTCTTGCTGGAATTTCCCATCAGTTTCCGCATCTCGACGAGGCCGGAAAAATGAAGGAACTTCGTCGGCGCCTGACCCTCGCTGAACATTCCTCATGAACGGCACGGACGCTCTGCTGGCACTCACTCGTGTCCTGGATGAAGTCGAAGTGCCCTACATGGTGGTGGGATCCTATTCCTCCAATTTTTACGGCGTGCCGAGATCGACCAAGGATGCCGATCTCGTCCTCCACCTTCCTTCCTCCGGCTGGGCGAAACTACCCGCGATCCTTCCAGAAAACATCACCATGGAACCGCAGATGGGGTTCGAAATGGTCACCTCCACCCGGAAGGAGCTTCTTCACGTCAAGGACAGCCTTTTTCAGATCGAACTCTTCCACCTCAGCGACGACGCCCACGATCGGTCACGCTTTTCAAGACGCCGGTATGTCGAGGTATTTCCCTCTTCGTGCGTGTGGCTGCCTTCCGCCGAAGACGTCGTCATCCAGAAACTTCGCTGGAGTAAGGGAGCCAAGCGGGCCAAGGACTTTGCCGATGCGGTCTCGGTCATGGCCGTCCAGGGAAACACCCTCGACTGGCCTTACATCGAAAAGTGGTGTGCCGAGCATGAAACCCTCGACGTCCTGACCGAAGCCAAGGCGGAAGCCTCGCTGAGTTGGGAGGATTGAAGCCAGAGGTGGACAGGAGTGTCCACCCTCCCTATTCCGAGAGCGTGTCGATGCCCGCTTTGTTCCTGATCCTTGCCTGCGCCCTTTGGGGTGTGAGCTTTCCGGTCGTGAAGGCGCTGCATCTGGATCAGACATCCCGGATTCCCGGCGCATCCAGTGAGTTTCTCGCCGCGTGGATGCAGGTCGCGCGCTTCGGAGTCGCCGCCCTGATCCTGCTGCCCTTCGTCGTGCGCCTGAAATTCACCCGCCGCGAGATCCGCCAAGGACTTCTGCTGGCCCTCTGGGGCGGGCTCGGCATGGGCATCCAGGCCGATGGACTGGCCTACACGACGGCCTCGACCTCCGCCTTTTTGACCCAGGCTTATTGCGTGATCCTGCCGCTGTGGGCCTGCTTTCGGCTGCGCTCCCTCCCCACAAGTCGCGTGGTGGTGGCGACTTTTCTAGTGATGATCGGCGGAGCCATTCTTTCCGGCATCCGCCCCGGCGACCTGCGGCCCGGACGTGGCGAGCTCGAGACCCTGCTCGCCGCCGTCCTCTTCACTTTCCAGATCCTGAATCTGGAACATCCAAAGTACGAGGGAAACCGTAGCATGCCGGTCACCTTCCTGATGTGTCTGGGAATCGCCGTGCTCTACACACCGGTGAGCCTGCTGCTCGCCCCGTCACGCGATGCCGTGCTGACCGCCGGTGCCTCCTGGCCGACCGTATCGTTCGTTTTCATTCTCGCCCTGTTCTGCTCGGTCGGTGCCTACCTGCTGATGAACCATTTCCAGCGGAAGGTCAGCGCCACCGAGGCCGGGCTGATCTACACGACCGAACCGGTGTTCACCGCCGTCTATGCGCTCTTTCTCCCCGCGTTCTTTGCCGGACTCAGTGGATTTTCCTATCCCAACGAAACACTCACCCCACCGATCCTCATCGGCGGGCTACTGATCCTGTCTGCGAACGTGCTGATGCAGTGGAAAACATCCGCTCAAAGGATCGCGCCTGGCACGTAGGCCGCTGCCGCCGGATGCGCGGCTTCGATGGCTGCAACCGCCTTCGAAAACGTCGCAACCTGCGTCCGCGCAGCTCCGGCGTTCTGTTCGCCCGTGGCGACGATGGCCGCAAGCTGGGACTGATCGAGCGGGATGCGCGAATCGGCCGCGAGTCGCTCGACGAGGTTGTTGACGGTCGTTTTCCCGGTGCGGAGGTCATTCACCGTAGCGACGGCGTGTTCCTTGATCGCGTGGTGCGCGGTTTCGCGACCGACTCCCGCCTTCACGGCTTCCATCATGATCGTGGTGGTCATCAGGAACGGCAGGTAGTGGGCGTTTTCCTTCGCGATAACGGCCGGGTAGGCGTCCATCTGATCGAGGACTGTTAGAAACGTTTCGAAAAGGCCATCGAGCGCGAAGAAGGCATCCGGCAGCATCACGCGGCGAACCACCGAGCAGGAAACGTCGCCCTCATTCCACTGATCACCTGCCAAGCCCGCCGCCATCGCAAGGTAGCCCTTGAGGATGACGTGGAAGCCGTTGACGCGTTCGCACGAGCGCGAGTTCATCTTATGCGGCATGGCGCTCGACCCGGTCTGACCCGGCGCGAAGCCCTCGCTGGCGGTTTCGTGACCGGCCATCAGTCGCAGGGTTTTCGAGAACGAGGAAGGGCCGGACGCGAGATCGGCCAGGACGGACACGACACGGAAATCCAGTGAGCGCGGATAGACCTGGCCGACGTTGATCCACACCGCCGGCATGCCGAGGTGGGCGACGACTTTTTGCTCCAGCTCGGCAACCTTCACCGAATCGCCTTCGAAGAGGGAAAGTTGGTCCATCTGCGTGCCGACCGCACCTTTCAGTCCCCGCACCGGGTAGCGGGCGATGACGTCTTCCAGCGCGTTGAAAGCCGTGAGGAGTTCCTCGCCGAACATCGCGATACGCTTGCCAAGCGTCGTCGGCTGCGCGGCGACGTTGTGGGTGCGGGCGGTGATGAGCAGATCGCTCCACTGCTCCGAACGCAGACGGAGTCTTTTCAAGGTGGCGACCGTCTTGGCGCGGATCACCTCCAGCGCGCGGAAAACCTGGAGCTGCTCGACATTCTCAGTGAGGTCGCGGGAAGTGAGCCCCTTGTGAATGTGCTCGTGACCGGCGAGGTCGTTGAACTCCTCGATGCGGGCCTTCACATCGTGGCGGGTGATCCGTTCGCGGGCCATGATCGAGCCGGGATCCACGCTGTCCTTCGCGGCCTCATACGCGGCGATCGCCTCGGCGGGAATGTCCAGCCCGAGGTCGCGCTGGGCCTTCATCACCGCGATCCAGAATTCGCGTTCGAGAACGATCCGGCCCTCGGCGGACCAGATGGATTGCATGGCGGAGGAGGCGTAGCGTTCGGCGAGGACGTTTGGAATCACGCGGCGACGTTTAAGGGGCACAAGGCGGCTCGCCAAGTGGGATATGCGGGAAATCCACCAATTGCCTTGATGCTCAAGGCCGCGAGACGGCCCAGCGCTCAGAATTTCAGCCGCTTCGGCTTGGAGAGATCGCGATTGAGCTTGTCGCAGACGAGCCTGCAGAGCTCGAACACCATCGGATCGCCGATGGCATAGAGCACGCTCGTGCCCTCCTTGCGGCGGGTCAGAATGCCGGATTCGTAAAGCAGGCGGAGCTGTTTGGAAACGTTCGCCTGCGTCGTGGTGAGGGCCTCCACGATCTCGGACACGCTTTTCTCGCCGTCCTTCATTTCCTGGATGATCGCCAGACGGGTTGGCTCCGAGAAGGCCCGGAACAGGGCGGCAACACGTTCAAGATCGTTTGGGGCAAGCTTCATGGGACGGAATGATCTGTCGGAAGAATGCACGAATTTTTCCCTTGCGCAAGAATAACTATATGGCTATATATTATTTATTGAAGGAAATCACCATGAACACAACCATCTCACCCAAGTCCCTCTACGATCAGCTCCAGCAAGGTCAGCCACCCCGCTTGATCGACGTCCGCACTCCCGCCGAACACGGCGAAATCCACATTCAGGGCTCACAACTGATGCCACTGGATCGTCTCGACTCCGCTGCTCTCAAAGGAAGCGGCCCATGCGTGCTGATCTGCCGCTCGGGAAAGCGGGCGGAACAGGCCTTTCAGAAACTCAGCGCCGCCGGATGCCAGGACCTCACGATCCTCGAGGGCGGCGTCCTCGCCTGGGAGCAGGCCGGCCTGCCCGTCATGCGCGGACAAAAGGCGATCTCCCTCGAACGCCAGGTCCGCATCGCCGCCGGGCTGATGGTCCTTTCCGGCGTCATCCTCGGCACCTGGGTCCATCCCGGCTTCTACGGCCTCAGCGCCTTCGTCGGCGCGGGACTCACCTTCGCCGGCATCACCGACTGGTGCGGCATGGCCATGCTGCTCGCCAAGGCTCCGTGGAACCAACGCAGCAGCGCCACCAGTTGTTCCCTCTGATCTTCCGTTTTGCGTCTTCAACTCTTGCTTCTTGCTCCCATGCTCCTCCGCCAAATCACCGATTCCGCCCTCGCGCAAAACGCCTACCTGATCGGCTGCCAGCGCAGTGGTGAAGCCATCATCGTCGACCCCGAGCGCGACATCGATCGCTACCTCGAACTCGCCGCCGAAAATTCCTTCCGTGTCGTCGCCGTCGCGGAAACCCACATCCACGCCGACTACCTCAGCGGAGCACGCGAGCTGGTCGAACGCCATGGAGCCATCGCCTACCTTTCCGCAGAAGGCGGGCCCGACTGGCAGTTCGAGTGGGCGAAGGGTAATCCCAATGCCCGCTTCCTTCATGATGGCGACACCTTTCGCGTTGGAAACATTGAGCTGAAGGCCCTGCTCACCGCCGGTCACACGCCTGAGCACCTGAGCTTCCTCGTCACCGACATCGGTGGCGGCGCGGATGAACCGATCGCCCTGCTGAGCGGCGATTTCCTGTTTGTCGGCGATGTGGGACGTCCCGATCTGTTAGAGAGCGCCGCCGGGCAGGCCGGTGTTATGGAACCAAGCGCACGGCAGCTTTATCAAAGCCTCCAAGCCACCCGTTCGCTTTCCGATCACCTTCAGATCCTCCCCGCCCACGGCGCGGGAAGTGCCTGTGGCAAATCCCTCGGCGCGGTGCCCACGAGCGTGCTTGGCTACGAGCGCCGTTTCAACTCCGCACTGCACCAGGCGCTCAACGGCCCTGAAGATCCTTTCGTCGCCGAGATTCTCGCAGGGCAACCGGAGCCACCGCTCTACTTCGCACGGATGAAGCGCGACAACCGCCTCGGTCCTGAACTCCTGCCCGAAGGAAGACTTCCAACGCCCATCGAATTCACTGCCGCAGCTCTGGAAACCTGGCTCAGTCAGCCGCTGCACCACGCTATTGATCTGCGCGGTGACCGTAAGGCCTTCATCGCCGGTCATCTGAAAGGTGCCATCTTCGCCCCACTTGCCGGAGGAAAGCTTCCGCTCTCCGCCGGATCGTATCTCACGCCCGAACACCACCTGCTCCTCGTCGTGGAAAATGAAGCCCAAGTGGAGCCTGCCGTCCGCCAGTTGATCCGCATCGGCCTCGACCGGATCGATGGCTGGATCCTCGCAGAGAATGCGGGCGCTTCCTCGACGACCCTCAGCGGGAAAACATCCGAACTCAGCGAACTCATCAAGACCCATCCGGATGCTGTCGTTCTCGATGTCCGGGGCAGCGCTGAATTCGCCGCGGGTCACGTGCAAGGCGCAAAAAGCATCGCCTACACCCGCCTCGCCGCAAGGCTGGACGAACTGGATCACAGCAAGCTTCACCTCGTTCACTGCGGCTCTGGTCTCCGGGCCGCGATGGCCGTTTCGTTCCTCGAAAGCAAGGGCATCAAGACCATCCACGTCGACGGAGATTTCTCAGCCATTCCCCAAGAGCTGCTCGCTCCCAAAGCGTGATCACGATTTCCACATGGGCGCTGCTCGGTGCCATCGCGATCGGCCTCTCACTCGGCCTGACAGGTGCGGGCGGCAGCATCTTCACCCTGCCTGTATTGGTCTATCTCGCGCATGTGCCACCCGCGGAAGCAGTCGGACTCAGTCTCTTCGTCGTCGGCTCGGCTGCCGCCATCGGTGCCCTGACACGGCTTCGGAAACGCGAGGTGCATCTGAAAGCAGTCCTGCTGTTCGCGCTCAGCGGCATGCTTGGCGCTCTCGCTGGATCCAGGCTCACGCATCTGGTTTCCCCGTCCGTGTTGATGACGATCTTTGCCGGAATCATGCTGCTGGTGGCGGTCCAGATGCTGCGCGCATCCAAGGCAGAAGCCGATGCCTGTGCGGACTGCCGCCCCATCCGCTGCCTGCTCGCGGGCACTGGAGTCGGCGTTCTAACAGGATTCATCGGAGTCGGTGGTGGATTCCTTCTCGTTCCAGCGTTGATGAAATTCGGACGACTGCCGCAAGGCGTCGCCACCGGAACCTCGCTCGCCATCATCGCCTTCAACTCAGCCGCCGGTTTCGCAGCTCATGCCGGAGCCGCCCCGATCCGCTGGACCCTCGCCCTCACTTTCGCGGCCATCGCGGCGGTGGGCGTGCTAGCCGGACAAAAGATCGCCTCACGCCTTCCAGTCGTACGGCTGCGCCAGGGCTTCGCCGCCATGGTCATCCTCACCGGCCTGATCGTCCTCTGGCAGACCTTCGCTCATCGTTGACACCTCGTGGCTCAGCCCCCGTAGTGGATCCATGAGTCAGGAAACGCACGCCATCCAAGCCCGCCCAGGCTGGGTCCTCGCGGGCGGTTGCATCCTTGCCTTCCTCGCCTCCGCCGTGAACGCGGACTTCATGATCCGGATCGGCGTTTCCGTCAGCCATCTAACAGGTGATCTTTCCCGCATCACCCTGGAGACCGTGAAAGCCGGCGGGCACTGGTCGGCGGAAGCCGCCGTGCTGTGTTTCTCCCTCATCGGCTTCGTCGGAGGCGCGGCGACCTCGGGCTTTTTCATTCATCATCCGACCCTCGAACTCGGCCGACCCTACGGCCGCTCGGTCATCACCATCGGCCTGCTGCTCATCCTCTGCCACTTCCTCGCGGAATCATCGATGCTCACCACCTGCTTCATCGCGGCCTGGGCCTGCGGCATGCAGAACGCCCTCGCCACCCGCTATCGCGGCCTGATCCTCCGCACCACCCACATCACCGGCCTGCTGACCGATCTGGGGCAACTGATCGGCATGCGGCTCCGCGGGCATCCGATCGAGCTTTGGAAAATCACCACACCGCTGGCCCTGGCGACCTCCTTCGCTGCCGGTGCCGCGATGGGTGCCATCCTCAATCTCAAGGCGGATGTTCCAGTCACACTGCTCTGCGGCAGCGCCTACATGATCGGAGGCATCGTCTGGTCGATCCTCAAACGGCTGACCCCCAGGACTAAAGCCTGAGCAAGTGGGTGTTCAGTCCGCTTCGGTCGCGACTGTTCCAGACCTGCCATCAATCTCCGCCATCACCAGGTCACGCACCGGGATGGAGTTGCGCTCGGACAAAAGATCATTCGCCAGATCATCCATGCGGACGAAGGTCACGCCCTTCTCCGACCACGCCTTCAACAGACTGCGGAACAGCGGCAGCTTCATCATGCCTTCGATTTCCGCATGCAGCGTGAAGACGTTCGGCCGATCGTCACGGAGCAGATTGACGAAATGCGAGACGATCTTCTCGTCCGGATACTCGGGTCGGCCTAAGAGTTCATCGAAGGTTGGCAGCGTGCTCGGAATTTCGATCGTCTTGAACGTGCGGCCCTCGATCCTCGGAAAAAACGACGACTGCCCACGAGTATCGCTCGCATAGAGCAGTTCCGCCTCGTCATAGACCTGTTTGCTTTCAGCACTGGCCTGCCAGCCGGGAGCTCCCGCCGTGGCAGGCTTGCAGCCGAAGATGCGTTCGAATTCGGCGATCGCCTTGCCGAACTCGGCCCGCACTTCACTGAGCGTCATCTTGAACAAATAATCCTGCCATTGGAAGTGATCGTAGCAGTGGATACCGACCTCAAAGCCCCGGTCGCGCACACCGCGCATCAGGTCGGCATGTCGCCGTCCGATGTGCGGAGCAGGCAGCAGCGTGCCATTCAGTAAAGTTCGGATGCCATACATCTGCACCACGCTGGTCCGGCTGACTTTCTGGAAGAAGCCAGGCAGGAACACCCGGCGGATCGCCTTGCCGGTGTTGTCCGGCCCCAGCGAGAATAGGAAGCTCGCCGGAGCCGAAAACTCCTCCAGCAAGAAAACGAGCGCGGGAATTCCCTCGCGGGTTCCGCGATCCGTATCCACGTCGATCTTCAAGGCTACAACAATCGGCATCACGGGGATTAGGCGACGAGTTCGTATTCCTTGTGGGCAAGATGATAATCGAGCGTGTGCCGGATCGCGGTGACGAGATCCACCTTCGGTTCCCATCCCAGCGCTTCCTTCGCGGCTTTGATCGAAGGCACGCGTGTGTGGATGTCCTGGTAGTATTTTCCGAAGTACTCCTGTGATGTCACCGACACGACTTTCGTCTGCTCGGCGTTGATCCTGTATTCGGGATAGTGTTTGAAGGCCTCGAGGATGATCGTGGCCAGATCGGCGACCGAGACGTTGTTGTCCGGATTGCCAATGTTGAAGATCCGCTGCGAGGCGGCACCATCCTTATTCTCGATGATTCGCAGGAGACAATCGATACCATCATCGATGAAGGTGAACGAGCGGCTCTGCGAGCCACCATCGACGAGTTGGATCGGCTTCTTGAAAATAACGTTGCTGATGAACTGCGTGAACAGGCGGGAACTGCCTTCCTTCGGCTCCAGCACGTTGTCGAGTTTCGGTCCGATCCAGTTGAAGGGGCGGAACAGGGTGTAGTCAAGGTTGTCGCGGATGCCATAGGCGTAGATCACGCGGTCGAGAAGCTGCTTAGATGCTGCGTAGATCCAACGCTGCTTCTCGATCGGGCCGTAAACCATGTTGCTCGTTTCCTCATCGAGCACGTCTTCCGGCGACATGCCATAGACTTCCGAGGTGGAGGGGAACACGAGTCGCTTTCCATACTTCACGCACTTGCGGACGATTTCCAGGTTCGCCTCGAAATCGAGTTCGAACACCCGCAGCGGGTGCTGCACGTACTGCGTCGGGTTGGCGATGGCGACCAGCGGGATGACGACGTCGCACTTCTTGACGTGATACTCGATCCACTCGCGGTTGATCGTGATGTCGCCTTCGACGAAGGTGAAGCGCTCATGACCGAGCATCGAGGTGAGCTTGTGGTCGCCGATGTCCATCCCGAAGACCTCCCAGTCCTTTTCTTTCAGGATTGCTTCGGTCAGGCTGCTGCCGATGAAGCCATTGGCTCCAAGGATGAGTACTTTAAGTGGCATGTGGGTGTGGTGTTAGAGGACGGTTCCGGCCGGGATCGCGGGTACGGACGCGCCGCGCCATTCGGTGCGGGTGAGCTCAAGGGCACCATCGCCAGTGGCGACGATGAGCGGATCAGGGGAGAGCACTTCGCCGGGCTGACCGGTTCGGCCTGAAAGGATCTTCGCCCACCAGACCATCAGTCGGGTGTCGCCCACGTCGGTGAAGGCTCCGGGGTAGGGATCGGTGACGGCGCGGATGAGGTTGAAGATTTCAAGCGAACTCTTCGACCAGTCGATGCGGCCATCTTCCGGAGTGCGGCCTCCGAAATAGGTCGCCTGGGACTCGTCCTGCGGCGTGCCGATTGCGGCACCTGCTAGAAGCACGTCGATCTGCCGTTCCAGCACGATTCGGGCACAGGGCATCACCTTGCGGAAGGCCTGCTCGGCGTTGTCGTCCGGAGCGATGTCGACGCCTTGCTGATCGATGATCTCACCGGCGTCGGCGCTTTTCACCATGCGGTGGAGAGTCATGCCGATATGCGACTCACCGTGAAAAATGGCCCAGTTGATCGGCGTGCGGCCCCGGTATTTCGGCAGCAGCGAGCCATGCATGTTGAAAGCACCGAGCGGCGGGAGATCGAGGATCTTCTGGCCGATCATGTACCTGCAATAGACGGAAAGGATCAGGTCCGGCTTCATCGCGGCGATCTTCTCGCGCCACTCCGGCGTGTTCACCGAATCCGGCGTGAAGACCGGAATGCCATGCTCGCGGGCGGCGACAGCGGGCGTCTTGAACCAGATCTTCTCGTTCGGATTGTCCTCGTGGGTGATGAGGCCGATCACGTTTTCACCACGACCGATCAGCAGGTAGAGGCATTGGTAGCCGACCTCACTGTAGCCGAAGAACAAGATGCGCGGACGGCTCACGGATCGACCTCCAGGATGTGGCTGACGTGGTATCGGGCGCGGTTACGGACCACCTGGTAAGTGCGGCCCATGTATTCGCCGATCAATCCAATGCCGACCATGCAGACGCTGATCAGGAAAAACAGGATGCCGAACAGGGTGAAGATTCCGCCTTCCTCAGGACCGTAGTGCAGGCGACGAGCACCGAGGACAACGACCATGACAAAGCTGCCGCCGGAGCAGGCCATCGCGAAGATTGTGAAAATCTGAAGCGGAGCCGTCGTGAAGTAGGTGATTAGGTCAAAGTTCAACCGGATCAGTGAATAGAGCGAGTAGTTCGAGGTGCCTGCAAAGCGTTCCTCGTGCTTCACCGGAACCTCGGTCGGCCTGCGGGCGAGGTTGTAGGCCAGTGCCGGAATGAAGGTGTTGACCGCGCCACTGCGCACGATGCCTTCCACCACATTCCTCGAATACGCGCGGAGCATGCAGCCCTGATCGGTCATGCGGATGCTGGTCATGCGACCGCGAACGAAGTTGATGAACTTGGAAACATAACGACGGAACATGCTGTCCTGGCGCGCCTGGCGGACACCACCGACGCAGTCGAATCCGGCATCGGTCTTTTGCAACAGCACCGGGATTTCCTCAGGCGGATTCTGAAGGTCGGCATCGAGCGTGACGATGACCTCGCCGCGCACCCGTTCGAGCGCTGCCATGACGGCCATGTGCTGGCCGTAGTTGGCGTTGAACTCGATCACTCGTGTGACATCGGGGCGAGCCTCATGCTGCTCAGCGAGGAGGACACTCGAACGGTCGGCGCTGCCGTCGTTGGTGAAAATGATTTCGTAGCGGCGACCCAGGGCATCGAGCACCGGGTAGAGTCGGGAGAACAATGCCGGAAGATTCCCCTCTTCATTGTAAACAGGAATCACCACGGAGATCTGGATGGGGTCGTTTGAACTCATCGGGATTGGGAATCGTTGAGAATGGTGGTGAGCGCATCGACCACACGGTCGACCTCTGAAAGTGTCATCGTCGGAAACAGCGGAAGCGTCAGGATGGTCCGGCACACTCGTTCGGCGACCGGGAAATCCCCCTCCTTCCAGCCCATGCCACGATAGAGGGTGAACAGGTGGATCGCCGGGTAATGGACACCGGTTCCGACACCGGCTTCCTTCAGACGCTCCATGATCTCCGCGCGCTTCGGAATGCCGTCTCTTTCGGGCAGCAACACCTGGAACATGTGCCAGTTGCTCTGATCGAAATCACGTGGCGGAAGCTGCACGCCAAGTTGTTTGATCTTCGCCGCATCGAATTCCGCAAAGTAACGACAGGCCAGCTCACGACGCCTTTCCGTGAACGTTTCAAGATGCGGAAGCTGCCCGAGTCCGACTCGCGCCGCGACATCCGTAAGGTTGAATTTCCCGCCGCAGACCTCGAC
>JANOKL010000423.1:0-7311 GCA_031419215.1 Luteolibacter sp. | reverse complement strand
TCAAGGGACCGGTGTTCGCCAATATCGTTCTCGCTGACGAAATCAACCGCGCCCCGGCCAAGACCCAGTCCGCCATGCTTGAGGCGATGCAGGAAAACAAGGTCACCGTGCTTGGTCAGACCTACACCCTGCAGCCGCCCTTCTTCGTTCTCGCGACGCAGAACCCGATCGAGCAGGAAGGCACCTATCCCCTTCCGGAAGCCCAGCTCGACCGTTTCATGTTCCTTATTGAGGTCGGCTACCCGAACGCCGACGAGGAAAAGCGCATCGCCCGTGAAACCACCGGCAACAAGAAAGCCGATCTCTCCAAGCTCCTCAACGGCGAAACGGTCCTTGCCTTCCAACAGCTCGTCCGCCGCGTGCCCGTCCCCGAGCACCTTTATGACTACGCGGTGAAGATCGTCCGCAAGACCCGCCCGGACCAGCCCGAGTCCCCCCAGTGGGTCAAGGACTGTGTCGGCTGGGGTGCCGGACCGCGTGCCGTGCAGTATCTCATCCTGGGAGCGAAATCCCGCGCCGCCCTCCGCGGTGCCTACATGGCCTCGCTCGAAGACATCGAAGCCATCGCCTCCTCCGTTCTCGGTCATCGGGTGATCACCAATTTCGCAGCCGAGTCCCAGGGCATGACCTCGAAGAAGATCGTGGAACGACTGCTGAAGGAAATGCGCGACGAGGCCTGAATCAGGCCAGAGTCGGGAATCCAGAGACCAGAATCAAGAATTCGGAGAGAAGATGAGCAGCCACAACTTTGAGAATTTGGACGTTTGGAAGCGGGCTTGTAGGCTCGCGGTTCAGGTCTGCGTCTCGTTTCACAAAAGCAGGGACTATTCTCTCAAGGATCAGACGCAGCGCTCCGCCATCTCGATTCCCTCCAATATCGCGGAAGGAACGGAGCGGCCTTCGGATGCCGACTTCCTCCGATTTCTCGGCTACAGCAAGGGTTCCTGCGGCGAATTGAGAACCCAGCTTCTCATCCATCAGGAAGTCTGCCGAGAACTCGGAATCGAGGCCCTTCCTCAGACTCGCGACATGGTCGATGAAACGCGGGAAATTTCCCGCATGCTCGCCGGACTGATCCAGCACCTTCAAACCGAGCCCGAACGATGATCTTCTCTGGTCTCTGGATTCTGGCCTCTGGATTCTTAATCGAATGAAATACGACTTCCTCGACAGTGCCTTGCTTTCCAAACTCGGCTCCCTGCCCGTTGAGGCGCGGACGCCGATGATCGGAAACGTGGCGGGCAAGCACAAGTCGCCCCACCGCGGCTCTTCGGTGGAGTTCGCCGAGTATCGGAAATACGTTCCTGGCGATGACACCCGTCGACTCGACTGGAAGGCCTACGCGCGCTCCGACCGCTTTTACATCAAGGAATTCGAGGCCGACACCAACCTCCGCGCCTACTTCGTGGTCGACACCTCCGGCTCGATGGCCTTCAGCGGCTTGGCCGAGGCCAAGATCCAGTATGCTCGGAAAATCGCCTCGTCGCTCTCCTACCTGCTCGTGAACCAGGGCGACGCTGCCGGGCTTTCCGTCTGCACCGACAAGCTCCACCTCGAAGTCCCGCCGAGCCGCCGACCGGCCCACCTCGACCGCTTGTTTTCCACTCTCGGATCATTGGAGCCATCCGGCGAAACCGGCCTCGTGCCCGCACTTCACACCATCGCGGAAAAAATCGGCCAGCGCGCGCTCATCGTCATCCTCTCCGACCTTTTCACCGATCCCAAGGAACTCGCCGACGCCCTCCAGCATCTTCGTTACCGGAAACACGACGTCTGCGTCTTCCACCTGCTCGACCCTCAGGAGATCGGCTTTGAATTCGATCGGCCGCATCGCTTCGTCGACCTCGAGGACGGCACGGTTCTCGTCGCCGAACCGAATCTTATCGCCGAGGAATACCACACCGCCCTGCGCGAGTTCCTCACCAACGTCCGCGACGTCTGCCACGATGCCAATGCAAGCTATCAACTCGTCACAACCGACACACCGCTGGAGGGGCTGCTTCGCGGGTTCTTGATGGGGAGACTTTCGAAGAGAAAGCACTGAACGAAATGACTAATGACTAAATCCTAATGACTAATGGAAGAGGCCAGATTTGATCTTGAGGAACGCACATTTCAGTTCGCGCTCGCGGTCAGGCATTGTGTTGCCGGACAGCGCTGGAGTCGCGCCCAGTGGCGTGACATCGATCAGATCCTCCGTTCTTCCGGTTCGGTCGCGGCCAACTACGTCGAAGCCGACAATGCCGTCTCAAAGCCAGATTTCATCTACCGTATTGGCGTTTCCAAAAAGGAATGCGTCGAAACCCGCCTCTGGCTTCGTCTCCTCGGAGCAACCAGTTCAGAAGAATCCATCAAAGACTCCCTGCGCCAACTCTACAAAGAAGCCGACGAACTCATCCGAATTTTCGCCGCAATTCTCCGCAAGTCCCATTGATCCGATGCTCTCCATTAGTCATTAGGATTTAGTCATTAGTCATTTTTCTTCCCGGTGTCCTTTCTCCAACAAAGCCTCCTCTGGTTCCTCGCCGCCGCGAGCATCCCGATCATCATCCACCTGCTCAACAAGCGTCGTCACAAGACGATCAAGTGGGCGGCGATGCAGTTCCTGCTGAAGGCGACCCGTGAATCGCGAGGCAAGAAGAAGCTGCGGCACATCCTGATCCTGACCTGCCGGGCGCTCGGACTGGCGGCTCTCGCCTTTGCGGCGGCGCGTCCGATCGTTTCAGGCCTGCTCGGTTGGGGAAATGCCCGCGTCGATGTGGTCGTGCTGCTGCTTGATCGCTCGGTCAGCATGGAGGCGAAGCCCGGCGATGGTTATGAAGCGCGCCGCAAGGTGGTGGTCGAAAAAGTGCGCGACACCCTCAGGGACCTCGGCGGCGCACGGCTTGTGCTGATCGACAGCGCCAGCGGTCAGGTCCAGGACGTGCCGTCACCCGATGCACTGACCGAACTTTCCTCCACAGGACCAACGGATACCGCCTCCGACATTCCGGCGATGGCAACGAAAGCGGCGGAGTTTTTGCAGGAAACACAGGGTCGCTCCGAAGTCTGGATCGCCACCGATCTCCAGGCGTCGAACTGGAAGGCCGATGACGAACGCTGGGCCGCTGCCCGCGCGTCTCTAACAGCCCTGCCGCAGAAGCCCTCGATCCGGATCCTCGGACTTACCGGCTCCACCGCATCCAACGCCTCGCTGCGACTCCTTTCCTCCAAGCGCAACGGCGACCAGCTTCTGCTCGATCTCGAAGTCTCCCGCGCCGAGGATGCACGGGGCGTCGCAAATTTTCCCCTCACCGTGAATCTCAACGGCTCCCGCAGCACGGAAAGCCTGACGATCAGCGGACAGTCGCTCCGTTTCCAGAAGCGCATCACGCTCCCCGCCGGCACCGCGACCGGCCACGGCTGGCTCTCGATTCCCGCCGATGGCAACGAGCGCGACAACGCCGCCTTCTTCGCCTACGGGCCGAACCGTCCGATCAAGAGCGTCGTCGTCGCCCCCGCCGCAGAGGCCGCCGGATATCTGCAACTTTCCGCCGCGCCGCCCGGATTTGGAAACCAGTCGGTCACCCGGCTCGATCCTGCCAAGGCCGCCACCCTCGCGACCTCCGACACCGCCCTCGTGATCTGGGCCGCACCCCTGCCCTCCGGCCCGACCGCCGAGGTCCTGCAATCTTTCCTCGCCTCCGGTGGCCAGGTGCTGTTCCTGCCTCCAGGCCAGGCGGCGGACACCGCCTTTCTCGACATGAAATGGTCGTCCCCGTCCGAAGCCCCTGCCGGGAAATTCTTCATCCTCAAGGACTGGAATCACGACGACGGACCGCTGCGTGACGGACTCGATGGCACCCAGCTTCCCGCCGAGCGACTGAAGGCCATCAAGCGCCAACTCCCGATCGGAGACGCCGCGCCACTCGCCCGCTGGGATGATTCCGAGCCTTTCCTCGTCCGTCGCATCGTGGAGCGCGGCACTGCTTGGTTCGCCGGATCGCTGCCGGATTACACCTGGTCGAATCTTGGCGATGCCGATGTCCTGCTGCCCATGGTCCAGCGCCTCGTCACCGCAGGTGCTGATCGCTTCGACGCCTCTTACCTGAGTTCGGTCGGCAGTGAGACCTCGCGTCTCCTTGCCGGTGAAACACGGACCCGCCTCGATGATTACGGAACGCCTGATCCGGCCAACGCCGCTTACGAGGCCGGAGTCTTCCGTCTCGGGGATCGCCTGCTCGCCCTCAATCATCCCGCCGCCGAGGACGCGCCTGAAATCGTCACCAAGGAAGGCCTCGACACCAGCCTAAGCGGCACCGGCTATACCCTCTTCGAGCAAGCCGGCAAGGCCAGCGACGGAGCCGTTTCCAAGGACGTCTGGCGCGCCTTCCTCATCGCCATGCTCTTCTTCCTCGTCTCCGAAGCCATCCTCTGCCTTCCGAGAAAGACCGTCGAATCCTCCCTCCCCACCCGCCCCGGAGCAAAAATCACCGTCTGACTAATCTTCATTAGTCATTAGGAAATTAGTCATTCGTCATTTTCTTCCCACTTTGTCCTTCTCCATCTCCAACCTCCACTTCACGCCCACCCCACTGACCCTGACGATCGGGTTGGTGGCGCTGGTCGTCATCCTGATCCTGTCCGTGCTGTCGTGGAAACGCAGCCCGCATCCGCGCCGCACCGCCGTGCTGGAGACCCTGCGCATGCTCGCCACGCTGCTCGTGGTGCTGCTGCTCTGGAAGCCGGAGTGGCTGACCATCACCCATCCGGAATCCAAGCCGCGCATCGCGATCCTCTGGGATGATTCGAAGTCGATGACGACCGTCGATGCCGCCCTGCCGCCCTCGCTTTCCGACCGGGCCACCATCGTTTCCCGCGCCGACTGGGTGAAGAAGGCGCTGGCCAGTGAGCTCTGGAAACCGCTCGAAGCGAATGGCGTGAACGAGATCCTCACCCAGCCATTCTCCACCGCACCCGCTGAAGATCCCGGCGGCACCTCCGGCACGGACATGACCTCGCCGATCGAGGCGTTGCTGGAGCAGGAGGACAACCTCCGCGCCGTGGTGATGATCGGCGATGGCGACTTCAATCTCGGTCAGCCCCCGGTTTCCGCCGCCCAACGGATGAAGCTTCGCGGCATTCCTCTTTTCACCATCCCAGTCGGCAGCCCGGTGCGCCTGCCCGACCTCGACCTGCTCACCGTCACCGCGCCGACCTATGGCATCGTCGGGGAAAACGTGCAGATCCCCTTCACCATCCGCTCGTCCCTCGACCGCGAGGTGCGGACCGTCGTTCGACTGCGCGATGAAAATGGCCGCGAACGGACCAAGGACCTCACGCTGCTTCCCGGGGTGGAAACCTTCGACTCGATCCTCTGGAAGCTCGAAAAGGAAGGCTCCGCGACACTTGAGCTTTCGATCCCCGTCGCCGATGGCGAGCGCGTGGAGTCGAACAACGCCCGCAAGTTCAACATCTCCGGCCGCCCGGAAAAGATCCGCGTGCTGGTCGTCGAGAGCAATCCGCGCTGGGAGTACCGCTACCTGCGGAACGCGCTTTCCCGCGATCCCGGCGTCGAGCTTTCCTGCCTGCTCTTCAGCCCGCAGCTCGGGCTTGGCGAGGGCCACGACTACATCAGCGAGTTTCCCTCGAAGCTCCAGGACCTCGCAAAATACGATGTCATCTTCCTCGGCGATGTCGGCGCGATGCCCGGCCAGCTCACCAAGGAACAATGCGGCTTGATCCGTGGACTGATCGAGAACCAGGCCTCCGGCGTCGTCTTCCTGCCCGGACCGCAAGGCAACCAGTTCTCCTTCCTCGACACCGAGCTCGCCGACCTCATGCCGGTGGTGCTCGATGAAACGCAGAAGACCGGTCTTTCCGATGCCACTCCCTCGCCTCTGAATCTCACTTCCGAAGGCCGTGGATCGCTGCTCACCATGCTGGGCGACACCGAAGATGAGAACCCGCAGATCTGGCGTCGCCTTCCCGGCTTTTACTGGCACGCACCAGTTGTGAAGGCCAAGGGCGGCACCGAGGTCCTCGCTGTCCACGGCAACCGCCGCGGCAAGTTCGGCCCGATCCCGCTGCTGGTCACCAAGGCCGCAGGAAATGGCAAGGTTCTCTTCATGGGCATCGACTCCGCCTGGCGCTGGCGGAAAGGCGTCGAGGACCTTTACCACTACCGCTTCTGGGGCCAGGTCGCACGCTGGATGTCGTATCAGCGGAACATGGCCTCGGGTCAACGTGTCAGGCTGTATTTCACGCCCGAACGCCCGGCTCCCGGCGACGCCGTTTCACTCCACGCGAACGCCTTCGATCCAAACGGCGCGCCACTTCAGGACGGCACCGTCGCCGTCGATGTCACCGCGCCGGATGGCAAGACCCAGCGCATCGAACTCCAAGCCAACAACGCCGCCTGGGGTGCTTTCAACGGTCGCTTCAAGATCGAAGGCCCCGGTGCATGGAAACTCCGCGCCACCGCCGGAGGAGCCGAGGACAAGCCGGTCGAAACCACCATCCTCGCCCAAGGCATCCAGATCGAAAAAACCGGCCAGCCCGCCCGCCCGGACGTCTTCGAGGAAATGGCGAAGGTCGCCCGAGGCCGCTCGATCCAACCGGATCAGCTCGGAGATCTCGTGAAGGAGATCCGCGCCCTCCCCGAACCGCGCCCCCTCGAAAACCGCGTCCAGCTCTGGTCGCACTGGGCCGTCGTCACCGCCCTGATCCTCTTGCTGGCCATCTTCTGGACCGGCCGGAAATTCAACGGAGCGTTCTAATCCGCTAAGCGTGGACGTCTCCGTCCACAGCAAAGCCCGCTCCATCCCCAATCCGGAAAAGCCTCCCGCAGCCGTCCGAGCAACCTGATTTTCCACCCATGTCCGAAGAAAGCTTTGCCGCACGTCTTCCCCAAAATGTGCCCGGCAAATATTACCTCGATTGGCAGTGCCTAGACTGCGATTTATGCCGTGAAGTTGCACCGAGTCTATTCAATAGGGATGATGCGGTTGGAACCACCTACGTCGCCAAGCAACCCGAAACGAAAGAAGAGTTTGAGCAGGCGCAAGAGTCCCTTGAGGGATGCCCGTGTGAGGCGATTCATGACGACGGCGACCAGTTTGATTGGACTACGCCACTGAACCCAGAGAGGCCAGCATGGCGCGATGGCACCGCACCCAAGCCCAAGTGTAGTCACTGCGTCGATGACAAGAAGCCGTGGTGGAAAATTTGGGGCTGAGTCAAGATCCCTGAGTTTCAACAACCTAGACCATCGCCGCTCACTCCCCCGTCAATATCCAGCGAAGGGCGTCGGTCGTATGCTCGGGTGGCGCG
>JANOKL010000422.1:0-1521 GCA_031419215.1 Luteolibacter sp. | reverse complement strand
TCAAAGCCAGTGGCCGACGTGTCGCGATGGCCGGCGACGGCATCAACGACGCTCCCGCTCTTGCCGAAGCAAGTGTCGGCATCGCCATGGGCACGGGCACCGATGTGGCGATTGAAAGCGCCCACATCACCCTGGTGAAAGGGGATCTCTCAGGAATCGTCCGGGCCATTCTTTCCAGCAAGATTGTGATGAGGAACATCCGCCAGAACCTCTTCTTTGCCTTCGTCTACAATCTCGCGGGCATTCCCATCGCCGCTGGAATCCTCTATCCATTCACCGGCACCCTGCTCAGTCCGATGATCGCCGGCGCAGCCATGTCACTGTCATCCGTTTCAGTGATTTCAAACGCCCTTCGTCTAAGGACGATGAAGCTCCGGGCCTGAACATCGGACCGCTGAGGAACATTCTGCTGGACGGATAAAAAGTTGCATGCAATTAAATCCTCCATGTCAGTTGAAGCACGCCATGCCAGCCGCCGTCTCCGCCGCAAGATCACCGGGTATGCCGCGTGTTTGTTGCCCTTTGAGGCCGATGGAACCATTGCCAAGGAAGCCTTTCAACAGGCCGTCGCCCGCACGACTGCTGCGGGTCTTGGCTGCGCGGTGAACATGGACACCGGCTACGCAAATTACCTCACCGAAGAGGAAAGGACCGCCGTTCTGGGCTGGACGCGCGATGTCATTCAGGGAAAGCGGGACTTTGTCGCCGGGGTGTTCGTCGAGGGCTTGGAAGGGGACTTGGTGCAACTTTACCGCAAGCAGATGGAGCAGATCGTGTCCTTCGGGGGCACGCCGATCCTGTTTCAGACGACGCGTTTCCACGACTGGTCGCCGCAGCAAATCGTCGATCTTTATGCCGCCGTTTGTGAAGGGTTTGAGTCGGTGTTCGGCTTCGAGCTTGGAAAAATGTTCGCGCCCAACGGGATGATTTTCGATGAGGAGACGGTTGCCTGTCTGATGAGGATTCCGTCGCTCAAGGGCATGAAGCACTCGTCGCTTGATCGCGGCATGGAGCTCCGCCGCCTGGAACTGCGCGATCAGATCCGCCCGGACTTCATGGTCTTCACCGGCAACGACCTCGGCATCGACATGACCGAATACGGCTCGGACTACCTGCTGGGGCTGGCCGCGTTTTGTCCGGAGAAATTCGCCGAGCGAGATCTCTACTGGGAAACCGGTGACGACCGCTACTTCGCCCTGAACGATGCGCTCCAGTATCTCGGCAACGTGGGCTTTCGTGCTCCAGTGCCAGCCTACAAGCACAGTTGCGCGGTGTTCCAGCATCACCTCGGCCGCATTCCGTCGTCCGAGCCGCATCCGAAATGCCCGCGCCGCCCCGAGTGGGAAGCTGGGATCATCGCTGACTGCGCGCTACGCCTCGGCTATTGATCATGGCCACGATCTACGACATCGCGACTGAGGCGGGAGTCTCCGCCTCCACCGTTTCGCGGGCCTTGAAGGGCTCGCGGATGGTTAGCGATGGCGTGCGGAGTCGTGTGGAAAAAGTGGCGCACGAACTTGG
>JANOKL010000421.1:0-26633 GCA_031419215.1 Luteolibacter sp. | reverse complement strand
GGTAAGGATCGGTTTTTTCCCAGTTGATGACTCCGTCGTTTTTGTCTGCGTCATTTTCGTCGGCGACTGCGTCCCCATCACTGCTGCGTTGTTTGCCATCTTCGATTCCATCGCCGTTCGTGTCCTTATTGAAAGGATCAGGCTGAGGGCCTGCCACCTGATTGTTTCCAGCTCCTGCGGCGAAAAGTTGTCCAAACTCCATCCAATCCGGCGTGCCGTCGAGGTCCGAATCCAGCCCCCAATCCACCCGCACACGCCAAAAGCGCCTTTCGGTGGGTGGGGCAGGAATGCGTGGGGCCGCCCGAGCACGCGCTACAGCGGCAGCAACCTCGGCGTCCATGGTGGGAAAGTTCGTTTCGAACGCCACCACCATCGCCGTGTCCAGCGTTCCTAGAGTCGGATTGGTCGCGGGAGGAATTTGAGGAAGAAGTGGGTTGCAGAGGTAAAAATCGTAACCGTCAAAGCGCTTCACGTAACCCGGCATATTGATCCATCCAGGATCCTGGGTAAGCCCTGGCAGGAAGACGATCTTCGTGGAACCATTATCCAGTGACTTCCAAGTCATTACGAGTCCGCCTGTAGTTCCGGGACGAATGATGATCTGCGCGGAGGGCACACGGATCAACGGCGGTGGCGTGGAAGCGGGGCCTGGCGGAGGAGGACCAGGCAAGGCCGGTGCCTGCTTCATGATGACCACTTCTTCCTGTCCGAAGCCGTAGATGGAATCCTGTTCCGTCCAGCCCGTCAGATCATTGCCGCTTTCCACCACGTAGGGAAGTCCATGAATGGTTTGGAAAGTGAAGGCGTGCCAGCGAGAGCCGTCGTCGCAAGTCGTGATGCCGACGTCCAGCTTGGGTGGATTTCCCGGCAAGGAGGGGTCGGATTCGGAGAGTAACTGTCCAAAAACCGGAGAGGCCAAAACGGCGGAAAACAGGAGGATTCGATGCCAGGTCATGAAATCAGGAGTGGTAGGTGATTTCCTTCCTGGTGGACGGGGAGCTAAGAAAGTCGCAACAAGACGACCGCGATGGCCTTTAGCCATCTCCGAGGAGGTGACCTGGACATACGCCACCGCCTCCCCGGCCATTTGGTCGGTTTGGCGGCATCGTTTGCGGTCGATGCCGACCGCTTGTTGAGAGGCTTCTTAGTTCCTCATCCACCCGAAGGTGGACGGTTCAAGAAAGCGAACTGAGTGAGTTTTTACAAGAATAACTTTACCAGACAGTTCAGCATTATTTCCCAATCATAAGCATCGCCCCCAGGACCAGCAGCACGAGACCGAATGCTCCGTCGATCAGTGGCTGGGCCTTTCGATAGCCGTCGCGCAGGGGTCGCCATTGCAGGACAATGGCCCAGAGCGACCAAAGCGCGCCGCCTTGAATCACGATGATCAGCCAGAGTGCGAGGGGTCGGGCCGATGGAGGATCGCCACGCAGAAACGGCGCGGTCACTGCAGCCAGGAAGACCACGACTTTCGGGTTGAGGAGATTGCACCAGAGGCCGCGCTGATAATAACTGCCTGCGAAGGGCGTCGTGACGTTTTCTCCCGCATTCGCGGAAAACGCCTTCACGCAGGCCGAGAGGAGTTTCCATGCGAGCCAGAGGAGATAGGCCGCCGCCGCCCAGCGCATGATCTGCCCGAAGAGCGGAAATTTCTCCAACAACCACGACAAGCCCAGCACGGCCAGCGCCGCATGGATCGCGAGACCGGTGGCGATGCCGAGCGCGGTTTTCACTCCCGCCCGCGCACCATCCGCCAGCGCGGTGCGGGTGAGCAGGAGCATGTCCGGCCCGGGGCTGAATTGCCCGAGCAGCATGATGCCGGCGAAGGCCGCGAGTTCAGCCGCCGGACTCACCCTTGTTTCGCGGCGAGGAGGTAGGCGAGGACCGCTTTTCCATCGGCCTTCGAGATGCCTGCATTCCAGGCCATGCCAGGCACGACGATGTGCCAGTCCTCGTGGGAGATGGTTTCCGGCAGCTTCGCCTCATGGCAGCGGGTGCACTGCGCAAGGTAAACGGCGTGGCCACGCTGGAGGGTGGTGAGCGGCTTGCCACTGCGCGACGACATTTCAGCCGTGGGCAATGGTGCCTGTTTGGGACCGGCGCAGGAGGCCAGCAAGGCACAGGCACCCAGGATCATCAGGGAAAAAGCTTTCATCGCACCAGCCTAACACCCGATGGGCCCGGGCATCAATTTGATTCGTCGGACGGCTGATTCCACTCAGACGCCTTTGACGACTTTCACCGCCTTCACGTAGTTGAGCACCGCCTTTTCATCCGCGCTTTCCAGACCGGCGTGACCGATCATCTTCGGCATCGCGTCCTCCCAGTCCTCGATGTCGATCTTCTCCGGCAGCTTGTATTCGTGGCACTGGCCGCAGTTCAGCATGTAGACCTCGTGGCCGCGCTGGAGGGTCTTGAGCGGGGTCTTGCTCTTCGATGCCATTTCCTGGCTCGGGTTCGGCACCTCGGAAATCCCGCCAACGGCGTTGCGGTCATCGGTCGCCATGTTCCCGAGATCCGGGTTGACCATGGAGCAGCTCATGATTCCGCCGGAAAGAGCCAGCGCCAACAGCCAGAGAGTGGGTTTCACGTCCGCAGGTTAGAACGGACGGGAGGTTATGAGCAATGGCGGAAATCGTCTGACGCGCCCTTGTTGGAACATTTTGACAAATCGGCCTCCCCCCTTACCCTCGCGCGCGATGACCGCCCGGGCGGCACCCTTTCTGCTAAGCACTTGAAACCTCGAACGATGGACACACTTCGCACCTTCACCACTGGCTCCGGAGCCCCGGGAAACTTCTATTCACTGCCCGCACTCGCCGAACAGGGCTTCCCGAACCTCTCCCGCCTCCCGGTTTCCATCCGGATCGTGCTGGAGTCCGTCCTGCGCTGCGTGGATGGCCGGAAAGTGACCGAAGCCGACGTGACGAACCTCGCCAACTACAACGCGAAGGCCACCGGTGAGTATGAAATCCCCTTCACCGTCGCCCGCATCGTCCTCCAGGACTTCACCGGCGTGCCGCTCCTCGTCGACGTCGCCGCGATGCGCGATGCCGCTGTGAAGCGTGGTGCCTCCCCGGAAAAAATCGAGCCACTGGTGCCTGTCGACCTCGTCGTCGACCACTCGGTGCAGGTCGATTTCTCCGGCTCCCAGCTCGCGCTCGACCGCAACATGGAGATCGAGTTCATCCGTAACCGCGAGCGCTACGAGTTCCTGAAATGGGGCCAGCAGGCTTTCGAAACCTTCTCGGTCGTGCCTCCGGGCATCGGTATCGTCCATCAGGTGAACCTCGAGTTCCTCGCCAAGGGCGTGCTTGAGAAGAACGGCGTCTATTATCCAGACACCCTCGTCGGCACCGACTCCCACACCACCATGATCAACGGCCTCGGCGTCGTCGGCTGGGGCGTCGGCGGCATCGAAGCGGAAGCCGGCATGCTCGGCCAACCGGTCACGTTCCTCGTTCCTGAAGTCGTCGGCGTCTATCTAACAGGCGAACTCAACGAAGGCGTCACCGCCACCGACCTTACCCTCCGCATCACGGAAATCCTCCGCAAGCACGGCGTGGTCGGCAAGTTCGTCGAGTTCTTCGGCCCCGGTGCCACCGCTCTTTCCCTGGCGGATCGCGCGACGATCGCCAACATGGCTCCCGAATACGGCGCGACCATGGGCTTCTTCCCCGTCGACGGCGAAACGATCGACTACCTCCGCGGCACCGGTCGATCCGAGGAACTCTGCAAGACGGTCGAAGCCTATTACAAGGCGCAGGGCCTCTTCGGCATTCCGGACAAGGGCCAGTGCGACTACACCGACCTGCTTGAACTCGACCTTTCCACCATCGTTCCGGCGGTCGCTGGTCCGAAGCGCCCGCAGGACCGCATCGACGTCCCCGCGCTGCGCGAAAAGTTCGACACGCTCTTCACCGCTCCGGTTTCCGCTGGCGGCTTCGGGCTCGATGCCTCGAAGCGCGATGTTTCTGTGCCGCTGCACCTCGACTCGCCTGCCGGTGAGTTCGAGAACCCGCTGGTCCCGAACGAAACCATCACCGCCACCAAGACCGACACTTCGTTGCGCCACGGTTCGGTCCTGATCGCCGCCATCACGAGCTGCACCAATACCAGCAACCCGAGCGTCATGCTGGCCTCGGCCTTGCTCGCGAAGAAGGCGAATGCCCTCGGCTTGAAAGTGCCGGCCTATGTGAAAACCTCGCTCGCCCCAGGCTCGCGAGTCGTCACCGATTACCTCAACGCCACCGACCTCCAGAAAGAACTCGACGCTCTCGGTTTCGAAACCGTCGGCTACGGCTGCACCACCTGCATCGGCAACTCCGGCCCGCTGCATCCCGCCATCGAAGGCGCGATCAAGGAAGGCGACCTCGTCTGCGCATCCGTCCTTTCCGGCAACCGCAACTTTGAGGCCCGCGTCCATGGCTCGATCAAGGCCAACTTCCTGATGAGCCCGCCGCTCGTCGTTGCTTACGCTCTCGCGGGTCGCGTCGACATCGACCTCACCACCGAGCCGATCGGCAGTGACACCAATGGTGATCCGGTCTTCCTCAAGGATGTCTGGCCGACCCAGGCCGAGATCAAGGCCGAGCTTTCCGCCGCGCTGAAGCCCGCCGTTTACCAGACGCTCTACGGCGACCTCGACTCCGCCAATCCGAAGTGGGCACAGGTCGCCAGCTCGACCGGCGCCACCTACGCCTGGGACCTCGACTCGACCTACATCCAGTCGCCGCCGTTCTTCGAAACCGGAGCCACCGTCCTCGGAAACATCACCAACGCCCGCGCGCTCGGCATCTTCGGAGACTCGGTCACCACCGACCACATCTCCCCCGCCGGTGCGATCAAGCCAACCACTCCCGCCGGCAAGCACCTCATTGAAAAGGGCGTGCCTAAAGCCGAGTTCAACTCCTACGGCGCCCGCCGTGGCAATGACCGCGTCATGACCCGCGGCACCTTTGCCAACGTCCGGATCAAAAACCAGATGTGCCCCGGCATCGAAGGCGGCTACACCCTCTACTTCGGCAGGCAGGACGTCTCCCCGCCGGACACCGAGATCACCTCCACCGTTGGAACGCCGACCTTCATCTACGACGCCTCGATCGCCTATCAGGCGGAAGGCACCAACCTCGTCATCATCGGCGGCGAGGACTACGGCATGGGCTCCAGCCGCGACTGGGCCGCCAAGGGTACCCGCCTCCTTGGCGTCCGCGCCGTGGTGACGAAGTCCTTCGAGCGCATCCACCGTTCCAACCTGATCGGCATGGGCGTGCTTCCGCTTAACTTCGCTGACGTCGCCGACTACGACAAGGTCAAGAGCCTCACCGACGCCACCTTCGACATCACCGGCATCGACGGCGAATTGAAGCCGATGCAAACCGCCACCCTCGTCGTCCACAGCGGCGGCAGCAGCTTCGAGATCCCGCTCAAGGTGCGCCTCGATACCCCGGCCGAAGTGGACTACTACGTCGCCGGCGGCATCCTCCCCTACGTGCTCGACCAGATCCTCGCGTAAGCATCATACCTCTTGAGAAGCCGCTTCCCCACCAGGAGGCGGCTTTTTCGTGCCCGGAAATCCCGATTGTGATCCGAATGAAATCGGGCATTGTCACGCCATGCGTTGCCTCGCTCTCGCGATCACTGTCTGCGCCTTGTGTTCTTTCGCTCAAACGGAAGCCGCGCCGGCCTGGGAGTCCATTCTCACCCCCGCGAAGCTCGGCCCGCAGCCCCGACTGCCCGCGTGCAGGCTCGACTACAAGGCCAGTTGGAAGGGCCTGCTCGATGCTGGCGAGATCCACCTCGAATTCGGAAATCCTGCCAACGCGAAATCCGGAGCCTACGTCGTGAACTCCACCGGCAAGAGCCTCGGCGCCGCCGCCTCGCTTTACACCTACTCACACTGGTTCTGGTCCGAGCTCGATCCCTCCACCCTGCGTCCGCGCCTTTTCCACACTGTCGAGGACCTTGATGACCGCCGCGTGACCCACTCGGTCAATTACACCGGCAGCAACGTCTCCTGCACCCAGACCACGAAGATCAACGCCACCGGCCTGACCTACAGCAACACCAACAAGTTCGGCTACGCTCCGGTCCACGATGTCTTCTCGTCGATGCTCTTCGTGCGCAGCCAGACGCTCGACAACGGCGTGACCCTCGCTTTCGTCGTGCAGCCCGGTGAAAGCCCCTATCTCCTGAAAGCCTACGTCGAAGGCCGCGAGGTCCACGAAGGCCGCAACGCCATCCGCATGGACATCTCGATGCAGAAGATCGATCCCACGACGATGACCCTGCTGCCCTACAAGAAGCTGAAGAAGGCCACCCTCTGGCTCAGCGACGACAAGGAACGCATCCCCCTGGAAATCCGCGCCGCCGTCTTCATCGGCGATGTGCGTGTGGTCCTCACCGGCGTGAGCACGTTCTAAGGAACCTCACTCCACCAAATCCATCATCCGCAATCTCGCGATGTGGTGGATCTCTTGTAGCGCCGTCCGCATTTCCTCCTCACTCGTCTGACCGATCCGTTTCGCAAAGGCCTGCAGCACGCCTTGCTTCGTCGTCAACCGCGCGCAGATGATGAAGGGAAAGCCGAAGCGTTCACGATAGCGTTCGTTGAAATCCGTAAAGGCCTCGAACTCGGCATCGCTCAAACGATCCAGCCCCAGACCTGCCTGCTCGCGCTTCGATTCATCCGTCAGTCCGCCAGCCCGCGCCAGTTTCCCGGCGAGATCCGGATGCGCGCGGATCAGCGCGAGTTTCTGTTCATCCGACGCCGCATCCACCACCGACCGCATCGCCGCGATCAGATCCGCGCGATCCGCAAAGGGTCGCAGCGCCGCCACCGACTCCGCCACCCAGGGCGAATGCTCATAGACGCCACCGAGCAGGCTGACGAAGTCCGCCGCCGGAAGTGCATTCAGATTGGAAAGATCCGCCATCCCGGTTAGAGGGAAGCAGATGCAGGACCACTTTCAAGCCACGAACCTCTGGGAGGAAATCGCCCGGCTGCATCGCGAGGGCCGGGACGCCGTCGTGGTCACGGTCATCGAGGCGCGCGGCAGCACGCCCGCTGATGTCGGGGCGAAACTCATCGCCACCGCCGAGGGCCTCCACTCCGGCACCGTCGGCGGCGGAAAAATCGAGGCCCGCGTCCTCGCCGAAGCCGCCAGCCTGCTCGACTCCGGACCGTCAACCATCGTCCACCGCTGGAACCTCCAGCGCGACATCGGCATGACCTGCGGCGGAGAAATGACCCTGCTCTTTGAAACGGTCACCGCCACCCCGCCCTGGCACCTGGTCATTTTCGGAGCCGGTCATGTTTCCCAGGCGCTCATCCGCGTCCTCATCCCCCTCGCCTGCCGGATCGACTGCATCGACACCCGGGCCGACTGGCTGGAAAAACTTCCCACCGCCTCCAATCTAACAGCCCATCACGTTTCCGAGTTCGAGGACGGTGTCCGCCTCGTTGGAGACAAGTCTTTCGCCCTCTCCATCACCAAAGGCCACGCCTGCGACTTCCCGGTCCTGCGCGAGGTGCTCCGACGCGATATCCAGGTCCCCTTTCTCGGCGTCATCGGCAGCCTCTCGAAACGCGCCGTTCTCCTCCGAGAATTGAAGGAAGCCAGCATCCCCGCCGAGCGTCTGGAAAAACTCATCTGCCCCCTCGGCCTTCCGATCGGCAACAACGACCCCCAAGAGATCGCCATCAGCATCGCCGCGCAGTTGCTTTCATTGCGGGAGTAGCAGAACCACACCGCAGGCCAAGACGCTGACAATGCGGAGTTGCCGGTGATGTGGAGTTTCCGGTAGATGGGGCATGAGTTTTGAGGAACCGACTCCATCCGCTCAAGTCGGAAGCACGACGGAACCATCCGAAGACCGAGTTGAAGCATTCCTAGAGGCGACCACGGAGGGTCTCGGGCTGAATCCGGAGCTGGGCCATTCAGCACGTTCCCGGCTTCAATCCTTGTTGATCGACTCGCCGGAATTGGAGTCTGCGACCAAGCGGTTGAAGCAACCTACACCTCGTTGGAGAAAGTGGATCGCGCCGGCAGCCATCGCGATTGTCCTGATTCCGCTTTGGGGACATTCGGTCTGGCAGGGTCACGGGTTCTACCACCTTTTCCAACTCTTCGACGCAGCTTCTAGCTTCACCAAAGGGCCGGACCCTTCACTGGTATTCAAAGCCATCACCGATCCTCTGAGTCCCGACGAGCGACTGATTCTGTCCGGTGATCGATCTACTGCGGATCCGGTTTCACGATGGAAGTCTCTGGTGGACCGCTTTCCAGAAGATCCAGCCTATTACTCCCAATACGCTTCCGTCAGCCTCAGCCAAACCAAGACCCTCCCAAAAGATTTTGATGCCACTGTGGATCGACTCGATCCTGACAATGGATGGTTCAAGGAACTGAAGGCCTTGGAGATCGGGCAAGGTAGTTACACGATCAAGCGAACAGCAGGATCTATGACAACCACTATCACCGACCCTTCGCGCCACGAAGAGTCGCTCGCCCTGCTTCATCAAGCGTTCATTGCTCCAATCTACCGTTCTTATCATGCCGAGCTTCTAGAGCGACGGTGCAAGCTCCTGCCCGCTCGGCATGATCATTTGATGGAAATGCGCTGCGCGTTTCTAATCTCAGACTCACTGTTTGAAGGATTTTTCAATTCTCTACAAACTTCCAGATTGTTCAATGCGGGGGTGAGCAAAGCGGCCTCGCAGTCACAACCGACCAGCGTCCGCGAGTTGTTGAACGACTGGAAACTTCATCAGAGACAAATGAGTGCAAGTGCCGACTCCACCTTGCTTGCAAGAATGGTAGAACGTGCTTGCTTAGGTCTCTACGCGAAGGAATTCAGCTCCGCTGCCAGCGGGCTTTCGCTGGAGCCCGAGGCGACCAAGTTGAAGAAAGTTACCGATTGGTTTGAGTCAGAGCAAAGACGGAAAACTTCGCTCCCCGCCAGGCCCGAGAGTCCCTTGGGTTTTGCCGCAGAAGCATTTCTTGGCACGGGAGAAGAACTCACCCGCCAAACTGCCAACTGGCCACCACCAGGAGAAGACCCGATGAAACATGCTCGGGCCGCCAATCAGGCCTTTGTGGGCAGAGCAGCAATGTTTGCTTGCAGCTTGTTGATCCTCCCCATCGCCGGACTAATCGCGCTTCACCGATTCCGCCATGGAATGCTGATCCGGAAAGTTTCCGCGTCACTTCGACGCCTGGTGCAAGCGTCTGATCTTGTTTGGATTTTGGGGCTGGGATTGGCGGCACCCGTCGCTTGGCTATTCATCGTTCGTTGCTCCCCATGGGGAAGCTTGAGTTCCTATGGGGCAGTCGCGGTCCCTCGAACGATCGGCCCACAATTCCTGCTGATGCTTTTCACGGTGCTGATGGCAGTCTCACTGGCCTGCCGTTGGCGCTGTCTGCTGCGGATGCCGTGGCTGAAGTCGGGTCTCGGTTCCGCGTGGTTCACGTGGGCCAGCCTGGCGATCACTGCGGCGACGATTCCATTCATGCAGCTTTGGACTGAACATCACACTTGGGAGATGAAGACCCTGTTGTTCCCGGCTGCGGTGCCTTTCTTATGGCTGGTCGGGACCCTGACCCGTGCCCTGTTTTTCACTCCTGAGTTCCCTCTCGGCAGAGTCGTGGTTTCGCGTGTCGTATCAGGGACGCTTCCCTACTGCGCGGCTGGGTTCGCGCTAATGCTCGGGGCCTTCTATCTGGAAGAGCGTCGGCAAATCACGACCGACCCTCTCGCGAATGATCCCTCGAACATTTTCGCGATGGAAGCCGGACTGGCTCGCATCATCAATGAAGAGAACCGGATGCTGCTGGACATGCTGGAGAGGGACTGAGTCTGCAATTGAAAGCGTCGCCGAAACGGCACCTTGGACTGCGGCGGGAAGTGAAACGCCACGACGCGGGGAGGAATGACAAATTCCGAAATCCGAATGACGAAGGAAGAAAGCGGCGAGCAGCACGAGAAACCTCTGCGCCCGAATCCGATGAAAGTCGGGCGCTGGTGACGATGGGCGGATGGAATAGCAGATCGGCGTCGATGCCGCATGCCAAAGCGGTGTGGCACTGCGTTTCCCACCGCAGTCCAAGGTGAGGGCAATGCGGAGTTGCCCGTGATGTGGGGTTTCCGGTAGATGGGGCATGAGTTTTGAGGAACCGACTCCATCCACCCAGCCTGATGGGCAGCCCGAGCGGTTTCTGGAGGCGGTCGCCGCACCGCTGGTGAAGAATGTCGAACTTCAGCACGCCGCGCAGAACGTGATGCGGTCGATGGTGCTGGATGCTGGGGCTTTGGCTGATGCGACCCGACGGATGGAGAGCAAGTCGTTCAGATGGAAACGCTGGCTGCTTCCGCTACTTGGATTCGCGGCGGTGCTTGTGCTCGCCGCTCCCAGCCTTTGGCAGGTGGTGAAGATGATCTACCTTCAGGAATCCCACTATTCCCGATTCTACAGCGGACAGCGAAGGAACAGCATTCCCCTGATCAAACCAGACGTCTTTCAAACCTCGCGTCTCAGTGCGGATGAAAAGATGATCCTGTTGGGTGATGAGGATGCGCTCACCGAAGAGGAGCGGCTGAAGGCGATCGTGGATCGG
The DNA here is from genome assembly GCA_031419215.1 of Luteolibacter sp. Taxonomy (GTDB): domain Bacteria; phylum Verrucomicrobiota; class Verrucomicrobiia; order Verrucomicrobiales; family Akkermansiaceae; genus Luteolibacter. Next base: position 16,014 of record JANOKL010000421.1, on the reverse strand, counting down.
TTTCCGGATCGGCCTGAGTTCTATGCGGAGTATGCCGAGCACTGCCTCCGAACCAACCAGAAGCTGCCTCACGATTTCGATATCACCGTTGCGCGGATCGATCCTGAGAATGGCTATTTCATCCATCTCAAGGGCCTGGAGGCAGGCGCGGGATGCATGGAGGTCGGGTTCGGAGGTAGCAACCACATCACGTTCTACATCCGTGACGCCGGCAAGCTGGGGGAAGCGAATCAATGGATCCACAAGGCTGCCCAAGCCAACAAATACCGGAGCTACAAAACGGAACTCAGGGAGCAAAGGAACCGACTCCTTCCTCCACGGGATGACTTCTTCAACAGCGCCATCTACGCAATGGCCAATCGAACCTCTTCATGGAGATACAACGCCAATCAAGAAGCGGAAAGCGTCTTTCCTATCGCCGAGCTGGAAGCGGCCGGAAAATCGGTGGATGCTGAACGATTCAGGATGCGCTTGGAGGACTATCGGGAAGTCCAGCGCCGGATCGTTGAAGACAATCCAGCAGCCATTCAACAGCTGTACAATCTCTCGAAAACAACTGCTGTCATTCGTTACTCCGCTGAAGTGGCGGACAAGTTCAAGCTCGATCCCGAGGGTAGCCAGCTCAAGGAACTCGCTGAGTGGGTGAAGAAGAATCCTCCTAGCAGTTCCGCATTTTCAAGGGCTCCAATGTCGCCCGCTGGACAACGGATGAGTGAGCGAGCCTCCACCTTGCATGGAAGACCCGGCTATTTATCAAATTTGATTTCAGAAGAAGCCTTTCCTTCGAATGAAACCCTCGCCCCTGGACGCTTTGCCGAGCACGCCCTGTGGGGACGCGCTGCCTCGCTGATGGGGGTCGCGCTGCTGGCTGCTCTTGCCTGGATCATGCTGCTCTATCGTTTCCGGCATGGCCGACTTCCGCGACTGGTGACGCATTCGCTGAAAAAAGCCCTGCGCCCGGTGGACTATCTTGGGATCTTGCTGCTGGGGGTCGGTCTGCCACTTCTTTGGCATCAGGCGGTGCGTCAATCGCCCTGGGGAGGACTGGAATTCAATCTTGAGCACGGCATTGAAAAACTGATTGCCCCGCAGTGGGGATTGCTGGCCTTGATGGTGCTTATGGCGACGACGATCGCCGTCCGTTGGCGGGTGAAACGTCGGCTCAGGGGAATCGATCTCGGGATCGGTCGCTCCGCCTTCACCTGGATCTGTCTGCTGCTGACCGCCGCGACGATGCCCTTGATGCAATATTGGATTGAGAATCCTTCCTTGCCGGACGAGTCCATGCTGGTGGCTGGTGCAGTGCCTGCGCTTTGGCTCGTTATATCGCTGACACGCGGCTTGTTCATCCCGGTCGCGTCGATCTTCGGGCAGCTTTTAGTTTCCCGGGTGACCGCGACGTCTTGGCTGCTGGCCAGTGTGGTCTTCGCCGCCTGTGCGCCGCTTTACTACCAAGTCGAGCGTTACTGGGTGGCACGCGATACCCTGGTGCAAAGCCCGGATTTCCCGAACGCCCTCGAAAAGCAGATCGTGGCCGAGATGAATCGCGAGGATCTGGAGCTGTTGGAGCGGATGAAGATCGGGAAGTAGCACGACATCGCGAGTCGGTCGGAACTTGGAACTTGGAACTTGGAACTTGGAACTTCCGCGCCTTTCCTCGGCCATGGATTTGACGGAGTTCAGGAAGGAGTATTCGGATCGGGGCTTGAGCCGGACGGAGCTGGATGCGGATCCGGTGGTGCAGTTCGAGCGCTGGTTCCAGCAGGCGACCGAGCTGGGGATCTACGAGCCGAATGCGATGACACTGGCGACCGTGGATGAGCGCGGGGTGCCGTTCCAGCGGACGGTGCTACTGAAGATTTTCGACGGTGAGGGCTTTGTATTTTTCACGAACTACAGCAGTCGCAAGGCCGCGCAGATGGAGGCGAACCCGAACGTCTGCCTGCTGTTTCCGTGGATCACGCTGGAGCGTCAGGTGATCGTGCAGGGTCGGGCGGAAAAGATCAGCACTGCGGAGTCGTTGAAATACTTCGTTTCCCGGCCGCGGGAGTCGCAGATCGGGGCCTGGGTCTCGAACCAGAGCGAGGTGATCACGTCGCGGAAGTTCCTGATGCAGAAGCTTTCCGAGATCAAAGAGAAGTTCGCCCATGGCGAGATCCCGCTGCCGTCGTTCTGGGGCGGTTTCCGGGTGGTGCCGGAGACGGTGGAGTTCTGGCAGGGCGGCCCGGCGCGGCTGCACGACCGCTTTCTCTACTCCCGGGCGGGTGAGGGCTGGGAAATCAACCGGCTGTCGCCGTGAGGGAGGAAATGACTAATTCCTAAATCCTAATGACTAATGGAAGAGGGCGAGTCTGGACCCTGGCTACTGGCCACTCATCCTCTACTAGGCGGCCCCCGCGCTTTTCCATTTGCCAGCGGGCCTGCTTGCCCTAGGAAAAGACCTCCACCCGGGCGCTCCGGGCGGAGTTGATTGACCAGACCTGATGCGTGTTTTCCGGATTCTTTTGCAAAAGGAGTTGAAGGGGTTCTTCCTGAATCCGTTCGGCTGGGTCGTGCTGGCGTTTGTCACCATCATGCAGGGCGTCTCGCTTTCGTCGGCGATGAAGGGCTTCCGCGACACGCCGGTGAAGGACAGCTTGGTGTATGTGATGTTCCACACGCCGCTGTTCTGGTTCTATTTCCTGTTCATTTTCCCGCTGATCACGATGCGGCTTTTCTCCGAAGAGGAGCGCGCCGGGACCTTGGAAACCCTGCTGACCGCCCCGGTGCGGACCTGGCAGGTGGTACTCTCGAAGTATGGGGCCTCGTATCTGTTTTACGCCACTCTGTGGATCCCGAGCCTGATCCAGTTGAAAATGTTCGGCTGGGTGACCGATCTGCCCCCGGCTTGGACGGGTGGTGGCATGGCCGGTGCCTACACGATCCTGCTGCTGATGGGTGCGGCGTTCACCGCGGTCGGTTGCCTGGCCTCGGCCCTGACGTCCAGCCAGATCGTGGCGGGGATTTTCACGATCGGACTGCTGGTGATCCAGTATTTCCTCGGCTTCGTGACCCGGATCTGGGGCGAGGGATTTCCCGGCGCGGCAATGTTTGAATACATCTCCAGCCAGCAGCACCTGCACTACTTCGCCAGCGGGCTCTTCGACACGCGACCGATCGTCTTCTACCTCTCGCTGACCGCCTTCCTGCTGTTCCTGACCTACCAGGTGGTCGACTACCGCCGCTGGCGCCGCTGATCCCATTTCACGACCCATGTCCGAGCCTCTTCCAGAAGACACGCCGAAAAAGGCCGCGCGCGCGCTCAACCGCTGGCGTGTCGGTTCGCTTTCGGTCATCCAGATCGTCCTCTTCGCCGTGATCCTGCTGGCGGTGAACTACCTGTCATCGCAGTACTATGAGCGTCGCGATCTGAGCCGCGTCGGAGACTACACGCTTTCTCCTGCGACGACGCGCTACCTCCAGAGCGATGCCGTGAAAAACCGCAAGGATCCGATCCGCTGGATCATCGCCTTCCGGAAAAGCTCGGACTTCTACGAACGCATCCGCGTGTTGGCGGACGAATACGCCAAGGCCTCCGGAGGAAAGATCGAGCTGCGGGTGATCGACCCGGTGCGGAATCCTGATGACGCCCAGGAACTGGCCAGCACCTACAAGCTCTACGATCCTGGAAACCGCCAGCTCTCCCGCAAGGATCTCATCGTCATCGATGCCCGGACCAGTGAGGAGATCGCCGCCGCTGCGACCGAGAAGGCTCCGACCGCGAACAATGTCCGCATCGTGACCTCCGACCTGCTGGTGACCTACGCGGTGGGCGCGGACAAGCAGCGCCGCCCCACGGGATTTCAAGGCGAGGATGTCCTGACCGCCGGGACTGTGGCCGCCATCGAGGGAGTACCCCGCAAGATCTATTTCCTGGCCGACAAGAGCCGCATCGATGCCGAGCAGGAACGCTCGCCGTGGAAGACCCTCGTCGGCACCCTGGCCCTTCAGAACGTCCTACTGGAACCGATCACCCTTTCCGACAAGGACGAGATCCCAGCGGATGCCGCGGGTGTGGCCATCGTCGCGCCGAAGTATGATTTCACGCCCGAGGAAATGGCGGTCATGGAACGCTATTGGAATCGTCCGCGCTCTGCGTTTCTTGTGCTGCTCTCACCAGTCGACACACCGCCGCGCATCCGCAGCTTCCTGCGTGCGAACGGCGTCACGCCGCGCCGAGACCGAGTGATCATGGTCAAGAGTGGGCAGACTGTTTCCACCGTCCGCGCCGCCTTCACTGCGGGCATCGAGTTCAACCGCGATCTCGCCGGGCAATCGACCACCTTTGAAGGCCAGAGCTCGTCGCTGGATGTCGACAACCGCGACGACCTCGTCACGAAACAGGTCTTCCCGGTGCCGCTCATTCAGGCCGACGCGGGCTTCTGGGGAGAGACGAAGTATGCCGAGGGAAAGAACTCCTACGACGAAAAGGAGGACAACGCTGCGCCGCTCTACCTCGCCGCCGGCATCACACGGGGCGCGGAGAACAACGACCGCTTCGCCTCCGAAAGTTCACGCATGCTGGTGATGTCGAACGTCGATTTCCTCGATCCGGACCGCCAGCGTGAGGAGAACCTCGATTTCCTCGCCTCCTCGACGAACTGGATGATCGGTCGCGAAGCCCTGGCTGGCATCGGCCCACGTCCGCTCTACGGCTACAAGCTGCCGCTGCTGAATTCGCAGAACTCGTTCATCAACCGCGTGAACCTGTTCTTCCTGCCCGCCTTCGTGCTCCTGATTGCCAGCTTCGTCTGGTCCTCGCGCCGCGCCTGACCCCGATGCGTTCGCTCGTCTTCACTTTCCTGCTCGCCCTGGTCGCCCTGCTGCTGTGCGGGCTGGTCGGCTGGCGGCTTTCCCAAGGCAGCCTCGACGCGGTCTTCGGCGCTCCAGCGACGGTGCAAGGCGAGTTGCTTTACCCCACCTTCAAGGCCCACGAAGTCCAGCGGATCTCGCTTTCCGCGAATGGCGTGCGCTCGGTTTTCAGCCGGGATCAAAACGGCGGTTGGCAGACCGACTATCCCTGGAAGGACCGCATGGACCCGCGCGCGGCGGAAAGCATCATCGGCTTCACCCTCGGCACCCGCGTGGCCGAGGTGATCCCGAAGGACAAGATCGACAGCAAGCAGGCCGACTTCCGCGATGGCCAGGTCGGCGTGCTGTTTGAAAGCCAGGATGGCCGCACGCTTTGCAAGTATGTCCTCGGCCGCAAGACCGCGTGGATCGGCACCGATCCAACCACGGGCGAAGAGATTCCCACTGTCTTCATCCGCCCACTCGACAAGAGCCGCAAGAACTACATCTACGCTTGCAATGGCGACATCCACCCGCTGTTCAAGGATGGCTTCAGATTCCTGCGCGATCATCAGCCCTTCCTGTTCCGCCCGGACATGCTGCAGCGCATCCGCATCCGCAATGCGGCCGGCGAGCTGACACTCGGACGCGAGGCTCCCGGAATGCCATGGCGCATCGTCAAGCCACTCGATCTGCCCACCGATGTGGCGGCCATGAAACGCCTGCTCGAAGGCCTGCTCACCCTGCGCGCCATGAAGGTCACCGATCGCGCGGATGTCACGCTGCCCACGAATAGCACCGCCACCGGCTCCGATCAGATCGCCATCCAGATGTTCGGCATCGCCACCGAGACCGTGCTCGACATCCTTCCGCCGAAATCTGCGGATGCGGAGACCAGGCTCGCGACCGTGAGTGATCGTCCCAACGCCGTCTTCGAGCTTCCCTCGAAGGTCAATGCCGACCTCGTTTCCCTCTCCACCCTGCCGCTGGCGGTCAACGAACTCCGGGATTCCACGCTGACCAATCTCAACATCGCCTCGCTGAAGGGCATCCTCATCGAGCCAGCCGGTCGCCCGCCGCTGCTCATCTCGAAGAAGCCCGGCAAGTGGGTGCTGGGAGAAGGCGAGAACCCGCCGCTCGCGAATGAGCGTCGCCTCTTCGACCTGCTCAAGGCTGTGACTGACTCGAAGGTGGAGGCCTTCGTCACCGATGCCGCCACGGATTTCACGCCGTGGGGGCTCGACAAGCCCTTCCTCACCCTGCGCTTCCTCGCGGCGGACAACCAGGCACTCGAGCTCCTCTTCGGCAGCGACAAGCAGGGCGTCGTCCACGTCAACCGTCGTGGCACCACCACCGTGATGAAGGTCAACGACGAGGTCATCACCCGCATCGCCACCCAGGCTTTTCAGTGGAAGGACTCCCGGCTCTGGTCGCTGAACCGTTTCGACCTGAAGGAGATCGAGATCAAGCGCGACACCCGCCCGGCGGTCATCCTCAACTACGATGGTCAGGACGAAAAATGGACCGCCATCCGCGAAGGGAAGGACGTCAGCGCCGAACTCGATCCCACCCGCGCGAACTACCTGTTAGGCGTTCTCGAAAACCTCAGCGTGAACCGGTGGCTGCCGGCCAACTACGCTGCTGCCGACAAGTCCCTGCTCGCGCCGACCCTCAGCTTCAAGGTCAAGTATCAGCTCATCGATGCCGAGGGCAACGATGCCGGCTACGGCACCAAGCAACTCGACATCGCTCCGGCTGCCGAAGGCGCATTGAACCGCTTCTACTACGGTCGCCTGACCAGCGATGAGAATCCCTTCGTCCTCGATCAGGAATCGCTCGACAAGCTGAAGGTGGAGATTTTCGGAGAGGAGTGAGTGTGTCCTGCGGTCCAAAGCTCCCGCTCATCAATAATCGACCGGCTCGGCCGATTCGGCTTCGATTTTCCTCGGTCTTTCCGTGGGCCTGAGCTGACCCAGCACAAGGATCACCAGAAGTGCCATCAGCGGAGAGACGAGCAGACCGCCCACAGTGCCAATCACGAGATTCAGGGTGACATTCGGAGAAACGGGAACTTGGGGAATGATCGCCTTGTCATGAACCACCACACTTTCGGATGGCAACTTGAACTTCAATTCCGAGTTGAGACGCTTCATTCTAAGCGCCTCCAGGATCTTCTGCTGCACCTCCAGCTCTCTCCTGGCGTCAGCGTAATCCAACAGATCGGGAAGGTTCTTCACCGCCTGCTCAGCGGCTTCGCCAGCGGATGGCTTATCGCCCACCAGGAGTCCCTTTGATTTGGCGATGGCAATGATCACCGCCTTTCCTTCCTCAACCGTGTCTTCCTGATCCCTGACCTGTTTGATCAAAACTTGATGCACTGCCTCCTGACTGCGCTTCTCGGTCTCCGCTCGCTCCTCCTTGTAAGCATGAGCGACTTCCGCCGCGACGTCCCTGGCATCCTCCTTGTTGACATGTCGCACCCGGATCGAGACGAGGTCGGTGCCATCGATCTGCTGGATGATCACGATCGACTTCAGGATTTGAATCGCCGCCTGCTTGTCTATGTTCCACCTCTGAACCAGGTCGAGCGATTCGACCACCGATCCGAGGGTTTTGCTGCTTCTGAACTTTTCCAATTCCGTGCCGAAGTTGAATTTGTAGCTCTCAGCACCCGTCGGCACCTCCTCGGTCTCCTTCGCCGCAGTCGGCTCTCTCAACTCGATCACGGTCTCACTTTCATACCTCTTCGGCATCACGTAGGTGATGACGGCGGCGACAAGCAATCCGATCACCGCGCCGACCGGCAGCATCACCAGGAACATCCACCAGAAGCGCTTGAACATGATCTGGAGGCTGTGACCGTCCGGTCAGGAAGTCAACGCACGCGGAGGATCGCTGACCATTCCAGACAACCGGGCTTGTTGATGTCCGCTGTCTTCGGTAGATGTCGCGCACGACCATGAAACCGTTCGACCTGCCATCCTCGTTCCGCGCCGCCGCGACCTTGTCCGCACTTGCGATTGCCGTCACCACTCCGATCAGTCTCGGCCTTGAAGACTTCAGCAAGCCGGTGATCACCACCGAGACCAAGAAGGACGCCAAGGGCAAGGATGCTCCGGTCATGTACATCGACGGCATCAAGGTCCACGAAACCGACCTGACCAAGCAACCGGCGCCGCCGGTCGTGACACCGGGCTCGCCCGCCGCATTCGTGGCGGCCCCTTCCGATGCAATCGTTCTCTTCGATAGCAGCGCCAAGGCCCTGGCGGAGAACTGGACTGATACCAAGGGTGGCCCCAGCCGCTGGACGGTGGTCGATGGGGCACTGGAATCCGTGAAAGGCGCGGGTTACATCCAGAGCAAGCAAAGCTTCGGCTCCTGCCAGCTCCACGTCGAGTGGGCCTCACCGTCCAAGCCCGAAGGCGACGGTCAGGGGCGCGGCAACAGCGGCGTTTTCCTGATGAACACCTACGAGGTGCAGGTGCTCGACAGCTATGAGAACCAGACTTACCCGGACGGTCAGGCCAGTGCCCTCTATGGACGGAAGAAGCCTTTGGTCAACGCCTGCCGCAAGCCGGGCGAGTGGCAGAGTTATGACATCATCTTCCACCGCCCGCTCTTCGATGAGGCTGGAAAGGTCATCCGCCGTGCGACTTTCACGGTGTTGCACAATGGCGTGCTCACCCAGGACCACACGGTCCTCAGCGGTGGCACTGGATGGATGGGCCCGGATTGCGCATCTGAATACAAGGCTCATCCCGACAAGCTCCCGATCGCCTTCCAGGACCACGGCAACCCGGTCCGCTTCCGCAACGTCTGGATCCGCGAACTGGCGGATTGATCGACGACGGGGTGGCCCGAAGCCCGATTTAAAACCGACCTAACGGACACCTTCTCCCATTTTTCATCCAGCTTCGCCAGACATGGGAAGGAGAGGAGTCGGCCTTCGGTGCTGACATTTTCCCTTTCCCTCCGGACTGGTCGTTGTCAGGGTGCGCGGCATCCTACCTTTATGAGTTCTGATTTTTCCCGCCCTGAATTGCCCGCGAAGGGCATCGTCTCCGGCCTGGCCGATGAGGACCGTGCGTTGCTGAGCGATTACGGTGAGTTCCTGCCCTTGCAGCCCGGTCAATCGGTCATCACCGAAAGCAACGAGCAGGACGCGCTGTTTTATGTGATCTCCGGCGTGCTCCACGTCCATACGGACACGGCCAACCGTCGGGTGCTGATCGGACGCATCGAGGCCGGTGAATCCTTCGGCGAAGTCAATCTCTTCGATCCCGGCGTAGCGAGCGCGTCAGTGACGGCTCAAGAATTCACGCAGATTTGGAAAACGACCCGCACGGACATCGAGGCTTACGTCACGGCCTATCCGGAAGCAGGTGCGCGACTGATGTCCGGAATCCTCACGCTGATGAGCCGCCGTCTGCGGGCGATGATCGGCCGCATCGCCGCGAAGGAGTTGGAGGCGGATTTCCACGAGTTCTGGCACTAAGTTGACACATGTTTTCCTCCGTAGTCATTCAGGCCGTCGGCAGCGCTCCGGAATGGGCGGTCGGAGGAAAGCTCCTTTTCGCGCTGTTGATCGGACATGCGCTGGCGGACTACCCGCTTCAAGGCGCGTTCCTGGCGAAGGCGAAGGATCGGCATTCGGATTCGGGTGCGCTCTTCGGCGAGCAGAAAGCTCCAAAAGGCTTGTGGGTCCACGCGCTGACGGCGCACTCGCTGGTGCATGCCGGGGCGGTTTGGTTGATCACATCCTCGGCCCTGCTCGCCGCCGTGGAGCTGGTGCTGCACTGGATCATCGACTTCGCGAAGTGCGAGAGTTGGACCGGATTTCACCTCGATCAAGCGCTGCACGTGCTGTGCAAGATCGGGTATGTGGTGGCGATTGTTTACGCGGTGGTTTGAGACTCGGAGCTGGAAGCTCCAGAGACGGACTGGAGCAGGATGCTCCAGCTACGCCTCACTTGCTGTCCATGATGACGGTGCCGTCCCAGTCCGGTGGTGGGGAGGCGGCGTATTCATCGGCCCATATCCAGAGGCGCTTGGCGGCTCCGTCTTCGGGGTCGAGTTCGAGGTAAGCCTTGAAGGCTTCGGCAGCGGCGGAGAAATCCCCAGCGATGAATAATAGCAGGGCGGCGTGGAATCCTTGATCGAGGGATTCGCCACGCGAGGGCGCATTCAGTTCGACCGGTTCATGGCGGCCCTTCACCCGGATGCGGCCGACATTCCGCAAGCCTGCCTGCTGCTCGATTTTGTGGGCGACGGCATCGGACACAAGGAGCTGGACGCCGAAGTATTTCGTGAGGCCCTCGATGCGTGAGGCGAGGTTCACGGCATCGCCGATGACGCCGAACTCGATCTTGTCGACGGAGCCGATTTCCCCGGCCAGGACATCGCCAAGGTGGAGGCCGATGCCGATTTCGAAGGGATCACGCCCCTCGGCGGCCCACTTGGCATTCAGCTCGGCGAGTCCGGTGACCATGTCGAGTGCCGCCCCGACGGCCTGGCGGGCGTGGTCGCTTTCCGTGCCATCCTCGAGCGCGCCCCAGTGGGCCATGACGGCATCGCCGATGAACTTGTCGAGGGTGCCCTGGTGCTGGAAAACGATGCTGACCATGCGGGTCAGATACTCGTTGAGCTGGCTGACGAGTTCGGCGGGCTCGGTGTGCTCGGAGCGGCTGGTGAAGCCACGGACATCCGAGAAAAGAACGACCACCCGACGCCGGCGACCACTGGCGACGCTTTTATAGAGATCCGGATTTCTCACAAGGAAGTCGGCGACATCGCGAGAGACGAAGCGGCGGAACTCACGGGTGAGCCTACCGCGCTCAAGGCGCTCGGTGATGAGTTCAAAACTTTGTGAAGCGATCCAGGCGACGAAAAATCCAAGCCCCGCCAGAATCACTGGAGGCACCCATAAAATCCATGCTCCGGAGAATCCCGCCGTCACAAACATACCGACAAGGAAGGTGACTGCACCAAAGGCAGACCAGGACGGACGTTTTACCAGAAAGCACCATCCAGCGGCCAACAGCGAAGCGAACAGACAGAGACCCTTCGCCAACAGCCCATAACCATCCGAGTGGGAGACAAAGGCATCATCCAATCCGCAGGTCAGCGCCTGAAGGTGAAGTTGGGGGCCCGTGATCCTTCCGCCGATCGTGGCGTGTGAATCCTGAAACCGCGGAGCGGTGGGGCCGATGATTACGATCTTGTCCTTGAAGAACCGGCCTTCATCGAAGTTCCGCTTCCAATCGTCGGGCACGAAGATCGAGCGGATGCTCTTCGGCGCATAGACTTCCGCCGCGCTATCCCCTTCCCCAAGTGCCATGCGCATCTGAAAATCTCCGACAGGCACTGTCTTGCCGAGAGCGGCGAGGATTTCTCCGGAAAAGGATCGGATGACCTCCTCGTCGGGATGCACGGGGGCACCGTTCATCTGGTTCTTGGTGGTTTGATAGCGCACGGAACGGATCAATCCGTCGTCATCGGCACTGAAATTCACAAAGCCGCAACGAGTGTCGACAGGTCCCGGTCCGAAAAAGTCCGCCATTGGCTCAGTCAGCGTGAACTTGTCCTGGCCCACCTCGTTGGCTGCCGCAGGCGAGAAGGCTGATGCAAGGACAACCTTGTCGCGATGCCGGGCGATGGCGTCCGCCAAGGCTTGGTCTGCCTCCGGGGTAGTCTCCTCGGATAGAACCAGATCGATGGCAATCAAACGAGCACCCGCGTCGGAAAGGCGGTCAATGGCTGCGGCCCAAACGCGACGATCCCAAGGAAAGCGCTTGGTCATCTGCTGCAACAAAGGATCGGCCGCAATTACAGCGGGATCGAGATCGCTCCCTGACTGGCTGGCGTCGTCGATCCCGAGGAGCACGAGCTCGGGATGCTCCCGGGTGTTGCTGGTCGTTCTGACAATTGTATCCGAAACGGCACGATCTCCCTTTCTCACAAGCGACTGGACGGAGGGAATTGAAGAGAGCAGCAGTACCGCCACGCCCCCAAGAAACGCCACAACCGCCTTGCGAACGGCGGGTTTTCTGGAAATCGTGAGGAGGCTTGTCATGACGCAGGACTATCCCTAGTCTCCGACCGAACTAACAGGAAAACTTCCCCATGAGAATCCCCGTTTTACTACCCCTCCTCCTTTGCCCTTCGCTCGCGATGGCACAGTCGCCCAGCACCATCGACCGTTTTCTTGGCAGCTCGCGACCGGATTACAACCCCGCGCAACTTGAGGCAGAGAACACCGATGATGGCCGGACCTTCGCCCCCTTCTCGCCGGCGGACTCCGATCTCGGCGTGCAGGAAGTGCTGGGCGAGTACAAGGGACTGCCTCCAGTGCGAGTGGAGGTTTCCAGCGACTTCTACTGGACCGACAACGCCCCCGCCGCCACGCGTCGGCTGGACGACGAGTCCTGGCTCTGGGCCGGACGGATCGCCGCCTCGTGGCAGCCGAGAATCGCCGCCGGCTGGTTCGCGGATGTCGGCGTGGAGCAGCAGTGGTTCCGCTTTGATCAGGCCGATGCGACGGATTTCGAAAACCTCGCGGCGCACGCCGGAGTGGTGAAAACGCTGCAATCGCTGGACGATCTTCTCGTTTATGGCCGCTTCGAGTATCAAATGCTCACGACCGGAACGTTCGGCGACAGCGCCTATGATGCCACCCGCGTCCGTGTCGGAGCGCAGAAGGTGCTTTTCAATTCCACGCATCATCAACTGTCCGCCGGGTTCAGCGCAGCCTTCGATCTGGATGCTGACCGCGAGAATCTGGAGCGCAACGAGTACGCGCTGGACCTCAGCTACACCTACTTCATCACCGACACCCTCAGCGCCACGGCCTCTTGGCGTGGGGCCTGCTGGGATTTCGACTCGTCGGTGGGCTTCGGGCCGTTCCGCGAGGATCGTCAGGATTTCAACCAGGTCGTAGGCGTCGAACTCGCCTGGCACATGTGCAAGAACGCGCGGATTTCATCTTCCGTGTTCTTCAGCGACAACAACTCGAACACCCCGCTGGGTGCCAATGATGCCCGCGCCTGGACTGTGGGTCTCGGAGTTGGAGCCACCTTTGAATTCTAACCCCTCAACCTGAGTCCCCATGAAAACGGCAACCTCCACCACCCTGCTTTCCCTCCTGCTTCTGGTCGGCGCCCACGGCGATCCACTGAAGTCCGCCAAGATCACCCAGGCGGTGAATGAAGTGCAGCTTTTCCCAGACGGATCTTCCGCCCGCGCCGCCACGGTCGGCGACACGATCAGCGGCTCGACTTCCGTCCAAACCGGTCGCCGCTCCCGAAGCGAGCTGACCTTCACCGACAACACCGTCACCCGCCTGGGCCAGAACTCCGTGTTCAGCTTCCGCTCCGGCGGTCGCGACATGGAACTGACCCAAGGCTCGATCCTGCTTCAGGTTCCGAAGAGCAACGGCGGAGCCACCATCCGCACCGCGACGGTCACGGCGGCCATCACCGGCACGACCGTGATGTTTGAATACAGCGCCGGAAAGTGGATCAAGCTGATCACGCTTGAAGGCACCCAGAAGCTCTTCATCAACGGCCGCAAGAACCCGGTCCTCGTGCCTGCCGGTCAGATGATCATCATGCATCCGGATGGCCAGGTGGTCCCGAATCCGGTCACCATCGACATCGCCCGACTCATGGCCACTTCGGCGCTCGGAGGAAACGGTCAGTTCGGTCCGCTTTCCCCGAAAGCGGAGGCCCTGATCCAGGAGACCGTCGACCAGCAGAAGCAGGAAAAGGAAAACGGCAATCTGATCCCGACCTTCTCGGTCATCACGGGGCCGGGTGGTCGCACGGGCAGAGGAGCGATCCTCGCCCGGACCTTCCCGGGGTACCGCGAGTCTTCTGGAACCCCTAACCAACCTTGAACCGCTCATTCCGGATTTCCCGGATTACCGCTTTCCCATCGGCTCAGGTTCCGCTTTCCTGCGGCCAGCCACTTATTTGACCCACCTATGGAACTCGACATCATCGACGTCCACTTCGACCTCCGCGACATCAAACCCAAGGAGATCGAGGAAGCGCTCGAAGACCCATTTTCCGTCCGCTTTCTTCCCGACGTGGACCGCGCCGATGGCGAGGCCCGTTTCTATGCTCTCGGTCGGACGGTGGGTGACCGCTATCTGTTCCTGTGCTTCCGCACTGATGGAAAGGCGATCCGCGTGATCTCCGCCAGGACCATGTCCGAAGGCGAGCAACGCTTCTACGACCGCAAGTACGCCGAACTCCGCTGAACCTTCCCTGCCCGATGAAACCAATCACCCGCTGGTCCGAGATTCCGGAATTTGCCGACGAGCAAGCCGAAGCCGTTTTCTGGAACGAGCACGAACTGGATGCCCGTCTCATGTCGGCCTCGGTGCTGGAGTCCGACACCAAGGAATCCACCACCATCACCCTGCGCTTCGATCCGCGGATGCTTTCGCGCATCAAGCGCATCGCCCGTTCCCGTTTCCTAAACTACCAGTCGATGATGAAGCAGTGGCTCGCCGAGCGTCTCGAGGATGAAATGCGCAAGCAATAGACTCCCGCAGAAGCCCGGCCCCTGGCTGCTCGCCTTCGCCGTCTGGTTCGGCGTTCTCTGGTGGCTCTCGTCCGGGCATCGCGACATGCCCTTGGGCGAGGACATCCGGTTCATCGACAAGGTTTACCACTTCGGCTACTACTTTGGCGGCGCGATCCTACTCGGCGGAGCCTTCCATCGGCCACCGGGAAAAATGGCCAAGCCCTTTCTCATGACCGTGATCGCCATCGCCCTCGTGGGTGCCATCGACGAGTTCCACCAAAGCTTCGTTCCCGGACGTTCGGGAAATGATCCCGCCGACTGGTCAGCGGATGTTTCGGGTGGAATCGTCGGGGCCTGGGTGGTGAGCAGGTTTTTCAAACCGAAAGCCTGATCCGGAGAAAATTACGGCCATGAAACGATCCACGTTCGCCAAATGGACCGCGTTGCTCTTGGCCACTCTCGCCGGACTGCTTCTGTTGCTCGTTCTGGCCGGAGTCATCCGGATCTACAACATTCCAACAAGCAGCATGGCTCCAACCATTCAGCCAGGCGATCGAATCATCGGAATCAAGACGTTAAAGCCCGCCGACCAGTTACCCAGGGGCAGCCTGATCATCTACGATGCCAGCCAGGTCTCACCCAAACTGAGTGGCACTTTTCTTGGCAGGATGGTTGCTCTGCCGGGCGATACGATCGAGGTGACCGGCGAGGGCCTCCAAGTCAATGGACAGATGCTGCCGACTCGCTCTGGCCTGCTCCCGCAACCAGCGAAGGATTACGGCGACGCTCGCACGATCTCGGTGAAGTATCCCTTCACCATCCCAACCGGACAAGTGTTCGTCATCGGAGACAATTATTCAAACAGCCTCGACAGCCGCTACTTCGGTCCCGTTCCAGTCGATGCCGTGAAAAAGCAGCCCTGGATTCGGACGGCTCCGGGCTCGCGCTTTGGTAAAATCGAATGACGATTGCTCCTTGGCTGGCAAATCCGTGTTGGTCATCTCAAAGCGACCGCCTTTAATTCCGGAGCCGCATGGACGATCTTTTCTCCACTCCGATCACCCGCATCCGCCAGCTTCGCGATGAACTCGCGCGGCACAACCGGCTCTACTACACCGACGCCACGCCGGAGATCTCGGAAACGGACTATGACCGGCTCTATCGCGAGCTCGAAGAGCTCCACTCCCGAGCAGCTCGTTGACCTCGAACGCATTCTTCCCTACCTTCCATCCCATGAACGCAGCGACCCAAGCCCAGCAACTCGCGGAGCGTCTACGCAAAGCACGGCAGAAGGCTTGGGAGAGAGGCTCTCGAATGACCTCGGAAGAGGCAATGGAGCAGATGTTCAGGAACGGCTCCGACAGGAAACCCAATCCATTCTTGAATGGGGAGCTGACGCTGATCGGAATATCGATTCAGACCGGGAATTTGAACTCGTCATCCCATGAATAAATACATCCTCTCGACTCCTAAAGATCTGCACGGGCAACCAATACGCCTGTTCAATGCCAACTTTGAAAATAACACCTCGAAAGCAATCGACCAGCTTTCAGGCATTTGTTCCGGCATTTTAGCCGATGGAGAAGTCAACGACGCCGAAGCACGGTTTTTCGCCGATTACGTTCAGAAGTTTGCATTGAACAGGCGTATTGGTTG
>JANOKL010000420.1:0-1774 GCA_031419215.1 Luteolibacter sp. | reverse complement strand
GGCGCAGCAGCTTGCGGTGCTTGCTGGCGAGGTCGAGGGCGGCGATCAGGCGATGAAGCTCCGGTGGATCCGCTTTCGTCACTTCGATGCCAGGCAGACCGTTGAGCATGGTGATGATGACCAGGAGTTGATCCGAGTTGGCGGTCAGGGCTTTCTCGGCGGCCAGCATCGGCTCCGTGGCGGGTTGGCCTGATTCCATGAGCTTGACCGCGTTGTTCATGAAAGTGGAGGGCGATCCGAAATCGACCGTGAGATCGATCTTGCCGAGGTTCTCCCTCGTCTTTTCGTCGAGCAACTTGAAGTCGATGGTGCCTGCGACCTGGGTCAGGAGGCTTCCGGATTTCTCGGTTTCGGAAGCGAGTGCCTGTTGCAGGGCGAGCGCATCCTTCACTTGCGGGTTCTCGCGAAGCTGGCGCTGGCGGAAAGCGAACACGGCGGCGTCCGACTGGGCCTCGTGGAGAAACTCGACGATCTCGGCGACGTATCCGGTCTGCACCGAAATTTCGGAGACGAGTCCCTGCACCTTGGTGAGCGACTCGACGGCGATCTGCTGGATATCGGCCGCGCCCTCGCCATCGCCGTCTTCCATGGCTTTGAGAGCGTCCTCGACATCCGAAGCGGCGAAGACCAGCGGCGTGCCGACATCGAGGCGCGCTGCGACCAGATCCAAGGCGGGTGCGATGTCGGTGAGACAGGCGAGAAGGTTCTTCTGCGGAGCGAGTAGGGGTGGCAGCGATTTCTTGTCTGCCACTTTGGTCGCGGCGATCAGGTCATTCTGGCCACCGACCACGTCCGCCATGCCATCGCTGGCCTTGCCGACCGACTGCTCGAAGGCGATGAGTTGCGCCAGAAGGTTGACCTGCACCAGTTGCCCTGCGGCGAGTTCGCGGGCTTCGGTGAGGGCGGCGGAGGCCGCTTCCTGGTGTTCGAGGGCGTCCTCGGCTCCTTTTTCCTGAAGGGTCTTGGTGGCAAGATCGATGGCTTTCGCCGCGGCCTCAAGACGGCCGAGCAGCGGGAGAACCTCTTTGGAGGGTTTCGCTTCGGCACCGGCGAGTTCCTTCAGGAAATCGTGAATCTCCGTCGCGAGGGACTGCTGGTCGGCGGCGAGGTTCTTGGCATTTTTTTTGTCGAGTGCGACTTCCTCGGTTTTTTCGAGTAGGCCGATCTGACGGGTTTCCATTTGTTCCAGCGCGCCGACGCGGTTGGTGGCATCGGAGACAAGTGCGGAAACCCCGAGGGCTTTCTGGGCCAACTCGACCGACCAGCGGTTGAGGATGGTGTCGAGTTCGCGGAGGGATTGGATCACACCGCGCTGGGCTAGCAGTGCATCGTCCTTGGAACCGGATCCAATCTTGGCAAGGGCCTCGGTCATGAGGGTTTCAGCACGGAGGCGGAACTCATCGGTGGGTGGAACGGGCGGCATCGCCATGTCGAAAAGTCGGGTGCGCGCGGCAGGGATGGCGGGCAGCGGGGCGAGGACGAGTGTGTTGCGCAGGCCTTCCTGACGTTTCCTGATCTCCGCAGCCTGCCCGCCGAGGTCCGGCAGTTTTTCGCAGGTGGAAAGGAGATCCTGTTGGCCCGAAATGAGGGCGGTGAGTTTTTCACGCAGGTCGCGGTTCAATGCGTATTCGGAGCCGCTGCGCATCGTGAACTCCGCCTCTAACAGCGGACGGATGAGCGGATACTGAAGCGTGGCAGCCTCAGCGGTTTTACCCTCCCTGGCGAGCGATGCGGTCTTGCGGATCGAGCCGGTGATGTCGGCGATGCGCAGCGC
>JANOKL010000419.1:0-6406 GCA_031419215.1 Luteolibacter sp. | reverse complement strand
GATGGCGGTAGGGACGAGCTTTTGGGAGCCGGAGATCTTGGAAAGAACCGCGAGGCGCGTGTCCGGGACCACGACAATGCCGATGTTCGGATCGATGGTGCAGAAGGGATAGTTGGCCGCTTCCGCCTTGCGGGAACGGGTGACGGCATTGAAGAGGGTGGACTTTCCAACATTGGGCAGTCCGACGATTACGGCTTTGAGCATGGCGGCGGGAGGGTGGGGGAGGTCGTTGAACGGGGCAATGACGAAATCCAAGGGTAGGGTATTTTCGATTTGCCAACCTACTCTTGTGGACTATTTCATCGTCGGCATAACCAGTTGCTTTTGAAATCCATGAAGAATTTGAAATTCGCACTTTTGGCACTGGCTGTGATGCCCGTGAGCCACGCAGCTACGACCATCTCCGGAAACGGTAGCGGCCCCGCAGCACAAGGTTGGACCACGACCCAAACGTCAGGTAATGGAAGTCAGAATGGCTTTTTTGGTGGAGCAAATCCAAATGGAAATGGAGGTAATACTTCAAGCGTCGTGGCTGGAAATGGATGGGGAATGTATGCCAACAGCGGTCAGGCAACCACCGCCAGCTACTCGACGGGTGATCTCACGGGAGCAGGGGGATTTCCAGCCTTCATTCAACTAGGACTAGACCATGGCTCAACCATTCAGGGAAATGGTTTGCCTGGATCAGGTGTGGTCGGCATCCAGTTTTTCGATGGAGCCACTCTTGCCTATGAATTTCGATATGTGGGTGGAAATGGAGCTGCGAGATGGGAGTATGGCGATAGCTCGGGATTCAATCAGACCTCGACCGTTGGGTTTTCGACGAACGGTTACAACTTTCGACTCAATCAGACAGGCTCCAATACCTATTCGTTTAGCGTGAATGGCAGCCAAATAACGACTGGAACTTTGGCTGGTGGCGCTGGTTTCGTGGACTCTGTGAAGGTATTCA
Organism: Luteolibacter sp.; assembly: GCA_031419215.1. Lineage (GTDB taxonomy): Bacteria > Verrucomicrobiota > Verrucomicrobiia > Verrucomicrobiales > Akkermansiaceae > Luteolibacter. Next base: position 5,454 of record JANOKL010000419.1, on the reverse strand, counting down.
ACAACAACGCTGGATCGGGAGGCAACGCGAATGTTGTGTTCAACACGCTCGTCTTCCAAGTGCCTGAGCCCGCAGCTGCCTTGCTGGGCAGTCTTGGGTTGCTGGCGATGCTTCGCCGCCGCCGCTGAAGCGCCGAACAGCGCTCCCCGACTGATTTCCAATTCTTAATCCCGGCTTCAGCTGGGATTTAGTTTGTACGCGGAGGCAACAAGCTTCCATCCATGGATCCGGCCTCGCTTGGGAGGGTTGGTTCCTTGAAGTCAACAGGACCCTTGAAGAACCAGAAGCCGCCACTCCGATGAGAGGCGATGGCTTGCTTTTTCGCTTCGTAGGCGAGGGCGCGCTCTTTTCCGAGAGGCATTTCCTTCAGGTCCTTTTCCCTGACTTCCGCTACGCCCACGCGGGCAGGCATCAGGTCTGTGACGGAAAATTTGGAAAGCGTCGAAACCCCCGAAACCGTGGCTTTCTTGATCGAACCGATCGCGCCACAGGAGGCGAGAAAGGCGCAACTGGATGTCACGCAAACAATGCGAAATAACGGTTTCATGGCTGGTGTGAGGCGGGACGGCCTCTTGACGTCCAGAGGTTAGCAGCTCCCAACGAGTTGTCCACCATCCGCTTTTGTCACACAACCGTCACGTGCGGATCACGGCAATCCCGGTGCGCACCTGATTAACCTCACGAAGGTAGACTGGCGGGGCCCCATCTCCCAGGTGGATCCAGATGCCGCTGGACAGGCCTCCATCCAGATTCAAAGCCGTGACCACTGGAAATTTCGTAAAGGTCTTACCGTCACCCAGCATGCCGGCGAGTCCGGAAAGGGTGGCGCTCGGGGCGTAGACGATCGCCCATTCCCCGGTGCCGGAGGTCAACAGGATCGTGCGGCGCGAGAAGCTTTTGGTGTCGAGCCCGGCGACGGATTTGCCCTTCTCGACGAGAAAAGGTCCGCCTTCAATGGCTTGGGTGGCTCCGATCAGGTCAGCCTCGGTGGCCTGGGCAGTGTTCAAGACGGAAATGGAGTTCCATTTCACCACGACCAACCCACTCGAACTGCCGGGCTTGGTTTCAAGTGCCCCAAACCGCACGGAGTCCGAGATGACGATGCCTACCGGTTTGCCGTCGGGCAGAGTGAAGCCCCCATTGCATCCAGCGAGGGCACGTGATGACGCAAAGGCCTCCCCGAGTGTCTTCCATGGAGCGAGCTGGGTGGCGTTCCGGTCGATTACCCGCAGGGTTTCAGATTTTTGGTTGAAGTGGTAGCCGTGGAGGGTGCCATTCCTCTCGCCTGGACCGAGAGGCGCATCGAAACGGAAATATTCGCCCGCCTTACAGGATCCGATGCTGATCAGGATGAAGGAAAAAATGCGGAGTCGGATCATGGTTGAATCGGTCTGAGGACGAGAAAATTGCGGACCGGATTGTTCCAGATCGGTCGGACGAACGATGGGCCTTCGTTGACTGCTGCTGAAATCCAGAGCTCAGACGAACGGCCTCCGTCGAGGTTCAAGGCGGATTTCACCGGCCAGCCGGCGGGTTTGCCATCAGAAAGAATTTTCGCCAGTTCGGCCAAAGAGCAAGGGGCAGATCTTGCCATGAGCCAGCGGTGGCCACCATCCCAGAGGAGAAAAGTCCGGGCGCTGACCTTGGAGGCTTCGAGGCCGGGGACGCTTTTTCCTGACTCGACGAGCAGCGGCCCGGCCTGGAGCAGGTCCGGCATTTTTCTCGCGGATGTCTTGCCGAGTGCCTCGCGTCTGGCGATGCCGCTGCGGCCGTTCGCGTCCCGATACCACGACGCATTTCCCAGCGAGGAGCTGCTGTTCCAGCTTCCGGCAAGGGTTCCGCCGCTGGCCAGCAGTCCGAGTGGGGCGCCTTCGGGAGTGAAAAAACCGGCATTGATCGCAGCGAGGCCGTTGACCGAGGCTCCAGCTTTTGAGCAGTCCGGCCATTTCGACGCTGGACCCTGAGCTTGGTCGAGCACCTGAAGCCGGTGGGTCCGCGAGTCGAAGGACACGCCCTCTATGGAAAGGCCACCCACGGTCGTCAACAATCGGCGTGGTGCCTCGGCCGCGATTTCGGGAACGACGACCGCTTTTTTCGGCGTGACCTCACGCGGTGGATTTTTCGGCACCCGGGCAGTCTTTTGGGCCGGGGCGAAGGAAGCTGAGGAGAGGATCAGGCCAAGGACCAACCAGCGAGGACAGTTCACCTGCGACGAATGCCACGAACCTCGCCGGATGGCAAACGCTGATCGAGGGCTATTTGCACGCCACGCCGAGCAGGGTTTGAAATCTCGGGGCTTCGGATTCCTTGTCGGCGACCACGGTTTCGATGTGTCGAAATCCGGCGCTTTCGAGCATCGCCGCCAGATCGCTTTCGGAAAATCCCAGCCATCGGTCCGCATAGAGCTCGCGGGCTTCCTCGAAGCTGTGCTGGAGAAGGTCCAGCACCACGAGACGACCACCGGGCTTCAGAAGCCGATACGCCGCATTGATCGCCTTCTGCGGATGCTCGGCGTGATGCAGCGCCTGGCTGAGGAACGCGAGGTCGACGCTATCAGCCTCAATCGGCGGCTCCTCGATGTCGCCGATCCGGTATTCGAGGTTTGGTAGGTTGTGCTTTTCCGCGAGAGCACGGCCGAACTCGACCATCTTCGGGGAAAGATCGACCGCGATGACCTTCTCGGCGCGCTGGGCGAGGAGCTGGGAAAGAGTGCCTTCTCCAGCACCGAGGTCGGCCACGACCTGATAAGTCATCGTGCGGAGCAGGGCCTCGGCCAGTGCTTTCCAGGATCTGCCGGGCACGTAGTCCTTGCCGAAACGCCCCGCCAGTTCGTCGAAATACGCCCGAGCGTGGTCTTTCCGCTTCCTCAGCAGGTGGCGAAGGGCCGCCGTGTCGACCTCGACTTCCCGGATCTCTTTGGCAGCCAGCCTTGCGACGTCCATCAGGTCGGGATCGGCCGAGCAGGAGTAGATGTTGTTTTTTCCGCTGCGGGCATCCTCGACCAGCCCCTCGGTCTTGAGTTGGGAAAGCTGGGTGGAAATCCGGCTCTGGCCCATGCCGAGGATTTCCTGCAACTCCGCCACCGACAGGGCCTCTCGGTCCAGAAGCATCAGGATGCGGATCCGGGTGGGATCGGCGAGCAGCTTCAAGGATTTGAGCATTGACGGCATGGCTTATTCGTTTACATCAACGCATCACGATTTGACGATACGAAAATTCGAAACCGCATGAGCACCTACATTTTCTCCTCGGAGTCCGTCGGCGAAGGCCATCCAGACAAAGTCGCAGACACGATTTCCGATGCCATCCTCGACGCCTGCCTCGCCTACGATCCAAAAAGCCGCGTCGCCTGTGAAACCTTCGTGAAAAGCAACTTGGTCGTCGTCGGTGGCGAGATCACGATTCCGAAGCTCCAGAACGCCAAGAAAGGCACCACCAAGCCGATCGACGAGGTCATCAACGTCGGCAAGATCATCCGCGAAGCGGTGCGTGGAATCGGCTATGTCAACAGCGACGACGTTTTCCACGCCGACCAGATCTTCATCAACAACTGCCTCACGATTCAAAGTCCGGACATCGCCCAGGGCGTCGACGCGAAGGAAGCTGAAGGCAAGAAGCACGGCGAGCAGGGTGCCGGCGATCAGGGCATCATGTTCGGATACGCATGCAACGAAACGCCCGAGCTGATGCCGGCGCCGATCATGTTCGCCCACCGCCTCGGCCGCGAACTCACGAAAATCCGCAAGGCGGGCAAGGTTGCCAAGTGGCTCCGCCCGGATGCCAAGACCCAGGTGTCCGTCGAGTATGTCGATGGCAAGCCGACCCGCATCGTCAACGTCGTCATCTCCACCCAGCACGCGGCCGATGTGAGCCATGCCGAGATCGAAAAGTTCTGCATCGAGCAGGTCATCAAGAAGGTCCTGCCGAAGAACATGCTCACGAAGGAGACCGAGTATCTCATCAACCCGACCGGCAAGTTCGTCGTCGGTGGCCCGCAGGGCGACTCCGGCCTCACCGGTCGCAAGATCATCGTCGACACCTACGGCGGCATGGGCCGCCACGGTGGTGGTGCATTCTCCGGAAAGGACCCTTCGAAGGTCGACCGCTCCGCCGCTTACATGGGTCGTTGGGTTGCCAAGAACGTGGTCGCCGCCGGGCTCGCCGAGAAGTGCGAGATCCAGTTCGCCTACGCCATCGGCCATCCGCTTCCGGTCAGCGTGCACATCGACACTTTCAACACCGGCACCCATCCCGATGCCTCGATCCTCGCTGCGGTTTTGAAAGTCTTCTCCTTCAAGCCAGCCGACATCGTGAAGCAGCTCAACCTGCTCCGTCCGATCTATTCCAAGTCCACCAACTACGGTCACTTCGGAAAAGACGACTCCGATCTCACCTGGGAGTCCACCAGCAAAGCAACTGCTCTTCAGAAGGCGATCGTCTAAAGATTCAAGACTGGAAGACGCAAGACACAAGAACTGAAGACCATGTCCAATCATCAATTTGAAGATCTGGAAGTTTGGAAACGGAGTTCCCGTCTTGCGGTTTCGGTTTTGGAGCTGTTAGAGCCAGTCAAGTTATATGCCTTGAGGGATCAGATGGCGCGGTCCTGCATTTCGGTTCCTTCCAACATCGCGGAAGGTGCCGAGCGCGAGAGTGATCGCGAATTCCGACGCTTCCTCGCCATCGCCAAGGGTTCCGCCGGTGAACTCCGCACCCAGCTCTACATCGGCCAGCGTGCCGGGATTTTCTCCACGGAAGCTGCCACACCCCTCATCCAGGAAGCCCGCGAAATTTCATCCATGATCGAAGGTCTCCGCAAACGTCTCGGCGGCGGAGGCTTCATCAGCACCATATTGTCCGTCTTTTTCTAACTCTCCTCTTGAATCTTCCCGTCTTGCGTCTTGCGTCTCTCGTCTTAACTCAAACACACACCCAAAGAAAACGATGCCTACTCTAACAGCAGAAGCTCCGGCCAAGAAAGCCGCCACCACGTTCACCGACTTCAAGGTCCGTGACATCAGCCTTGCCGAATTTGGCCGCAAGGAAATCGACATTGCCGAACATGAGATGCCCGGTCTGATGGCCACTCGCACCAAGTATGGCAAGGAGCGCCCGCTCGAAGGCGTGCGCATCATGGGCTCGCTGCACATGACGATCCAGACCGCCGTGCTGATCGAGACGCTTGTCGATCTCGGGGCCGAGGTCCGCTGGGTGTCCTGCAACATTTTCTCCACCCAGGATCACGCCGCTGCGGCCATCGCCGCCCGCAACATTCCGGTCTATGCTTGGAAGGGCGAGACGCTTGAGGAGTATTGGTGGTGCACCTGGAAGGCGCTTGTGAATCCACAGGGCCTCGGACCGCAGCTCATCGTCGATGACGGCGGCGACGCGACCCTCCTCATCCACAAGGGTTACGAGCTTGAGAACGGTTCCGACTGGGTCAACGGCCCGTCC
>JANOKL010000418.1:0-6709 GCA_031419215.1 Luteolibacter sp. | reverse complement strand
CCCTTGAAGCGGACGAGCTTCCAGTTGCCATCGCGCACGGCATGGGCCTGACCGCCGTTCATGCGCCAGAAGAGCCGCGGATGCGGGGCGGACTTGGTCTCGCCTTTGAGGAAGGGGATGAGGTTCACGCCGTCGTGGGGGACATCGGTCGGTATCGGCACACCGGCCAAGGCGAGGCTGGTGGCGAAGACGTCGAGCGAGGAAACCGGGAAATCGAAGTCCTTTCCGGCGGGGAGATTGCCAGGCCAGGAGATGAGGAAGGGCACGCGCACGCCACCTTCGTATAGCTGTGCTTTCCCTCCGCGCAGGGGGGAGTTGTTGGGAGCGAAGGGAGGGTTTCCAACAAGCGGACCGCCGTTGTCGGAGAAGAAGAAGATCAGGGTCCGCTGGCGCTGACCGGTGGTGTCGAGCTGTTGGAGAACCTGACCGATGGCGTTGTCCATCATTCCGATCTGGGCGGCGTACATGCGTCGTTGGGGATCCTGGATGCTGGAAAATTTCGCCAGTTCCTCAGCGGTCGGCTGATGCGGGGTGTGGGGAGCATTGAAGGCGAGATAGAGGAACCAGGGCTCCGAGGCATGGCGCTGGACGAAGGCCGAGGCCTCGGTGCCGAAGCGGGTGGTGAGATGCTCTGGCACTTCAATCGGTTCCCCATCGCGCACGAGAGGGATGGTGTATTCCTCGTTCTTCTGCTTCCAGTCGATGAACTGATGGCCACCGCCGATGAAGCCGAAGGACTCGGCAAAGCCGCGCTTCCAAGGTGCGTGTTCGGGCGTGGCTCCGAGGTGCCATTTCCCAACCCAGCCGGTCTTCATCCCGGCAGTCGCGAGGTACGATGGAAGTAGTTTTTCGGTCAGCGGCAGGCCTTCACTGGCATCCTGCGGCTTGTAGGCAGGATTGTTCTCATGGCCGAAGCGCTGCTGGTAGCGCCCAGTCATCAGCGCGGCGCGGGTGGGCGAGCAGAACGGATGGGTGACGTAGCCGCTGGTGCAGCGCAGACCGGATTTCGCGAGGGCGTCGAGGTGCGGCGTCGGGATGTCCTTGCTGCCGTTGAACCCCGCATCGGCGTAGCCCTGGTCGTCACTGACGATGACGAGGATGTTGGGCTTGGATTCTGCTGAGAGGGAGTGAACGGCGAGAGCTGAGAAGATCAGCGTGATGAGGGAAAATGATTTCATGGAAATGGGAGGGGGATCACTTCTTTGTCTTCTTCCTTCCAGCCTTCGCGGTGGCAGGCTCACCGGGAGGAACGGCGTCCTTCAGAAGGGCGTCGAGACGGGTGCTCAGTTCCTTGACCTTTTCCGGATTCGAGGCGGCGAGGTTCTTGGATTCGCTGATGTCGTCGGCGAGGTTGTAGAGCTCCAGGCCTGCGGCGGGGGATTTGTCATCCGCGTCCTCGGCATCGACCTCGCTCGGATTGCGCAGGAGCTTCCAGTCGCCCATGCGGACGGCGGCCTTTCCGGGAACCGTGCCCATCAGCAGGATGGCGTCGTGCGGGGACTTCGCGCCGCTGGTGAGGACGGGCCAGATGTCGAGGCCGTCGGGTTTCAGTTTCTGTTCGGGGGAGGCCCCGGCGAGCTTGAGCAGGGTGGGATACCAGTCGATGGCATGGATCGGCTCCTTGACGGTCGCGACGGGGATGTGTCCCGGCCAGTTGGCAAAGGCGCAGACGCGGATGCCGCCTTCGTAGATGGTGCCCTTTCCGGCGCGCAGCGGCGTGTTCATCGTGACCTTGCCAGGTGATGGTCCGCCGTTGTCGCTGGAGAACAGGATGATCGTGTTGTCCCGAAGGCCCTTTTCCTCAAGCGCGGCAACGATCTGCCCAATCCCCGCATCGACGGCGGAGACCATCCCGGCCATGGTCTTGCGGATGCCTGTTAGATCCGGGTAGGCGGCCGGATACGACTCTGGAACCTGATGTGGCCCATGAACACCGTTGAAGGGAACGTAAAGGAAGAGCGGCTTGTCCGCAGGCTTTTCCCTGATCAGGCGGCAGGCCTCCTTGGCGACGAGTTCGGTGGTGTAGCCCTCTTCAGTGAGCGGCTTGTCGTCGCGATACCAGTCCAGCTTTCCGTCGCGGACGTGCTTGAAGTAATCGAGCGCTCCAAAGTAATGGCCGTATTGGTGATCGAAGCCACGACGGGTGGGCTGGTAGTCGGGCTTGAACTCGCCGAGGTGCCATTTCCCGGTGATCGCGGTGGTGTATCCGGCCTCGCGCAGGGCCTGAGGCAGGGTCCGCTCGGCCAACGGCAGTCCCCACTCGGCTCCGGGTCTAACGACCGAATAAACGCCTGTGTGGGTGACATAGCGACCGGTCATCAGGCAGGAGCGGGTGGGCGAGCAGACGGGCTGGACGTAGAACGAATCGAGGATCGCGCCGCTCTTGGCGAGCTTGTCGATGTGGGGCGTGCGGATGTCCTTGCTGCCGTTGAACCCGAGGTCGGCACGGCCAAGGTCATCGACGAGGAAATAGACGATGTTTGGCTGCGGGGCCTTTTCGGCCAAAGCCGTCAGACCGGACAGAGCGAGGCAGGCGGCGAGAAGATGCTGAGGTTTCATCAGTTCTAAGGTTCTAAAGACACGGACATTACCTTACCATTACGCCTGGAGACGAGGCTCGTTTCAGGCTCTTGCGCGCACCCGCCTGCGGACTTGCCCCTAACGACCAGGCCGGTGCACGATGGTGCGCCCGATGAACGAAGACGAACACGCCAAACGCCCGACCCTGGCTCACCGGATGCAATACGTCGTGTATCGAGGGTTCGAGGTCCTCCTCGGCCTGCTGCCACTCGATCTCGTCTCACTCCTCGGCGAGGGCCTCGGGCTGATCGCCTGGGCCATCTCGGAAAAGCACCGCCAACTGGTGACCCGGAACCTGCGGATCGCCACCGCCTTGATGACCCCTTCACCTGCCGAACTGCGGCGGATGGTCAGGCAGACCTTTCTCAACGCCGGCAGCAACCTGCTTTCCAGCCTGCGAGCCACCCTGATGTCGCCACAGGCCCTCCGCGCCGCTATTGACTTCGAGGGCATGGAACACCTGCGAGAGCCCACCTCAAACGGTCGCGGTGTCGCACTCGTCTGGTCGCACATGGGGAATTGGGAAATGCTCGCCCAACTCGTCCCAGAACTCGGAGAGCATGTCCGTGGCGGTCCCATTTACCGGCCTCTGGATAATCCCCTGCTCGACCGACTGACCGTCACCCGCCGGACCCAACAGGGCGCGATCGTCTTCAACAAGCACGACGGCTTCAACGGCCCGGCCGGCCTGCTCCGCAGTGGCGGCGTCGTCACAATTATGACCGACCAGCGCGCCGGCGGCCATGGCGAGCTCTGCCCGTTTTTCGGCCGCCTTTCCTCCTGCACTCCCCTGCCCGCCCTGCTCGCCCGCCGCACCCACGCGGCGATGGTCACCCTTTCCATCACCAGCCTGGAGCCCGGACGCTGGCGGCTGCGGGTCCGACCGGTCCCGGATGGCGCCCGCACACCGGAGGTCCTGATGCATCTGGAAACCGCGATGCATGATCAATTGACCGACGTCTTCTGGTTTCACGACCGCTGGCGGATCGACCGCACCCGGCCGCTCAGTTACTACACCAAGTCCAGCCCCACCGAACCCGCGCGACTCGCCACCGTGCCGACGCGCCTGATCGCCACGCTTCCTCCGGGAAATCCTGACTCCATGGAAGCCCTCCGCCGCATCCTGGAAATCCGGCCGGATGCCCGCATCGACGTGCTCGATCCCGGCGATCTCCCACCGCTGCCGGATGACGAGCGGATCGTCCGCATTCCATGGGACCGCGACGCCCCGCCTGAGCACCTCGATGGACTGGTGAAACGCATCGACGCATCCCACCCAGCTCCACTCGATTTCGCCCTGCTTCTCGACGGAAATCCAGAACTCGCCAAAGCCTCAAAGGACCTCGGCCTCCGTTCGATCATCGGCTGCGATGTCACCGGCAAGCCCTGGACCCGCAGCTTCCCAAGGCCGCAGGATGCCGCCGGTTGGGGAGAGATCGCCGAAGCCCTCGCCGCCACGCCAACCTCCGGTGCCCAGTGACTTCACCGCTCGTCATCTGGCTCGTCGGCGATGGCAAGCCCGGCCATGAAAACCAATCGCTCGGACTGGCCGAAGCGATCGGACGGCGCGTTTCAATTTCACTCCAGCGCATCGACCTCGCCGGGCAATCCACCGTGCTGCGTCGCGTGAAAAAATCGCTCGAAGTCGCAGCGACCCTGCCCCTGCCCGATCTCATTCTCGGAGCCGGCCACGCCACCCATTTGCCGCTCATCGGACTCGCCCGCCGCACCGGCGCGCCCTGTGTTGTGCTGATGCGCCCCAGCCTGCCAACCGCGCTTTTCGATCTTTGTCTCGTCCCCTATCACGACCTCACGGGAAAGACCAAAGCTGCCAACGTCATCGCCACCCTCGGCGCTCTCAACCGCGTCCACCCCACCGCCGATCAAGTCCGCCATGGCCGCGTCATCCTCCTCGGCGGCCCGTCCACGACGCACGGCTGGGACACGCCCGCCCTTCTCGACACCCTCGCGGAAATCACCGGCACGCAGAGCGACTGGATCCTCACCGACTCCCGCCGCACGCCCGATGGAGTCCGCGCAGTGATTCGTGAACGCTTTCCCGCCATCACGCTTTTCCCGCACGAGGAGACCGCGAAAGGCTGGCTGCCTGCGCAACTCGCGTCTGCCGGGGAAGTCTGGGTCAGCGAGGACAGTGTCTCGATGATCTACGAGGCCCTTAGTAGCGGGGCAAAGGTCGGCCTGCTTCCGGTGCCGCGATTGAAAGCACAGGGCCGCGTTTCCAGGGGGATCGACCAGCTCATTTCCGACGGCTTTCTCACCCCCTGGTCTGTTTGGCGGGAAGGCCGGAAACTTTCCGCCGACGCCCCGGTGCTGCGTGAAGCGGATCGTTGCGCTGGACTCATTTTGGAGCGATGGTTCCCGCAGGCGAAATGAAGGTCGTCCAACTACTTCCCGAACTCGAGAGCGGCGGTGTCGAACGCGGCACCACCGAGCTGGCCCGGTATCTCGTTTCGCAGGGCCATAAGTCGATCGTCATTTCCGGCGGCGGGCGTCTCGTCCATTTGCTCGAACAAGAAGGCACCCACCACGTCGTCCTGCCGATCGGAAAAAAGCGCCTCTCCACCCTCCTGCTGGTGCCGAAACTCCGCCGCTGGCTGGTCGAGGAAAAGCCGGACATCCTCCACCTCCGCTCGCGAGTCCCGGCCTGGGTCGCGTGGCTCGCCTGGCGCGGCATGGATCCGCGCACCCGGCCGCGACTCGTCACCACGGTCCACGGTTTCAACTCCGTCAGCCGCTGGTCGGAAATCATGACCTGCGGCGAGCGTGTCATCTGCGTGTCGGACAGCATCCGGCAATTTGTTCTCAAACACTACCCGAAGGCCTCACCGGAAAAACTTCGCGTCATTCATCGCGGTGTCGATCCGGCGGACTACCCGCACGGCTGGAAACCACCGACCGACTGGCGGGCGAAGTTCGACGAGGAATTTCCCGCGACCTCGGGCAAGACCCTCATCACCCTGCCCGGCCGCATCACGCGTCTGAAGGGCCACGAAGACTTTTTCCGCATCCTCGGCGAGCTGCGCGACTTGCCCGTGCATGGAGTCATCGCGGGTGGGGCGCAGTTGAAGAAGCAGGCCTACCTCGAGGAAATCCAGGCCCTCGCGGCATCCAGCGGACTGAAGAACCGCGTCACCTTCACCGGCAACCGCAGCGACCTCAAAAACATCCTCGCGATCTCGGATATCGTCCTTTCCCTGACCCGCCAGCCGGAGTCCTTCGGCCGCACCACCCTGGAGGCACTGTCGCTCGGCGTGCCGGTCGCGGGCTACGATCACGGCGGCGTCGGCGAGCAGCTCGACCTGCTTTTTCCCGCTGGAAAAATTCCGCCCGGAGACAGCGCCGCAGCCGTAAAAACCCTCCGCCAGTTCCTCGAAACCCGCCCGTCCGTCCCCCCCGGGCACCCGTTTACCCTGCAACGGATGCTGGACCAAACCGTCGAGGTGTATCAGGAACTTCTCGGCAGCCCACGGGTCTGAGCCCGTCCGCCGCCGCTGATCTCCGATTTTTTCCTCAATGGATTCCGTCAACATCGTCTGCATGAAATGGGGCACCCGCTACCCGGCGCCCTACGTGAACATCCTCTTCCGCTCCCTCCAGCGGCACCTGAAGCGGCCGTTCCGGTTCCTCTGCATCACCGACGACACCACCGATCTGCTGCCGGAAATCGACACCTGCGGCTTCCCGCCGAACCCCGGCATCAAGCAGGCGAGCTGGCCGAACGTGTTCATGAAACTCCTGATCACCCAGGACGGTTTCGCCAACCTCGTGGGCCCGACGATGTTCCTCGATCTCGATCTCGTCGTACTGGAGGACGTCGATTGCTTCTTTGATTACGAACCCGGAAAAAACTGTATCATCCACAACTGGATCGAAGCCCGGAAAGAGATCTTCCGTGGCCGGCCCGACATTGGCAACTCGTCCATCTTCCGCTTCGACGCCGGCAAGTCCGACTACATCTATCAGACCGTCATCCGGGAAATGGCGGACGCCGATGACCGCTCGAAGTTCCAGACCGAGCAGGCTTTCCTCACCTATGCGATGAAGGAAAAATGCTGGTGGCCGGATGAGTGGGTGACCTCGTTCAAGCGTCACTGCCGCCCGACTTTTC
>JANOKL010000417.1:0-13946 GCA_031419215.1 Luteolibacter sp. | reverse complement strand
TAAATGGTGGGTGGTGAATGGTAAGTGGTAATTAAAATTCAATTCACCATTCACGATTCACCATTCACATCTGCACGATCCTGAACCCCTTCACGCCCTCCAACAGCGGAATCGTCTCGCGGGTCACGTCCTGGATGTGATGTGCCACGGCGGACTCCTCGGTGATCTCGCGGAGAAAATCGTCGACCTCCGCCCGTTCGCCCATCACCTGGAGTTCCACGCTTCCATCCTCCAGGTTTTTCACCCAGCCGCAGACATCGAAGCCCTTGGCGAGATCCTTGGTGGTGTAGCGGAACCCGACGCCCTGGACACGGCCTTCGAAGATGATGCGTTTGGCGATCATGGTGACGTCGGAGACATGCGTCAGCGCGCCAACTTGTTCAAGGTTTCCATGCTGGCGGCATTCGCGAAACGAACCGTGGTCGGGTCGATCCGATGGATCAGCACCGAGCGCCCCGATGCGGTGGCGGCGGGCTTTCCAACTTGAAGCGTCTCAGAAAGCCCGAAGCCGCGAGTGACGATGCCGGAGGCCGCAGCCAACCAGCGATCCGCCGCCTCGGACGAGCTGAAGCGGATGTCCCAGACCACGGCGAGCGCATCACCGTCCGCGAACAGGCAGTATCGATCCCCCTGCCACGCGGCGGCGATCTCTTCGGCTTGATCGTGCGCGGCCAGCCATGACTTCAGCCCGAGCTCGCCAGCGGATTCATCCAGCAGGGGCTCGACTGAGATTTCCAGCTTCACCGGAACCACCGTCGCGCCGGGATGCAGGATCTGCCGGGTGGAAACCGGTGGCTGCTTCAGCGCGTCGATCACCGGGCGACCACCCTTCACGAAGAGCAAGTCGGCGAAGCTTTTTCCCTCGTTGGAAGGGAAGGTCACGAGATCCCGCAGAAACGGCGGGAGCGTTTTCAGCAAGCGGGCCCTGTCGGTGTTCTCGCGCAGCGGGATGAATCCGGATTCGCGTGCCGCAGCGGTGAGGAAGCGGCTTTCCGCACCCGAGGCGAACCCAGCGTGCAAGGCTTCCCTGGCATGTGCCACTTCGTCTCCGGGATAAGTTTCCGAAGGCGGAAAATGCTGGTGAAGCAGGATCCGTGTCAGCACTCCCACCAGCGCGGCCTGACTGGGAATGGCGGCGCGATCGAGGCGCTTGGCGGCGACTCCTTTTCCCGTCGTCTCATCGAACCAGGTCTGCGCCCCGATCGACTGAATGGCGGTCCAATCGTCGAGCAGCGAGTCGTCCTTCCCGAGACAGAGCATCAAACGCCAGGCCGCCTGACGATCGTCGAGCCCACCGGGTCCGAAGCGCATTTCCATCGCCGCGGAAACCCGGCCGCGCAGCTCATCTGGATCCGCCAGCTCGATCACCGGTGGCTTGAGAAACGTCAGCTCCATCTCCGTTTCGGCCCGCCGGATCAGCTCCGGCGCGATCTGCAATTCCTTAGCCTCGCCGACCTTGAGACGCAGCACTTCATTCTCACGATGGAGGGAAACAATCTGCTCGCGCAGTTCCTCGATCTGCGGCCCGTCGCTCCCATAGTTCTGCAACGAGCGCCAATGGAACGCCTGCAACCAGCCCGCAGCGGCCACCACCGAGCCCAACACCCACGGCAGCACTTTCGAGGCGGATGCCACGGGGAGTCAGGGATCAGCCGGTTCAGCGCTTGAGCGGAGTCGCCTTCGGATTGGTCGGCGTCGCCTGCTTGAAAGGATTTTCCGGAGCTGCGGCCTCCTTGCCATAGACATCGTTCGCGGTATGCCCGGGGATCAGGGTGATCGCCTGTCCACGGCTGCGCTTGCCCTCGCCATCATAGGTGTAAATGAATCGCCGCACGGGCATTTCAGTGACTCCATCGAGAGGATTGATGCGCCGAACGCGGGAGTCGAACATCCGCTCCTCGATGAGCTGGGCATCACTCTTCCGGTATCCGTAGCTGACCTTGTAGAGCTCGTTCTTCTTGCCGTCGTAAATTTTGCAGCTCAGCGGGTACTCGTTTTCGTCCATCCGGTAAACGGTCACCATTTGCAGCACTCCGTTTCCCGAGTAGGTCTTCTTCGTCAGCGTCTTGTTGTCCGGGCTGCGCTCGAAGATCGTGCGCGAGCCATCCTCGTTGCGCATCACGCGGACGTTCGGGCCATCGACCTTGTCGAAGTCATTCTCCGCGCCGGCGACCTGACAGGAGACGGCGAAAATCAATACGCCGATCCATTTGCGGATTGTCAGAAAGTTCATGACGACAAAGGTAGGATTCCCGACAGGCATCTGCAAGCGGACAGTTTCCATGGAATGGCAGCTCAAAAACCGGACCCTCGACCTCACGCGACGTGGCGTGGTCATGGGCATCCTCAACGTCACGCCCGATTCGTTTTCCGACGGCGGACGGCATGACGCGCTCGACTCAGCGCTAAGCCACGCGCGGCAGATGATCGCCGAGGGCGCGGAAATCATCGACATCGGCGGAGAATCCACCCGCCCCGGCGCGGCGATGATTTCCAGTGAGCTTGAAATTTCCCGCACCGCTCCGGTGATCCGCGCGCTGCGGTCGGAGTGGGCCGGGATGATCTCGATCGACACCTGGAAAGCCGACGTGGCCCGCGCGGCGATCTCGGCCGGAGCGGACATCGTGAACGATATTTCCGGCCTGACCGGCGACCCTGAAATGGTGGTGGTCTGTCGTGATTCCGGCTGCGGGGTGGTGGTGATGCACCGGCAGGGGACTCCGGAGACGATGCAGCTCGCGCCCCATTACGACGACGTCGTGCGGGAGGTGCGGGAGTTTTTCGAGGAGCGCCTGGCCGCGCTGTCCACAGCCGGGATCCGGGCGGAAAGCCTCTGCTTCGATCCCGGAATCGGCTTTGGAAAAACCGTCGCGCACAACATTGAACTCCTCAGGCATCTCGCCCGCTTGTCGCCTGCGGGTCGTCCGCTGCTGCTTGGCGTTTCGCGGAAATCCTTCATCGGCCGGGTGCTGGAAAGCGCGCGACTGGAAGACCGCGAGTGGCCGACGGTGGCTCTAACAGCAAGAGCTCGTGAGCTGGGAGTGAGGCTGCACCGCGTCCACGACGTGAAGCCGAATCTTGAGGCGCTGCGAATGATCGAGGCGATCCTCGACGGCGTCTGAGACTCAGGGCTGCGGGCGCTGGCTGACGGCATAGCGGTATTTCACCACGGCATCCGTCAGTCCGGTGGCCAGCGCGTTCTGATACGCCTCGTTCTCGATCAGGCGGGCCTCGTAGGGATGACTGACAAAACCGCACTCGACGAGGATGGCCGGGTGGTGGACGCCGGTGAGGACGCTCCAGCGGGCGCGCTTGATGCCGCGATCAAAGGTGTTTGTCCCGAGCCGGCGGAGCAGCGAGCCATGCGTGGCGGTGGCCAGGGCGATGTTGGCGGAGTCGTGCTCGTTGCCGTTGAAGTTGCTGAAGTCGCTCGATTTCAGCCCGCGCCCATAGTGGGCGACTCCCTGCGGCGAGAGCGTGAACGTCTCGATGCCGCGGGCGGTGCTGCTGCCGGAGTTGAAATGGATGCTGATGAACAGCGCGCTGTCCTTCACGGAGTTCGCCACCACCACCCGCTGCTCAAGTGAGAGAAAGACATCGCTGTTGCGGGTCATCACGACCTTGAAGCCCTTGGCCTCCAGCAGCGCCTTGAATTTGGCCGCGACCTTGAGGGTGTAGTTGGCCTCGCAGCCATAGGGATTGGTGCATCCCGCGTCCTTGCCGCCGTGGCCTGCGTCGATGATCACCGTGCGGAAATTTCCAGCATTCTTGATGTAGTTCGGACGCAGGACCGGATCGACGAGCTTGGAAAGGTCAATGCGCGACACGCAGACTTTCGAGCCGCTGGTCTCGATCGGGTAGCTGAACACGAACTTCACGTTGTTCATCAGGCACTCCTGGGAACCGACCTTGAGCTGCATTTCCACGCGTGGATTCTCCAGCTTGATGGTGTCGCCGGTGCGCGACATCTTTGCGAACTGGTAGAAGGTCTTGATGCTGTCCACGGTCACATACTCCCGATCACCGATCTTCACCACTTCCCAGCCGGCCTGGGCCCGGGCACCTGGGGTGAGGAGAAGCGTGAACATCACCGCCAGGGCCAGAAAGCCGAGGCGGGAGGAAATTGAGCGGAGGAGGCGCGACATGCGGAAGTCAACGATTCGTTACAAGTAGGCTCAATACGCGGATTTTCCAGCGATGACAACGTCATTTCATCCGGCCCATGCGGAAGCTTGAATCGCCACATCCGGCTCTCGACTCCGGCCTTAAGAACCCTACGCTCGCCGAATGCTGAGCATCGAACCCGTCTCCTCCACCCGCGCCCGTTGGGGCGAAGGCCCGATCTGGTGGAAAAACGCGCTCTACTACGTCGACATCGAGGGCCACCAGGTCCACCGCTACGACCCTGCGACTGGCGAGGAGCGCTCGTGGAACGTCGGCCAACGGGTCGGCACCGTCGTCCCGCGCGAGGCCGGGGGGCTGGTCATCGCCGGAGATCACGGGCTGCTGTTTCTCGACGAGGAAACCGGAGCCCTCACCCCGATCACCGACCCGGAGACGGACAAGCCCGACAACCGCTTCAACGACGGCAAGTGCTCGCCGGATGGGCGCTTTTTCGCCGGAACGATAAGCCTGGTGAAAAAGACCGGCGACGCCCGCCTCTACCGGCTCGATCCGGACCTGAGCCTCCACGAGGTCTTCGGACCGGTCACAAACTCGAACGGCATCGTGTGGTCGGGCGATGGAAGAACGGTTTACTACATCGACACCCCACGCCGCGAGGTGCTGGCCTTCGACTACGAGGACGGCCACCTCCGGAACCCGCGCAGCGCCGTTTCCACGGAAGCCATCGATGCCTCACCCGACGGCATGACGATCGACGCCGACGATCATCTCTGGGTCGCCTTCTGCCACGGAGCCTGCGTGATTTGCTACGATCCGGTGACAGGAACTGAGCTTCGCCGGGTCGATCTTCCCTGCCTCGAAACCACCGCCTGCGCCTTCGGCGGTCCCGGCCTGGCCGATCTCTATGTCACTACCGGCATCCACAAATCCGTCACCGAGGAACACGCCGGTCGACTCTTCGTTGTGCGCGGCCTCGGCGTTCACGGAGTCCCCGCCAGCGCCTTCGGCGGATGAAAAACGGATTCCTTCGCCGGAATATTCCCAAATCATCATCCGTAATCTGCATCCGTGTTCATCCTCTTCATTTGACCTCCGGTCCATCTTCGCTTCGCTACGATTGTAGTTAAACAACTCTTCTTGTTTAATCCCACAGCCTCCAATCATCCTCATGAAAAGCACCATCGCACTCGCCTTCCTCGCCCTGACCCTCGCCTCCCTCACGCCGGCCCTGGCGGAAATCCCGATCAAGTCCGGTGAAAAACTGGCCTTCCTCGGTGACTCCATCACCGCGGGCGGCAAAAGCAACCCCGGCGGGTATGTCAACTTGGTCGGCAGTGGCCTCGCCAGCACTGGCGTAAAGATCGAAGTTATCGGCGCGGGCATCAGCGGCCACAAATCCAACCAGATGCTCGGACGTCTGGAGAACGATGTGGTCAAGCACAAGCCCCAGTGGATGACCCTCAGCTGCGGCGTCAACGATGTCTGGCACGGCGAAAAGGGCGTCACCCTCGAAGACTACAAGAAGAACATCACCAGCATCGTCGACCAAGCCCAGGCCGCAGGCGTCCAGGTCATCCTCCTCACCTCCACCATGATCGGCGAGGATCAGGCGAACCCGAACAACCAGAAGCTCATTCCCTACAACGACTTCCTCCGCAGCCTGGCGAAGGAAAAGAAATGCCTGCTCGCCGACCTCAACGCCGACATGCAGGCCGCCGTTTCCAAGGCCAACACGCCCGGCAAGAACGCCCTCACCGGCGATGGAGTCCACATGATGTTTCCGGGCGACAAGATGATGGCCACCGGAATCCTCAAAGCCCTCGGACTCGATGACAAGCAACTCGCCAAGGCCCAGGACGCCTGGCTCGACCTGCCCAACACCGCCTCCGTGAAACTGAACGCCGCCTTCAGCCAGCGCGAAATGCAGCAACTGGAGAAAGCCGCCGCCGCCCGCAATACGACGGTCCAGAAGATGGTGGATGAGGAAGTGAAGAAGGTGCTGGATTCACTGAAGAAGTGATCGACCGTAGACCCTTGGATTTCGTGCGGCTGGCTGCCTCTTTTGCGGAGGCAGCTTGCTGCCGTCGGGCGCTCTTCGGGCCTGTTAGTTTAATCGAGAAAGTATCCACGCTCGAAGGCCCAGTAGATTGATCCTGAAATCCGATACCAAATCGCGACGACGATGGTTCCTATGAAAAGGAGGGGATAGATCCATTCACTCCACCGAGACCGATTCCTAGTCTCTGCGATCCACGCCAGCCCGCCTGCCAGCGAGAGTCCAACAGTGATCACGCAACCCCAGTTGAAATAAAGCCATCCAAGATTCCTCGTCTCCAGAACGGGAAACATTAGATGCGTGGAAAGTAAAATCGCCGGGCCACCAAGTGCCGCCAATGGAACGAAATGAAGCCGCTGCGACCAGCCGCCCAGCCCTTTTTTCAAAGAGACAGAGAATTGAAGCATCAAGTTTACCACGTTGGGCTGAAGAAAATTTCTTTCCCGCCCTTCTGGGTTGCAATGACGTTAAACCAAGAGGCCTTTTCGCCATCAGGATCGACCGAGCTGTAAAACCAGCCGTCGGTTTCGATCGTCGCGCTGACATGGAGACCTTTGAGTAGTTCCTTAGGGATTTCCCCCATGGCGGTCATGTGATCTTTCTTGCTCTCAATTTTTGAGGGTAATGACTTTCGAAGCCACTGAAACAAGTGCCCCTTCTCCTTTGGCCACTCCTTGATTTCC
The DNA here is from genome assembly GCA_031419215.1 of Luteolibacter sp. GTDB lineage: Bacteria > Verrucomicrobiota > Verrucomicrobiia > Verrucomicrobiales > Akkermansiaceae > Luteolibacter. The sequence continues at coordinate 7,082 of JANOKL010000417.1, read as the reverse complement.
TTTGGAAGCGGCATCATCTGCATTTGCTTAACCCTGAATGGCAACGGCGATGGTGGTTCCTCCCCGCGCAGGACACCGCAAGGCAAGCTGCCGATTACGAGGAAAAGTATTTTGAGACTACGGTGCAAATTTCTTCAGCGAAATATTTTGGCAGGACTTGGGACTCAATATCCACCTGTTCGGGATTGTCCGAAAAATGTCATCATTCGTTGATTTGACAAGGCGAATTTCGAGGGTTGTTGGAGGGCTCGTTCGAAGGCGTATGCCCCTGGACTGCACCCGCATTCCAGAATTGCACTCGCTCCTCAGACGGCTACCTTTTTCCCATGATACTGAAAGCCGTCATTCACGAAGCTGAGGAGGGGGGATTCTGGGCGGAAGTTCCCGCACTGCCAGGATGCTTCACGCAGGGCGAGACACTCAAGGAGCTGAAGGCCAATATCCATGAGGCAATCGAGGGCTGGCTCCTGGCAGCGGAGCCTGAGGATCAGGAAACTGAAGGCCGTGGAATCCAAGGACACCGACCAGCGACTCAAACAAATCGAAGCTGTAGTTCGAGAAGGCGATAGAAATCAGTGGACTTCGCGAATGTGAAGGCGCGAGGAATGAACCCATCCAGACTTTTAAGAGACCCCTTTTAAATGAAGCTGGTTAACGAAGAGCGCGTGACAACCAGCGGGCACAATAAGACTTTTAGAAGTTTCGGATTTATCGAAGATGATGAAGCTGCCATTGCGGCGTATAGCATCCATATGAGCCACTCTGATCGCCCTGTAAGCATAGTTATCATATTCGGAGAATGGGGAGACTATTCAAAGGGGGTCGATGGAAGGATCGCAATATTTGCTGACTTTCATTTTGGTTTGGAATATGGATTTGTCTTCAGTGATCCTTCAGAAGAGCAGGTTTTGACATCAAGAATTCTTGCTTCAAAAGCGTTGCAAAGAATCGAAGTTATTAATTCAAAAGATGTAGATAAATATAAAGAAATTTTAGATATAATATACGTAGAGGAATTAAAGACTATAGCCATTTAAGCAAAATTTGTGCAGTGATTGTATTCGCCTGATAATTCAAAGGGACAAAAATTTCCTTATCACGGGCGAGCCGCCCGTGCCCCTCTTGCTTCTTCGATTCCGTTTGGCAAACCTCACAGCAACTCCAGCCGCCAGTCGCTGTAATCATCCGCAGTGGATTTCCGGCTGCGGTTCTTTCGTGAAGGTGGGTGCATGGTCTTGTGCGATCTTCGATCCCAAGCTTGTCGTTTGGATTTCCGTTCATCTGTCGAACCGGAAAAGCCCTGCGGAGGTTTCATGGGCGGATCACTCGTTGAAGGGGTTGCGGCTTCCTCCTCTCGTGGGAGTCGCCTCGGATTCGGTGGAGGGGTTGGTCTTCGGCGTGTCGGAGGTGGTGACGCCCTGGGTCTCGTTGAACCAGTCGCCCCAATGTTGGAGGAAGAACTTTTTCTCCTGTGTGAAGGGCTGCTCGGAACGACCGAGAATGGGTCGCAGCGAGGTGGTCATCTGCAACGTGACGAGCGCGAACACAAAGCTCCAGATCACCATCGGACCGACCTGCGTGGCCCCGGCGATGCGGACAGCGGTCTTGAGAAATCGCAGGCCGAAGAGCAGCGCGATCAACCATGCGCCGATCCCGAGCACGCCCATGAAGCCGAACGAGTTTGTCGATTCCGCAAAGATCCAGACGGCAGGTGCGAAGCCTAACAGAAGCAGTCCTGCCAGGGCGAGCGCACCGGCGAGGCAGGCTCCGAGTTGTTGGACGGACAGTTTCGCTCCGGCGAGCGTGGAGAAGATGTAGAGGCTGGGGAAACAGATCGCACCGGCGATGAGAAGACCACCGGTGATCTTCAGCGGGGCTTGCCAAAGCTGCTCGTGTTTAGCGAAGCAGCCGAGCACCACGCCGAAGAGCAGGAAGGAAACAATCGTGAGCAGCACGAAGCGCCCGGTCGCGCCGTGGCCCGGCGAGGCGAGGCGCAGCACGAGATCGCGTGGACGTCGCAGCAGGGCTTCGAACAAGGTGCGCAGGTCGAGTTTCTCCGGCAGGGGAGCATCGAGAGGCGGTGGCTGGGCAGATGGCGCGGTGGGATTCATCGGATCGTTTGGATTCATGGGATTGGTTTCTTGTAGGAGGTGACGGCGGCGATCACCGGGATCGCGAGGATGCAGACGAGCAGCAGCAGGGAAAAGATGGCGGTGACCGCATGGCCGCCGCTGAGGTGGTCGATCGAATGCCAGACCGACTCATAGAAATTTCCCTTCATCGGATCCGGCCGCAGGAAGGCGACGTCGAGCTTCGGGCTACCGAAGAAGGGCCGCAGCACCCAGGAAAACTGCGCTCCGAGAAAGCCGTTTCCGCCCAGCCAAGCCAGCAGCGTGACGGTCGCGGAGGTGCGGTTCGGTGCGCGTGCGGCGAGCAGTTTGTGCAAGTGGACGTTCGCCGCGATCCCGGCGAAGCCGATCAGGAAGGTGTGGGTGATGAGGTAGGCCGAGTGGGCCATGCCGGCATTCGCGGAGTCGGGAGCCGGGGCATTCCATGCGAGGAAGAACGTGATGGGGGCCAGCGAGCCAAGGATCAGTGCCGCGAGCGCGAAGGACATCAACAGCGCGAGCAGCGATTGGCGGAAACCGAGGCCGGTGCCGAGCAGCAGGCCTAACAGACCGTTGAGCAGCCCGTTGCAACCCAGCGTGCAGGCCACCAGCAGCGGCATCTTGATCGCCACATAGACTCCCATCATCGGCGAGCGCCACCAGCCGACGGTGAAGCCATACGCCGCCAGTCCAAGGATCGTGGCCAGCGCTACGCCAAAGATCCGTCGAGGATGCGGATCATCGAGCCAGGCGGCGTCAGGTTGAAGGAGCGGGCGGAGATTCATGTGAACGATGGCGATTCAGAACCGCCCGGATGAAAGCCTGACGCGGGCCCGGTGAGGGTTTCGTGAAATGAAAGTGAAGCGTCACCTTGGAGTGCGGCGGGAAGCGAAGCGCCACGCCGCCTTGGAATGCGGGACAAGGCGATCAGTATCGGGGTGGTTGCAGTTCGTCGAGCGCCCGCCGAATGTGGGAGGTCGGTGGTTTGATACGGACTGAATATTGCCCGGATGATGAGCGCATTTTCCGCATCTGAAAGCGGTGTCGCACTGCGTTTGCCACCGCAGTCCAAGTTTCAATTCACCTCGATCACCGTCTCCGCCCGCCACGGGCCGTTGAGCGGATGAAGCAGGGCGTCCCAGAACCAGGCCGAGGGATCGGTCCAGCTCTCGGTGTTCGCCTCGCTGACGATCCGTTCGCGGACCCGCAGTTTCCATGCGTCCCGCGTGGCAGTGAAGCTCGCCCATTGGCTGCCGTCCGCATGGGTTTCAATGATCGACTCGGTCGTGCCGTAGCCCGCCGCACGGAGGCAGTCGCGCGAGGGATGAAGACGACGCGTCGCGGTGGTCGCGCGTCGCAGGATCACCTGTCGGCCACTCCAGCCATAGCTGCCAAGCGAGCCGGGAAAGGTGGCGGCGAAGGCCTGTTCCATCGGGGTCGAGGGCAGCGGTTGCAAGGGAAGGGTGACGCCTTCGAAGGTGAACTCGGTGAAGGCGGGCGCGGCGCTTTCAGGCAGCGGACGATCCGGCGCGGTGACCGCCAGCGAAGGCCCGGCGATGGCGGCGAGGATGAGCACGGCGAAGTGGACTCGGCGAACGGGTGCGGCAACAGGTGCAGGCGTTTCAGCACCACGATACTTCGCGGCCAGCCACCAAAGCACCGTCAGAATCAAAGCCGCGCAGGCCAGCCCGGCGGACTCATGCAGCAGCGAGGATTCCGCATCACCACGCCAAGTCTGGATCACCAGCACCAGCGCGCGAAGTTGATTGGCAGGAATCGTCAGGACGGCCGCGAGTGAGAGCAGGGCGAGCCCACGTTTCCACGGCAGCCGATGAATGGCCGCAAGTGCCGAGGTCGCGACCAGCATGTGCCACAGCAAACGCACGCCGCTGCACGCCGGATCGACGCTGATGATTTTCCCATCGAGTGCGATGCCGGTGCCGATGCGCCCAAGAGTCGCACCACTGATCTTCAGGGCCTGCACCACTCCCTCCGCCGTGGCGACGCGCATCGGGTAGCCCGCCCAGAATTGAAGCGAGGCCACGAGCGGCAGCGACAGCATCATCAGCGACAGCAATCCGATTCTACGATGGAGACCGTAGAAACAGGCGATGCCGATGACGGCGATCAGTGCCCGCAGAAGGGGCGGTAGCCAGGGAAAGGAAAGTGCCGACGCAAGGATCAGGATTGATCCGGTGCTGCGGGCCTTGCTGCCGGCGTGGAGGTTCTTTCGATCACTCCACGCCAGCAGCGTCCCCAACCCCAGGGAAATCAGACCGAGCGGCTCGTCGCTGCCATCATTCAGCCGCCGCACATACCAGACGAACAGGGGCAGCAGCGCCGCTGCGATCAGCCACGCCGGGTAGGCTCCAAATGAACGGGGTCGTTCGGTTGGCGCGATGATGGCTGGAAGTTTCGGAACGAGCACGTTCATGGACTTAGCGTTTGCGTTGCAGCATCAGCAGAACGGCGAGCAGCGAGATCAGTCCGATCGCCCCAGGCTCCGGCACTGATCCATTCACCACGATTCGGGGTGGCGCTGAGCCGATGGCGGCATTCGTCACGCCCTTCGGTAAAGGCAGCGGCTGTTTCACCGTCTGCGCGATGCCATCGATGGAGCGCGGCGTTTCATCAATGGCGAGAAACGAAGTGTAGCTGGTCAGCAGCGAGTAGCTCAGTCCCAGCGAGGTGATTTCCCGGACCGTTTCGGGATTGGAAATGACGGGTGAAGAGCCCCGGCTGCCGTCCCATCGAGTCTGATCATCCTCCAGGCGTCGAACACGTTCGCGCGCCCACAGCACCGGCAGCGCAGGATGACTCAGTCCTTTCGCGGCGGCCTCGGCGAGGTCGATCACCTTTTCAAACGCCTCGCCATTTCCCGCGATGCCGCGCACGACGATGAGGCCCTTCGGTTCGCCGCTCCACTTGCCGGTGATGATCAGCGGCTTGTTGGCGAAGACGTCCGGATGCGGTGAAGGCTCGATGCCGGAAAGCTCGCAGCCTTCCGCCGACACGCGGACCTTGGCGAGCACCGGGCTCGAAACGAGATCGCGGAAACGGGTCGCGACTTCCTTCACTTCCGCCGGTTGCGTCACGACGAAAGGCTCGCCCTGACCGGCACGGGCCATGCCTTCGATCAGGTGGCGGTTGACTGAAGTGCCGATGCCGAAGGCGAACAAGTTCGAGGTCCCGAGATGGCTGCGGATCAGTCCGATGACCTCCTTGTCAAAGCCGATGAAGCCATCGGTCACCACCACGATCGAGCGCGCACTCGCTTCGCCGCCGGGCAGATTCATGGCAATCTTCAAGGCCTCGCCCAGCTCGGTCCCACCCCCAGCCTGATGCTTGTCGATGAACAGGCGCGCCCGCTCGACCTCCTCCGGCAGGCTGCGCACCGGTTGTTCGGAGAAGACCTCGTTGCCGCCGGAGAAGGTGACGATGTTGAAGGTGTCCTCGGTCCTCAGTACTTTTGTTAGATCGCGGAGCAGGTCCTTCGCCACGTTGAGAGGGAAGCCGGTCATCGAGCCGGAAACATCGAGCACGAAGACATAATCACGCGGCGGAATCAGGTCGGGCGTCACGCGCTTCGGCGGTTCCACCTGGAGCAGGAAATGGTTCTCGGACTCACCGCGATGCAGCAGCAGGCCGGCATCGACCTGATCCTGGCCGAGCTTCCAACGCAGGATGAAATCACGGTTCGCGGCCTCTTCACCGGACTTCGTGTCCAGCGCGGTGTTGGCAGAAGTTTTCGACTTGAACTCGATCTTCACCGGATGGCTCGGGCAGACGACCTCCGCCAATGGCAAAGCGGTGTTGAGGCTGACGGCCAGCTCGAAGCCAGCAGGCGAGGCCTTTCCCTGATGCAGATGCGGATTCGCGGTCCAGTTCTCCGCAGGCTCGCCGCTGCCGTGGCCGTAGCGCGGACCGACCACCGTCGGCATGACAAACTCGTAGGTGCCATCGACCGCGGGCACCGTTTCCGACCACTCGACGCGGACCTTGATGTCATCGCCCGGCAGGATGTTCGCCACCGACATCTGGAACACGTTCGGCCTTTCCTCTTCCAACAACGCGGCGGTCTTCTTCTGCGACTTCGCGTTTTCGTATTCGGCCTTCGCCACCGACTTCTCGCGAATGCGGGCGGCGATGGTCTTGCCGCCGGTGGTCAGCGTCATGCCATGTACGGCCGCGCGGGTGGAGGCGGGAAAGACGTAGATCGCCTCGATCGGCTTGTCGCCGTTGTTGGCGTAGGTCTGCTCCAGCGTGGCGCGGGCGATCGTGCCGTCGATGCTGACGCTCGCCTTGCTGGATTTCAGCGGCAGGGTTTCACCAGCGGCATCACCCGAGGAAGCGATGTGGAAATACGGGGCAGCGGTCGTTTCCGCACGCGTGGCCAGCGTAAGGAAGGCATAAACCGTGGTGAGATAGAGCAGGCGGATCAGGAGTTTCATGGCGGTCGTCTTGTTGGACGATGGCGATGAAGGACCCCACGGATGAAACCCCGATCAAGGGTTCATGAAACCAACGTGAAAGTTCGGCGAAGGCGAGGGAGGCCGCTGGTAGCCTCTCTCCAGCATCGCTTCACACCATTCTTCACGTGATAACCCTTGGCGAGTTGTTCGATTTTGATTTTCATCAATCCAGCAAATCAACTCCATGATTCCACTCGAAACCGTCAGCCTCGATACTTTCGCGCCCTTGCAAGGTGCTGGCTTCACCCTCAAATCTGAGGATCTCGCCGTGGAGCTGAATCTGCACGTTGTTCGAAAGCTCGGGCACAAGCGGGAGGAGTCACTTCGGGATCCATTTTCCCTGATCTTCAAAGGTCCGCAAGGGCTGCGGTTGCCGCAAGGAATCTATGGGATGACCTGTGATTCGCTTGGCGAGATCGAGCTTTTCATCACCCAGATCGCGGATGGCGCGCAAGGCTCAGAGTTCGAGGCGGTCTTTACCTGATGCCGGTGGTCGGCGACC
>JANOKL010000416.1:0-16148 GCA_031419215.1 Luteolibacter sp. | reverse complement strand
CCACGACTCCTGAGACCTCCGCAGCGACTTCCCGGTCCAGCCGTGCTTCCGCCTCATCCGGTAGCGACAGCCGCGCCGCCAACCGATCCAAGTCGATCGACGACATCCGCACCAAGCCAGGCCAGCTCGGACGCATTCAGTCGCTGCTTGATTTCTACCAGAACCTCGATGCCACCCAGCTCGAGGCCGAGGCCGCCAAGCTGGAAAACCTGCCGATCAACGAGCGCATCATGGCCTCGATCCTCCTCTTCGGCCGTTGGGCGGAGACCGATCCCCGCGCCGCCATGGCGTACTCGGACAAGATGGGCATGGCCGGCATGTTCGCCAAGCCGACCATCCTCCAAGGCTGGGCCAGCACGGATCCGGAAAATGCTGCCAAATATTTCTCCGAGCATCCGCGTGAGTTCGCCATGATGGGCATGGGCCCGATGGGTGGTGGTCGCAATGGGGGCAGTGGTGCCTCCGTCATCGCCGCCGAGTGGGCGAAGTCGAATCCAGAAGCCGCGCTTGCCTGGGTTCAGACGCTCAAGGGCAACGACAAGGACCAGGCCATGACCTCCGTCGTTCGTGAGCTTTCGATGACGAATCCGCAGAAGGCCGTCCAGCTCGCCGCCACCATGGAAGGTGATGCCCGGACCAGCGCTTACGAATCCATTGCCAGCCAATGGGGATCCAAGAATTTCTCCGAAGCCGAAGCCTGGATCAAGAGCCTGCCCGCTGACCAGCAGGACGCCGCCATGGCCTCAGCCATTCGCAGCCTTGCCAATCAGGATCCGCAGGCCGCCTCGACCAAGATCGCCTCCATGGCCGATGGCGATGCCAAGAATCGTGCCATTGGTGAAGTGGTGGATACCTGGTCCCGTGAAGATCCCAAGGCTGCGGCCGCGTGGTTGGGCTCGCAGAGCACCGAGGCCTCCGGTCGTGCCATGCGCGAGCTGATGGGGAACTGGGCCCGCCAGGATGATGCCGGCGCGCTTTCCTATTTGACTTCGCAGCCTGCCGGTGAGGCCCGTGATGAAGCCACTCAGGCCTACGTCTGGAGCAACCGTTCCTCCGATCCCAAGTCGGTCATGACTCTGGCGGAATCCATCACCGATGAAGGGGACCGCCAGCGCGCCGTCGGAGTCGCCGCCATGCAGTGGATGCAGTCCGATCCGGAAGGGGCTAAGGCCTACATCGCGGGCTCGACCACGATCAGTGACGAGGCCAAGCAGCGCCTCCAGGAAGGTGGCGGTCGCGGTGGCTTCGGTGGTCGCGGTGGACGTCGCGGAGGAGACTGAGCGTTCCCCGGTTGAAAGATTTCGAACCTGTTCCAAGGGTTTCCGTGCACAGCATGGGAGCCCTTGGTTCATTTTACGGTATCATCCGCCTCGATCAGTCTGCCACCGGCACCTACGGCTGGCAGGTCCGCTTGCAGCGCGCCGGGGTTCGCCATGCCCGCTATTTCTCGGACCGGGCCTCGGGCGGAAGTCAGCAGTCGCTTGCGGCCGCTGTCGCGTGGCGCGATGAGCTTCTTGCCACTCTGGCAGTCGAAATGCAGACGCGGGTCTGTGTTTCATCGGCTCGAAACTCCTCGGGAGTCATTGGGGTTTCCAGAGTCATCATCCGCTCCAGCGATGGCGTGGAGTACTTCTTCTGGCAGGCGAGCTGGACCCCGGCGCAAGGCCGAAGGCGGTCGATCCGTTTCTCGGTGAAGCGCCATGGCGATGAGCAGGCCTTTCAACTCGCGGTCGAGGCGCGGCGTCAGGCTGCCGGATTGTGAAATGAGCTGCGCTTGGAGCTTGGAAAAGCCGACCTGCCGGACCACAACCCCTGCATGTTCAGCAGCAGCAAACTCACGAGCGAGCAAAAGGAAGCCCTGGTCCGCTGGGCCGCCGAGGGCGCGACGATGTCGGATCTCCAGCGCCGCCTGAAGGAGGAGTTCGACCTCACGGTCACCTACATGGACACCCGCTTCATCGTGCTCGACCTCAAGCTGGAACTTCACGAGGAGGAGAAGGCTGCGGAGAAGAAGGTCGAGGAAACACCTGCTCCCAAGATTCCCACCGGCAGCGTCAGTGTCAGCATCGACTCCCTCACGCACCCCGGCGCACTCATCAGCGGCCAGGTCGTCTTCAGCGATGGTGAAACAGGCGTCTGGATGCTCGATCAATCTGGCCGCCCTGGTCTCGACCCCGACACGCCCGGCTATCGCCCGACCCCGGAAGACATCGCCGAGTTCCAGACCCAGCTCCGCGCCTTGGTGCAGAAAAGCGGGCTTTGAGGATATTCTGGTATGGAGAAAAAGTTGCCGAAGTCACGTCAATTGGCAGTTTTTCGAAGCATTCAAATCCTCAGGATTGAGTAATCTCTAACAAAACTTACCCAGTTCAGGGTTGGAATAAAAAAGCCGCCGGGGTCTCCGGCGGCTTTCGTTTGGAAATTGATCAGTTCCGATTATTGGCCTCCGGGGCCGCCTGGGCCTCCCGGTCCGCCTTGTGGCATCGGGAAGGGGAATCCGCCTTCTGGGGCGGCGGGGGCGTCCTTGATTTCGACGAGTTCGAGTTCGAAGACGAGGAGCTGGTTCGGTCCGAGTTCGCCGCTGCGGCGCTTTTCGCCGTAGGCGAGGTTGCCGGGGATGAAGAGCTTCCATTTCGCACCGATCGGCATGGTGGTGAGGGCTTCCTTGAAGCCGTCGATGACTTCAAGCGTCATGGCGACTGGCTTGCCTTCCTCGGACGCATCGAACTGCGTGCCGTTGAGGAGGGTGCCCTTGTAGTTGACCATGAATTCCTTGTTGGACTCCGCGCCTTCCTTCGGTGCAACGAATTTCTTGTCGCCGCCCTTTTCGAGAACCTGATACTGAAGACCGCTCTTGGTGGTGGTGATGCCTTCCTTCTTGCCGTTCTCCTCAAGGAACTTCTTTCCTTCCTCGAGGTTCTTCACTCCGAGTTCCTTCTCACGCTTTTCAAGGGTGTCGCCGAGAGCCTTCATGGCCGCCTGAAGTTTTTCGTCGGCCAGATCGGGCTTGCCGCCCTTGAGCGCGCCCATGAAGCCCTTGAGGAAACCTTCGGGATCGATGTCGGCGGCGGAAACGCCGTACTGGCCGTATTCCTGCGCGAAGGAGGAACCGGTGCGGAAGCCGAGGGCGTAAGAGGAATCCGCCTTCACAGTGGCAGGGTCGACGGGAGCAGCCGGGGCTTCTGGAGCGGCGGCGGGCTTGACCGGGGCCTTTTCGGCGGCGGGGGGCTGGGCGGTGGCGAGAGCGGTGAGGCCAAGAGCCAGTGCGCCGGGGATCAGTTTACGAATCATAAAATGGTGTGGGAAGGGCGGGGAAACTAGGGGCGGGGAATGGACGTGTCGAGGCCGGGTTTCTTCGAAGAAGGGGCCGTGAAGAAAGGGACCAGGGGCCAGTAAGCCAGAGGGGCCAGTGAAGAAATTGCGGAGCTTCGGCTTTTACTCTATCTGACCCCTGACGACCGACCTCTGGCCACTCAATCTTCTACACCCGAACGCGCTCAACATTGGCTCCCAGCATGAGGAGCTTTTCGTCGATGTGCTCGTAGCCGCGGTCGATGTGGTAGAGGCGGTTGATCTCGGTGGTGCCGGTGGCGGTGAGGGCGGCGAGGACTAGGGCGGCTGAGGCGCGGAGGTCGGAGGCCATGACCGGGGCGGCGGAAAGTTTCTCCACCCCGCGGACGATGGCGGTGCCGTTGTCGACCTTGATGTCGGCTCCCATGCGCTTGAGCTCGGCGCAGTGCATGAAGCGTTGGGGGAAAATGGTGTCCTTGATGACGCTGATGCCCGGCGTGGTGGCGAGCAGGGCGGTCATTTGCGCCTGCATGTCGGTAGGGTAGCCGGGATAGGGGGCAGTGACGAGATCAACGCCCTTGAGATCGGTGCCGCGATGGATGGTGCAGGTGTCGCCCGCTTCGTTGAACTCGACGCGATGGCCGGAGGCCTCGATGGCGGCGGTGATGGCCTTGAGATGATCGCGGCAGACGCGGCGCAGCGTGACGCCTTCCCCGGCGATGGCTCCGGCGACCATGAAGGTGCCTGCCTCAATGCGGTCCGGGATGACGGTGTGCTCGACGCCGTGAAGCTTGGCGACGCCCTCGATGACGATGCGGCGGGTGCCGGCACCGGTGATCTTCGCGCCCATCGAGTTGAGGAAATTGGCAAGATCGATCACCTCCGGCTCAGCGGCGGCGGACTCGATGACGGTGGTGCCTTCCGCGAGGGTGGCGGCCATCATGACATTGTCGGTGCCGAGGACGGTGGGCCCGGAGGTGCCGCGAAGGTCGAGCTCCGCGCCTTTCAGGCCCTTCGGAGCGGTGAGGATGATGTTTCCGCCTTCGAACTCGACCTGGGCTCCGAGGGCCTGAAGGCCTTTCAAATGCAGGTCGACGGGACGATCCCCGATGATGCAGCCGCCGGGGAGGGAGACGACGGCGCGGCCTTTTCGCGCCAAAAGCGGGCCCATCACACAGATCGAGGCGCGCATGCGACGGACGAGCTCGTAGGGGGCTGTGTCGGAGATTTCCGCGCAGGTGGCGCGGATGGTGCCTGAGGAGCGTTCGACCTCGGCTCCAAGGGCGTTGAGGATCTGCACCATGTAGTTGGTGTCGGACACGTCCGGCACGCGGCGGATGATGACATCCTCATCGGTCAGCAGGGCAGCGGCGATGATTGGCAGCGAGGCGTTCTTTGAGCCGGAGATATTGACGGAGCCGCGCAGGGTGCTGCCGCCGTGAACGAGGAGTTTGTCCATGAAGGGAGATCGGGGATAGGGGATGGGAGATCGTGGATTTCAGAAAATCGGGATCTGTGATCCGCGATCCTCTTGGATCAGGGCTTTTGGGCGAGGGGGAACCGGGCGATGCCGGAGAGGTCTGGCTTCACCTCGATGCCGGTGAAGCCGGAGTCTTGGAGGAGTCGGGCGACGTGTGAAGCCTGTTCGTGTCCGATTTCAAGTCCGATCCATCCGCCAGGCGCAAGTTTCCCAATGGCTTGAGGTGCGAAGCGGCGGATCACGTCGAGTCCGTCCGGGCCGCCGAAGAGGGCGAGTGCGGGGTCGTGGAGGACTTCCTTCGTGAGCGTGGCCCGCTCGGTTTCCGGGACGTAGGGGAGATTTGCCGCGATGAGGTCGAAGGGGCCGTCGAGGGCGGAAAATAGGTCGCTTTCCACGAAGTCGACGTTGGAAAGCTCCAGCTTGGCGGCGTTCTCGCGGGTCAGGGCGAGGGCTTCGGGCGAAATGTCGGCCAGGGTGACGTGCCAGCCGGGTTTGGCGGCGGCGAGGGAAAGCCCGAGAACGCCGGAGCCGCAGCCGAGGTCGAGCACGCGGGCGTTCTCCGGCAGCGGGAGTTTCAAAAGAATCTCGACCAGTTCCTCGGTCTCGGGACGCGGGATCAGGGCGCGGGCGTCGGTGATGAACTCGTTTCGATGGAACCAGACGGTGCCGAGAAGATGCTGGAGCGGGACGCCCTCGCCGCGCTTTTTCAGGGACTCGCGCAGGGGGACTAGGTCGGATTCTTCAATCGGTTGGTCGAAGCGCAGGTAAAGCTCCATCCGGGTGCAGTGGAGCTGATGGGCCACCAGCATCTGCATGTTCCGCCGGGCATCCTCGATGCCGCGCTTTTCAAGGTAGCGCGTGCCGCCGTCGAGGATTTCAAGAACCGTGGTCATTCGTGGGTGGCGAAGATGGACAGCCGGGCCGCAACTTCCAAGGGCTGATCCACGGAAAATCTGGCGTAGAGGACTGGAAATGACTTCCCCGACCCGGCCGGAACGAATTTCCTGCATCGACATTCCGCTTGTGTCCGTTAGCACCTGACAAACCCATGCACTCTCAAGAGCATCACGACTACATCCACAGCGAGGCCTTTCTCGCCCGACTCATGCGCCGACAGCTGAGGCTTTCGATCGCGTGTGCCACCGCCTTTCTTGTCCTGCTGTTCGGACTGCCGCTGCTCAATTACTTCGCGCCTGAAATGATGGCGACGCGGGTGGGTGGTTTCACGCTGACCTGGCTCATTCTCGGTGTGCTGTTTTTCCCGTATGTCTGGGTGATCGCAAAACTGTTCATCAACAAGTCGATCGCCCTCGAGAACGATGAGGTGCGGCATGCGGCCGAAACCAACAAGCGCAACTCCTGAGCCGCCGCCGCCATGGACTACTACATCCTCGCCTTTTCCGCGATCACGGTGGTGATCACGATCATCATGGGTTTCCGCTCCGCGAAATCCTCGAAGTCCGCATCGGACTTCTTCGTTGCCGGTCGCTCGGTTTCCGTCGGCTGGAATGCCTCCGCGATTTCCGGTGAGTACCTCAGCGCCGCCAGCTTCATGGGCGTTGCGGGAATGGTCATGCTTTCCGGCTATGACGCATTGTGGTATCCGGTGTGTTATGCCTGCGGATATCTTTTCCTGCTGCTCTTCATCGCGGGCCCGCTGCGCCGTTTCGGGGCCTACACGATCCCGGATTTCGCGGAAGGTCGTTTCGACTCGCCGGTGTTTCGAAAGATCGCGGTCTGCTTCGTCCTGTTCATCGGCTTCTTCTACACGATGCCGCAGATGAAGGGCGCGGGCACCACGCTGGCTTATATTTTCCCGGGCCTTCCCTACTGGGTCGGAGTCGCGGTCGTCGGCGCGGTCATCACCCTGAACGTCGCGCTCGGCGGTATGAAGGGGATCACTCTCGTGCAGGCCGTGCAGTATTGGATCAAGATGTTCGCCATCTCGGTGCCGATCTTTGTCCTGCTGTCGGTCTATGGCGGCTATGGAAAGAATCTCTCGCTGAACAAGTCCGGCTCCGACACGCCGCCTGCCATCGTCCAGACGGTGGAGGCTTCGACGCCCGAACGCCTGGCTCTGCCGGAAAAAGCACCAAAGGACGAGGCTTGGATCGCACCGTTCGGACCGCTCACCACCAAGGCTGCAAAAGCCGCTGGCCTGACTCCTGAGCAAACCCGTCCGCTTTCCTTGCTCTACACGTTTTCGCTGATCGTCGCACTCGTCTGCGGCACTGCCGGATTGCCGCACATTCTTGTTAGATTCTACACCAACCCGGACGGCGTCGCGGCGAAGAAGACCACGATGTGGGTGATGATCCTGATCGGTGTGTTCTATGTCTTCCCGCCGGTGTTTGGTGTGTTGGGTCGCAATTTCCTGCCGGAACTTTACGCCGCCACCGGATCGAAAGGTCCGGACAAGGTGGTGCTCGAGTTGCCGATCTTGATCCGACAGAAATACGGCATCCTCGGCTCCATCCTCAGCGGCATCACCTGTGCCGGGGCCTTCGCTGCTTTCATGAGCACATTTTCCGGACTGCTGGTGTCCATGACCAGTGCGCTCGCGCACGATGTTTATGGCCGCATTCTCCGTCCCAAAGCTTCTGCCGAGGATCGCATGAAAATGTTCAAGTGGTGCGCCATTCTCGTCGGGGGTGTCTCCGTGTTGCTGGGTTCGTTGGTCGAGCAACTAGAGATCAACTTCATGGTCGGCCAAGCCTTCGCCATTGCGGCCGCCAGTTATTTTCCGTTGCTGTTCATGAGCGTCTGGTGGCGTGGCATGACGATGAAGGGTGCTGCCACTGGCATGCTCGCTGGCGGTGTGTTGGCTCTTGGCTGTGTGACCTTAATCAACGTGACCGATGTCATCGCCAAAGCTGCTCAGGCTGCCGCGTTGGCGAACAACACCACCTACATTCCTAATGCGATGGCCAAGTTTTGGATTGGCCATCCACTTCTCCGCATCCTCTGCGAGCAACCGGCGATCTGGGCGGTGCCACTTTCGATCGGTCTGATGATCGTGGTTTCCAAAGCCACCCGCGCTTCGATTCCGGCCGATGCCGGACGCAAGATGCTCGTGCTTCATGCTCCGGAGGCCCTTGGGTTGAAGGAGGAATACATCAAGGAGCATCAGGAAATGCCGGGGCACTGAGGTCGACGATCTTTCAGGTTTCAGAACTTTCTGTTGGCCGGATCTTCAGCTTGGTCTAGTGTTCTTCTGAACTCATGGACCTTGCTGAAAAACTTGCGATTCTGGCCGATGCCGCGAAATACGATGCCTCTTGCGCCAGCTCGGGCGCGAACAAACGCGACTCTCGCGACGGGAAAGGAGTCGGCTCGGCGGGAGGCTCGGGGATCTGCCACAGTTATGCGCCCGACGGTCGCTGCATTTCCCTGCTGAAGATCCTGCTGACGAACCGCTGCATCTACGACTGCCACTACTGCATCAACCGTCGCTCCAGCAACGTCCGCCGCGCGGGCTTCACCGCCGAGGAGGCGGTCACGCTGACCTTGGATTTCTACAAGCGGAACTACATCGAAGGCCTGTTTCTCAGCTCCGGCATTGTCCGCAGCGCCGACTTCACGATGGAGCAGGTGATCCAAGTGGCGCGCACCCTTCGCGAGGAGCACGATTTCCGAGGCTACATTCATCTCAAGACGATCCCCGAGGCTTCACCGGAACTCATAGAACAGGCGGCACGCTATGCCGACCGGATCAGCATCAATCTGGAGCTTCCGACGCAGGTCAGTCTCGACCGCCTCGCACCGGAAAAGAATCTGGCCCGCACCCAGAAGGCGATGGGTCGAATCAAATTAAAACTCGATGAGGCGCATGACCGACGGAAGAACGGCGACCGGAAACTCCGCCACGCCACCGGCCAAAGCACGCAGGTGATCGTCGGCGCGGATGACTCGACGGATGCCGATTTTCTCGCCCAGTCCGACGTGCTCTATGGAACTTACCGGATGCGCCGCGTCTACTACTCCGCCTTCAGTCCGATTCCGGAGCCCTCGGTCGTGCTGCCGGTGAAGGCCGCTCCGCTGGTGAGGGAGCATCGGCTCTATCAGGCCGACTGGTTGATGAGAAACTATGGATTTCGTACTTCCGAGATCCTGCCTGCGGAAACCCCGAACCTCGACCTGCGGATCGATCCGAAGCTGGCGTGGGCCTTGAGGAACCGTCAGGATTTTCCACTCGATGTGCAGACGGCGACGCGTGAGCAACTCGTCCGGGTGCCGGGACTCGGTTTGCGGAACGTGGACCGGATCATCACGATCCGACGCCACACTCGGGTGAGGCTGGAGGATCTGGCGCGTCTCCGCGTTTCCCTGCCAAAGGTCCGACCTTTCCTGATCACCGCCGACCACCATCCGGCGCGATACCTCCTCGACAGTGACCGCTTGATTGACCGCTTCCTGCCGAAGCCGGTGCAACTCGATCTCTTTGGCGATGCGAACCGTTGATCCAGGCGACAACTTCGAATCGTGGCGGACGGTCGCGAGACGCTTGCTCCAAGAGGCCGTGCCGCCTGCCGAGGTGATCTGGGAGGGCAACGCAATGCCCTGCCTTTTCGAAGAGCCCGCCGCCTACAAGGTGAACGCCGACAAGTTGGTCGTGCCTGCCAGTTTCATGGACCTCGCGAAAAGCGTGGCCTGCCACTGTGATCCGGAACGCTGGGCCTTGCTGTATCGGATTCTCTGGAGGATCGCGCGGGGAGGGGAACGGTCACTTATTGAGATCAGCAGCGATCCGGAGATCGCGAAGGCACTCAGGATGGAAAAGAACGTGCGTCGTGAAATCCACAAGATGCATGCCTTCGTGCGCTTCAAGAAAACCGGCGAGGATGGGGAAGGCCGAGAGCGCTTCGTCGCGTGGTTCGAGCCGGATCATTTCATCGTCGAGGCTGGCACTCCGTTTTTCGTGAAACGCTTCGCGAACATGGACTGGTCGATCTTCACGCCCAAAGGCTGCGCGCACTGGATCGGTGGGATTTTGAAATTCTCACCTGGATGCTCCACTGATCCCTGCGACGACCCGGATGTGATGGAGGACATCTGGCGGGTTTACTATCGCAGCATTTTCAACCCCGCCCGGCTCAAGGTGAAAATGATGCAGACCGAGATGCCGAAGCGTTATTGGAAGAACCTTCCCGAGGCCGATCTGATCGAGTCGCTGGTGGCGGAAAGCCGGGGACGTGTCGATGGGATGCTCGCGCAGACTCCGCGCGAGGTGCGACCGATTTTGAAGAACGCGTATCTGGAAAAACTCAGGAATCTGCCTGACGAGCCGGAGGTCGGGTGATTCAGGCTGGATTTGGTCTGGGATGAGCTACCATGACCTCACCGAACTCGCCATGTCCTCCGATCCGAAATTCATGCGTCGCGCCATCGAACTCGCCCGCCAAGGCATGTCCGGCGGCGCGGGTGGTCCCTTCGGAGCGGTCATTGCGAAGGACGGCGAAATCCTTGGCGAAGGATGGAACCGCGTGGTGGGAACCAACGATCCGACTGCCCACGGCGAGGTCACAGCGATCCGCGATGCCTGTGGGAAGCTCGGGCATTTCAGCCTGGAGGGCTGCGACATCTACACCACTGGCGAACCTTGTCCGATGTGTCTCGGGGCCATCCACTGGGCTCGGATTTCCAGGATCTACTATGGTTTCAGTATCGTGGATGCGGCGACGATCGGCTTCGACGACCGCGAGTTCTATCGCCAGTTCACGCTTCCGGCAGAGGAGCGGGACATTCCGAGCACGCCCCTGGCTTCAGACGAGGCCAAGGTGCTGCTCGGGGAATACATGAACCTGCCGGGTCGCGTGGCTTACTGAGCCGCGACCTTTTCGACCTTGCCGTTGGCGATCGAGCGGTAGATCGCTTCGACGACGAGCAGATCGCGGAGGCCTTCCTCGCCCGCGGGTTCGAAGGGCTTGTCGTTGAGGATCGCTTCGGAAAAGGCGTCCATTTCAACGGCGAAGTGGTCGGTGGCTGGCGGATCCAGCGGGCGCTTTGGATCACTGGTCCAGCCCTTGAGCCCATCGTAGCTGTAGGCGGGTTCCATCCCGAAGCGGCCGCGCTCGGCGGTGGCGGTGAAGAAATTGCAGCCGTTGAGATTGTAGGTCGTCATGCAGTTCGCCGTGCGGCCGGAGGGGAACTTCATCACCCAGTTGATCGTTTCATCGACCTCGGCGAACTTCACGGGTTCGGTTTTCGTCTCGATCGCGCTGACTTCCGAGGGCTCCTCACCAATCAGGTAGCGGCAGGCCTGCAGGGCATAGACTCCGACGTCCATGAGGGCACCTCCTCCGGCGAGGGCCTTGCGGAGTCGCCATTGTCTCGGGTCGCCGGACTTGAAGCCGAACGCGGCCTCGATGTGACGGACCTCGCCGAAGACCTTCTCGCGGGCAAAGCGGATGGCTTCGACATGATGGGGTTCGCGCTGGCAGCGGTAGCCGATCCCGAGCTGGCGCTTGGCGGTCTTGCAGGCCTCGATCATCTTCCGGCAATCGTCGGCGCTGTTGGCCATCGGCTTTTCACAGAAGACATGCTTCCCGGCCTTGGCGGCACGGACCACGAAGTCGCAGTGCATGCTGTTGGGCAGGACGATGTAAACGACGTCGATGGTTGTGTCGTTGAGGATCGAGTCGAAGTTCTCTTAGTTGTAGACCTGCTTTTCGGTTAGGCCGTATTGCTCGCGCCACTTCACGCCTTTTTCCGGAGTGCCGGTGACGACGGCGGCAAGCTTGGAGAACCGGCACTTCGCGAAGGCCGGCGCGATCTGCTTCGTGCTCAGCGAGCCTAGGCCCACCAGAGCCCAGCCCAGCTTGCGGGGTGCGAGCTCTTCGGCGCGGGAAAGTCCGGCAGCCAGAGTGGCACCGAGAGCGGTCTTGATGAAGGGGCGGCGTTGCATGGAATCGGGGTTGTCTTGAAACGAAGTTGAAGACTTCGTCGCAAGTTCCAAGCCCGATCAACCCAAGAGCCAAAGAATCGGGTTCGGCCAGACGCCGATGACGAGCACGGCCACCGTGAGGACGGCGACGGCGTAGCGGGTGATCGGAGGCAGCACGAGAGCCTTCGCATCGTTGGCGGCAGGCTGCCACCACATCGCGCGGATCGTCTTGAAGTAGTAGTAGAAGCCAGCGGCGGCGGCGACGAAGCCGAGGCCAACGCCCCACCAGAGTTGGGCCTTCACCGCGAGGGAGAAGACGAAGAATTTCCCGAGGAACCCGGCGGTCAGAGGCACCCCGGCGAGGGCGGCGAGGAGGATCGTGAGCGCGATGGCGAGCAGCGGGTTGCGCTTGCCGAGACCGTTGAAGTCCTCAATGCGTTCGCCCTCAGTTTGGATGCGGATCTGGGCGAGGATAAAGAAAGTGCCGAGGGTCATCAGCAGGTAGGTCGCGAGGTAGAACGACACGGCTTTCGCGGAGCCGAGCAGGTTCGCGGTGTCGGGAGCCCATGCGGCCAGCGCGAGAAGCAGGAAGCCGGCGTGGGCGATCGAGGAGTAGGCGAGGAGTCGCTTGAAGTTCGTCTGGGGGATCGCGGCGAGGTTTCCGAAGAGCAGCGTGGCGCAGGCAAGGATCAGTAGAAGGCCAAGCACCTGAGTGCGGACCGGTGAACTCTCTGCTAGGAACGGCGTGAGGAAACGGATCAGCAGGATGAAGCCGGCGGCTTTCGAGCCCACGGAAAGGAAGGCGGTGGTCGGGGTGGGGGCACCTTGATAAACGTCCGGAATCCAGACCTGCATTGGCACGGCACCGACTTTGAAGCTCATGGCGACCATCACCAGGGCGATGCCGAAGAGGAGAGGGATCGGGGATTGGAGATGTTGGATCCTGGATGGAAGCTCAGAGAGATTCATCGTGCCGGTACTGCCGTAAATCCAGGCGATGCCGTAAACGAGGAAGCCGGTGCTGAGCGCTCCGAGGATGAGGTATTTCACGCCTGCTTCCAACGAGCCGACGTTGCGACGCATGAAGGCGACAAGAATGTAGAAGGAGATCGTGACGAGTTCGAGGGCGACGAAGGCTCCGGCAAGGTCCTTGGCGGAGGCCATCCACATCATGCCGGCGCAGGCGAAGATGGGCAGGGCGTAAAACTCACCGGTGCCAGCCTCGGAGCCGGGTTCCTCGGTGAACTTGGCGAGCACTGATCGGAAGTCGATCGAGAGGAGGACAACGAGCAGAGTCGTGACCAGGGCGAAGAGCTTGTAGAAGCGCGCGAGTCCATCAAAGTGGTAGAAGTTCCAGAGCTGCCGGGAAGCCCATGGCGCGTCCGGGCTGTCAGTTGGTCCGACGGCGAAGAAGGCCGCCACAATCAGACCAGTCAATCCAAGCGCCGCGAGCTTGCCGACCCAGGCTTTGGAGCGGTTGCTGGAAAAGGCCTCGGCCATGAGGAGGATCAGGCCTATGACGACGGTGATGGCTTCTAGAAGGTAGGCGGGCATTGGGAGAAAATTTGATCGGTCGGATTAGACGGATTTGACGAATCAGTCGGATCTCTTAGCGAAGAAGGTTGAGCAGCAGGTTCGGGTAAAGCCCGACCGCGAGCAGAGCCACCACCAGCAGCAACGCCGGAATCTTATCCGCGAGCGTGAGATCGGCGACAGACTCGGTGGATTTCACCGCAGGTCCCTGGAAAATCCGGCGGTAGGCACGGAGCATGTAGACGGCGCTGATGACCACGCCCCAGATCGAGAGGATGCAGGCGATCTGGACCGGACCGAGACCACCGGCGGCATCGTAGTTATGGAAGGAGGAAAGGAAGACCATCACCTCACCGGCGAAGTTGGCGAGGCCGGGGAGACCGATCGAGGCCATGGCACCAAGGCCGAAGATGAAGGCGAGGCAGGGTGCTGCCTTCGCCAGGCCACCCATGTCATCAAGATCGAGCGAACCGGTGCGGCGCTCGATGCGGTCGGCGAGCGAGAATTGAAGGGCGATCGAAATACCGTGCGCGAACATCAGGATCACGGCGGCGGGAAGGGCGATGGTGTTGGCACCCTTTCCTGCAACCAGGGCCGCAATGGCGAGGAAGATGTAGCCCATGTGCATCACCGAGGAATTGCCGAGCAGGGTGTCGAGGCGCTTCTGGTTGATGGTCACGAGACCGACCCAGAGGATGTTGCCGAGAAGCAGCACGAGCAGCGGCGTGAGCCAGGCCTGCATGCCTTCAGGCACGAGTGGGACGGCGAGACGAAGCAGGCCGTACAGGCCGAATTTTTTCAGGACACCGGCGTGCAGCATGGCGACCGGAGCTGGGGCGCTGGCATAGGCCGGAGCGGCCCAGGAGTGGAAGGGGAAGAGCGAGACCAGCGTGCCGAAGCCCACGATGAGCAGGGCGGCGATGGATTTCTGAGCGACCGAATCAATGGCGGTCTTGTTGGCAAGCATCGCCACGATGTCGAAGGTGCCGGTAACCGAGGCCAACCAGACGAGACCGGCGAGAAGGACGATGGAGCCGATGCCGAGGTAAATGGTGATCTTCCAAGCCGCGTCGCGACGGTCGCCACGGCCGAGCATGCCGATCATCAGGAAGGTCGGGATCAGGGCCAGTTCGTGGAAGGCGTAGAAGAAGAACAGGTCGGTGGCGGCGAAGGCTCCGAGTGCCCCGGCGGAGATCAACAGCGACGATCCGTAGTAGAGTTTTTCCCGACCTTCCGGAGCCTTGCCCGAAAGCACAGCAGCGACGGTCACGATCACCGAAAGCAGGATCATGATCACGCTCATGCCGTCGATCACCCCGAAGGCGAGGTTCAGCTTTGGAGTCGCGAGCACCGGCACCGAAAACGCCCAGCAGGTGCACTTCGGCGTGATGGCGACCGCGATGCCGATGGCGAGATTCACCACCGACGAAACGAGAGCCGTCAGACGGGCAGGCGCACCGGCGAGGATCGCGATGAAGGCGAGGATCGGGATGAGGACGAGAAGAGCGAGCATGATGTGGGAGAAAGCACTAAATTCTAAATCCGAAACGGAAGAGGAGTTGCGTGTGATGAATGGACCGGAATCGGACCGGTCTTCGTTTTGGATTTAGTGCTTAAGACTTAGGATTTGAAAAACACGGTGAAGTAGATGACAAGAACCACTCCGAGGCCGAAGGTGAAGGCGTAGCCTTGAAGGTTGCCGGACTGGACGCGGCGGAAGAGGTTGCCGAAACTCTCGGCTCCGCGTGAGAGGCCGCCGACTCCGATGCCGTCGATGAGGAACTTGTCGAAGAAGTTCACGATGCCGGCAAACGCGTCCTGGAAGTATCGGACGATCACGTTGTCGTAGAAGCCATCGACGTAGAAGCGGTTCTTGAACAGCGGGATGGAGACTGGGTCCCTGTCCTTGCCCTTGTAGAGGAGGAAGCCGGCAATCACACCGATGGCGACGGCGGTGAGTGAAACCATCGGGACGATGCCACCGAAGTGGAACTCTCCGGCGTGTTCGGGCAGTGCGGGGGCGAGCCCGTTGACCTTCGCATAGCCGGAAATCAGGGCCATCACGGCGAGGAGGGCCAGAGGCACGAACATCAGCGGACCGACCTCGTGGGCATGCTCGGCACCGTGGTCGCGTGGCTTGCCAAGGAAGGCGACGACGAACAGTCGAGTCATGTAGAACGGAGTCAGCACCGCAACCACGGCGGCGATCCAGAACAGGGCTGGGTTGTGCTCATGGGCGGCGTCGAGGATGAGTTCCTTCGAGAAGAAGCCTGAGGTGCCGGGAATGGCGATCAAGGCGAGGAAACCGATCAGGAAAGTGATGCCGGTGATCGGCATTTTCTTCATCAGGCCGCCCATTTTCCAGATGTCCTGCTCGTGGTGGCAGGCGTGGATGACCGCACCGGAACCAAGGAAGAGCAGGGCCTTGAACCAAGCGTGGGTGAAGAGGTGGAACATGCCGGCCTCACCGGCGACGAGTCCTACCGCCATGACCATATAGCCGAGCTGGGAGAGGGTGGAGTAGGCGAGGACGCGCTTGATGTCGTCCTGCTGGGTGGCCATCAGCGCGGCAGCGAGGGCGGTGATGGCACCGACCCACGAGATCACTTCGCTGGAGAAAAGTCCGCGGAGGAATTCGGGCTCGAGATGAAGGGAGAACTGTACGCGGAACAGCATGTAGACCCCAGCGGCGACCATCGTTGCGGCGTGGATCAGGGCCGACACCGGAGTGGGGCCTTCCATGGCGTCCGGGAGCCAGACGTGGAGCGGAAGCTGGGCGGACTTGCCGACCGCACCGCAGAAGACGCAGAGCAGCGCGGTGGAAATCGTGGCGGCAAAGATCGCAGGATGGGCGGCGGCGAACAATTTCACGCCCGCTGCCATGCCATCGAAAGCCAAGCTGCCAGTGATGCGCCACAGCAGGAGGATCCCGATCAAGAAACCGAAGTCACCGACCCGGTT
>JANOKL010000415.1:0-29462 GCA_031419215.1 Luteolibacter sp. | reverse complement strand
GATCATCGGCGTGGCGCGGGAGCCTTCGGTTTCGATCGAAAGCGTGAGCGGGTTGACGTCGAGGAGCAGCACATCCTTCACATCGCCGCGAAGCACGCCGCCCTGGATGGCCGCGCCGATGGCGACGACTTCATCGGGGTTCACGCCTTGGTGAGGGGTCTGGCCTGCAAGCTGCTTGGCGGTTTCCACCACCTTGGGCATGCGGGTCATGCCGCCGACGAGGACGAGCTCGTCAATTTTCGAGGCATCGAGTCCGGCGGCGGCAAGGCAGTCGCGGACGGGCTTCTTGGTGCGCTCGAACAGCGAGTCGGTGAGCTGCTCCAACTTCGCGCGGGTGAGGCTGAGCTGGATGTGTTTCGGACCGGTGGCGTCGGCGGTGATGAAAGGAAGGTTGATGTCGTAGGACTGCGATGAGCTGAGGGCGATCTTCGCCTTTTCCGCTTCCTCCTTGATGCGCTGGAGGGCGTCGGGCTGGCCGGAGAGGTCGATGCCCTGGTCCTTCTTGAATTCGCCGACGATGTATTGGATGAGCGTGTTGTCCCAGTCGTCACCGCCGAGCTGGGTGTCGCCGTTGGTGGCGAGCACTTCAAAGACGCCGTCGCCGATTTCCAGCACGGAAATGTCGAAGGTGCCGCCGCCGAGGTCATAGACGGCGATCTTTTCGTCGGACTTCTTATCGAGTCCGTAGGCAAGTGCGGCGGCGGTGGGCTCGTTGATGATGCGGAGCACTTCGAGGCCGGCGATCTCACCGGCGGCCTTGGTGGCGTTGCGCTGGGAGTCGTTGAAATAGGCGGGTACCGTGATGACGGCCTGCTTGATGGATTCGCCGAGCTTGGCTTCGGCGTCGGCCTTCAGTTTGCCGAGGACCATGGCGGCGATTTCCTGCGGGGAGAAGGTTTTCGTTTCTCCTGCGACTTCCACCTGGATGTGGGCGTCGCCATTGGCGGCGGCGACGATCGTGTAAGGCATGCGCTTGTCGGCCTCGGTGAGTTCCGAGAACTTGCGGCCGATGAGGCGCTTGGCGGAGAAAATGGTGTTGCGCGGGTTGGTGACGGCCTGGCGCTTGGCGGCCTGACCGACGAGACGCTCGCCGCTCTTGGAGAATGCGACGACCGACGGGGTGGTGCGGGCGCCTTCTGAGTTTTCAAGCACGACCGGTTCGCCGCCGTCCATGATGGACATGCAGGAGTTCGTGGTGCCGAGGTCGATGCCGAGGATCTTTGACATGGTAGTGTGGGTAGTCCGCTGGTTGCGGGATTGATGTCCGCGCTTTTGCAGGGCGTGTGCCAGTGGGGGTGGGGGAGTTATTGGTGATTGGTTATTAGTGAATTGTAAATTTCAAGACGTAGAGGGGGAGTCGAGCAGGGGAAACAAAGGCAGAGAAACGCGCCATTTTGTCCCATCGGGACCGGACAAGGTGTCGCGGTGTGACAGTCGTGGTTTTACGAATCGGTCACGTATTTAGGGCCTCGATTGGGGAACCTGCGACATTTTCCAAAATCGGGTTGCCATTCTGGATTGGTCCTCCTAGTTTCCGCGCCCACCACAAGAGGGCAGGTGTCAGAGTGGTCGAATGAGCACGCTTGGAAAGCGTGTGTGGCAGTAATGTCACCGAGGGTTCGAATCCCTCCCTGTCCGCCAAGACCCCAGTACAGTATTTCTGGGCTGGGGTCTTGGCGTTCTGGGGGGGGGCGAGAACCCTTGCGAAGCATCGGGTTTGACTGCCGGGGCCGCTCGCAGCGAACAATTCATGAAACGCGCAGCGCATTTCGCAGGGACCGGAGCATGGCGAAGGTCAATCCCTCCCTGTCCGCCATGGTGCAGTTTGCGACTTGGTATGAGTGGTTTTCTCGCACCTATTTCGGATCTTCAGCTTTGGCTTCTGGTTTGCCCCGAACTGGAGGTGGCATTGGCTCGTTCCACGTTTTCCATTTCTCGGTGAGCTCCGAAACGAGCTTCTGTTCGTTCGCGGCGAGGTTGTGCTTTTCCGCGAGATCGTTGTTCAGGTCGAATAGGTGGGGCTCCCCCCCAGGCTCCAACACGAGCTTCCATGCGCCACGGCGGACAGCGAGTTTGCCATCGATGCTAAAGTACAGCGCGTCGTGGGGCTCACCCGTCTTTTCGCCTTTCAAAAACGGTGTCAGGTCCACGCCATCCAGATGGGCGGGAGGCTTCACTCCGGCGAGCGCCGTGACCGTTGGAAAGATGTCAAGCGTGCTCACCGGGTGGTTGAATGTCAGCCCTGCCGGAAACACGCCGGGATAGGCCGCGAGAAAGGGCACGCGGATGCCACCCTCGAAAACGCTCCACTTGTGGTCGCGCAACGGGAGGTTCTCGCTGCGGTTTTCAGGGTGCCCGCCGTTGTCGCCGAAGAAGTAGACCATGGTTTTTCGTTCGAGCCCGGTCTGCCGGAGTTTGTCCAGGATGCGGCCGACGGCTTCGTCGAGCGCAGTAATGGTGGCCACGGTATCGGCCCGGGCCAAGTCTCCGGGAAACTTACTGGCAAACTGCGCGGCCTCGCCCGGGCGCGCAGTGGGTTCCTTCGGGACATCCATCGGCCGGCCGACCGCCACCGAGGCATCATATTCTTTCTGAATGAGCTGGGCGTTCTTTACTACCTTTAGGATATGCGGTGCATTGAAGGTCACGGTCAGAGCGAAAGGTTTCGCCTTATTGCGCCCGATGAATGCCTCCGCCTCGCGGGCAAAGAGATCGGTGCTGTATTCATCGAAAGCCTCGACTTTTCCGTTCCGCGCGAGCTTTGGGTGGTGGTAGTCAATGAAAGGGCTGGATTGGGGAGAGCAAAGCGTCTCATCGAAACAACCCCGTGCGTACGGCATCGGGCCCGAGCTATGCCATTTACCGAGCAGTCCCGTGTGATAGCCCGCATCGTGAAGGACGCCCGGCAGCAACGGCAGCGTGGTCGGAATGCCGCCGCCGTTGTTCGTGAATCCGAACCGCTGCGGATACAGCCCCGTAAAAAAGCCGGCACGCGACGGCCCGCACAAAGGTGCGGTGGCATAACCGGAAGTGAACTTCACGCCCATCGCCGCGAGGCGGTCGAGGTTTGGCGTCTTCACCGCGCCGTTCTCCAGACAACTCACGTCGGCATAGCCGAGGTCATCCACGATCAAGAAGACCACGTTGGGCCGCGTCTCCGCAGTCGCCAACGCACCGCAGCAAATGGAAGCGAGGAGCAGAGCAAAGATCACGGGCTTGTCGAAATGGCGCATAGGTTTGGAGGATGAAAAAATGGATTCCACGTGACGATAAATCGGTCGTGCACTCATCGGTAGACGCACACTAGGAGGATGAACAAAGGGATCGCTAGGGCGCCGATTCCTACCACGATCATTTGGCGTCGCTGTGCAAGTGATGCCGTGCGATATAAACGCACAATGAGGCCGCAGCTGATCAAGGAGATGGTGATGTAGAATAGCAACCAGAGGGACTGGGTCATAAGTGAAGGAGTGCTCTGCGCGATGGTATCACCGTCCGCGATTAGGGATCGAAAGGTGGATACGCGTTGCGCACCAGTTCCACGAACTGCGCCTGAAACCAGCGGCCCGCGACCGGCGCATTCGGCAGAGCGCCGGTGAGGCTGTTTCCGTTCAGCGAATTGCCATGGTAGGTGGGATCGCACATCCGGTCGAAGCCTTTACCCGTCGGATTCTCCGGACCAGTCGCGATCAACGTACTGGATCCATCGGAATCACCCGGTGGTTTCACCCACACGAAGGCGTGATAGTTTGGCGCAGGATTCGCCACCGGTCGTGCTCCGATCCCGGCTCCGCTTTGGTTGCCCCAGTTCCCTTTGTGGATGCGTTTGTCGAGCGTCGTCGCGCGCACGAATTCGCGCAGGTCGGTCGAAGTGCTGGGACCCGTTGGTCGGTTCGGACCGCCCCAACCATTGCGCGACGTGTCGATCAGCAGGCCCACGGTGGCCGGATACGCATTATCCCCGCTGATCAACGCCGTGCGCAGCGCGTTGGCAAAGCTCTGCTCGTCGATGAAATCATTCCAGTCGTAGAGCTTTGCCAGGGAGCGGACCTCACGGTTTTTGATCTTCTGGTTCGCGGTCATATATGGCTCGGCGAACACATTGTAGTTCGCCGTGTTGCTAATGAAGCCATCCACCTTGCCGTTCCCGCCCGCCATGCCCGCGCCCGTCTCCTTTAGCAGTTCGACGAAAGGCCGCATATGATTCGGCCAGCCGAGCCAGCCGGCGTGCGCCACATCAATGTAAGCATAGGTGTTGCTGAGTGAGCGCAGCGTGCTGATAGCATACTGCACGCCCTGCACGTATGCGCCGCTATTCTTGGCCTCCGCGACTTTTGGGAAACTCAGATTCACGATCAAATTCGGCAGTGAGTCCGGCTCGATCACCATCACGATCCGCAGCCCGCTGTATTTTGGCTGACTGATCGTCTTGTAAATCGCGTCGATGTATTCGGTCTTGTAACGCTGTAGCCCATTCTGTGCGATCAGCAGCTCGCCATTCGAGGCCAACGCTGCGCCGTCGCGATTCGGCAGATTGTAAATCACGAGGCCGATCGCATTCGCACCCTGCGCGAGCGCCTGATCCAGATGACCCTCGAGGCTGCGCGGATAGCCGATCGTGCCGTGGATCGCGGCGATGCTGTCGAGCCAAAGGAAGGTTGGGAAATTTGCCACCTGCCGCATTTGCTTGCCTAACGGACCTTCCTGAAGATCGGCGGCTTTGTTGACCGCAGCGACGTAATCCACGTTGCGGTAAAAGGTCGCGCCGACGAATGGGTTTTCCAAATGCGCGCCTGTTTGCTGAGCGCCTTCGGTGGCCGACCAGCCGCGCGTGGGCATGAACAATAGCAGAGCAGCGGAGAACGCTGCGGTGGCCCTTAGGAATGTGCGTCGTGGAGTTAGCATAAGTAATAAGATAATGGGTTGGGTCGTTCGCTTGCTTTTGACTTACCTGGCACCGTCGGGCATAGGCTCTTGGCTCTTCCGGAGGAAGCCGAGCTTGTTCTCATCCACGGTCGTCCAGTCGTCCTTGAGGATGCCCCCGGTATCGCCGCTGTTTGGATTGAAGCACCAGAAAGTCCAGCTTATCCCCTTGCTCCCCACTGGGAGATCCTTGGTTCCATTAAGGTCGAAGTCCCCATCAATGTAATTGGCAAGCTTGCTTAGCCATTGCTCGTCTACAGTCGTTTTGAGCTTGCTGCCAAATTCTCCGAGCAGCAGCGGCGCGGTGTTGTTTTTGAAAATATAGCCGAAGTGCGTGTCCCAGACACCTGCGAGATTTTGCGGGTAATTCGGCGCCTTGAACCAGGGCTGCGCGGAGACACTCGCGGGGTATTCGTGCATCGAATAGACCAGCTTGTCAGGCACTTTCAACACGACTGGACAGGACGCGACGCCTGATAGATTTCCGCCCCACCAATACGAGTCGTCGCCGACTTTCTCGACGCCTTCGACGATGATGAGCCAGTGCGGATTCGCTGCGAGGACTGCATTGCCGCAACGCTCAGCGGCCTTGTTCCAATCTGTCAGCGGCGAACTGTCACCCCATGTCGCAGTGCGCTTGGGTTCGTTGAAAAGGTCCGCGCCGATGATGGTGGGATTGCCCGCGAAGTGCTTTGCGAGCATTACCCAGTCATCGATCCAGCGCTGCTCGGTGTAATAAGGATCGCCGCGGACATACCAGACGCTCTCGCCCATATAGCCGTCCGCTTTAGCCGAGTGACGGTCGAGAATGACACGGAGCCCGATCTGCCCGCAATATTCTACGACCTTGTCCAGCACTTGGAACGGCGAGAGACTCTGCAAGTCCGCGTTCATCTGGAAATTGATACTGTTGGTCTTCGCATCGGGCCGTAGCATCGCGTTGGAGAAAGGGATGCGGAGCGTGTTGAACCCAAGTTGCTTGATTTGATCGAGCGCACTCCTATAGCCGCGCGCCCAGAGGCCGTGGAGCACTCGATTGTTCGTCTCGAAGCCGAACCAATTGATCCCCGTGATGCGCACTGGTTTTCCTTTTGCGTCCACGATCTGGTTGCCCTTCGTCGAGAGGTAGCTTGCCGCCGACGATTGCGCGGCGCGCGCGTTGGGACTAATGCCAAGAAGCGCTGCCATCAGGACGAAATAATGTGCGCGAATGCGGAGTGGGTTCATGGATGAGATTTGCAAAATGGATCGCGCGGGGTGTGAGGAGTGGTTTGGTGCGCGGCTTGCCTTCCAGTCGCCGCGCGCGCTCTGCGATTCCGGCGTGAGAGCCGAAGCCTCGCTCAGACTAGCATCCGGCAGATCGTGAGGAAGTTCTCATTAGATGTCCAGCAAGCCATCAGCTTGAAATTGGCTATCGTGTTGCCTCGTTTCCGGCTTCTCCACCATCCACTCAAGTGGGACAGAACGACGGTTTCCCGACGGATTTCTGACAAAATTATCTGTCGATGCCTGTCGTTCTGGGCAACCCTGAAAATCAACGGGTCCAAAGAATCCCATGAAATCAAATGATGACCCATCCTGTAAGGGCTTCCCAGCCCATCCGCCATGGTGAGAAGTTCCAAGGGCCAAACGCCAAGTTCCAAGAAAGAGGGATTGGGAAATCCCGAATGCCGAAGCACGGATTCCGAATGGAAGATATCGTCTGTCCCACGGACTTGCTTTTTTGTCGGACGAGCTTGGTTTGAATGCTCAATTTCCCCAGGACAGAAGGCGTCAATGTTCGGTTCAGCGGGGTGCTCAAGGAGTTTGTTGAAGAGCGCTCCGGATCACGCGGTCTTTATGGTTCGGTCAGCGAATACATCCGGGTTCTCGTGCGGCGGGATTACGAGCGTGAGGAAGCCCGTCGCTGGGATTCGCTTGCTGACACGCTGAAGGCTGGCATAGAAGATCCTGAGGCGGCATTTGCGGCTTTGAAAGCGGAGGACATCCTCCTCGAAGTAAGGAAGTCCCCGCTTTCCGAAGGATGAGTTTCAGGATTCTGCCTGCGGAGCGAGAGCGCTTGATCGAGAACTGGCAATACACCTCCCGAACCTGGGATGACGAGCAGGCGGACGCCAATGTCTCGGGCTTGATTCGCTCAATCGAGCTGCTCGCAGAAAAGCGTGGAGTCTGGCGGGCGCTGGATGACCACAGGTTCAGCGGAGTCTTTTTTGTTCGCTGCAAGGGCCACTACGTTTTCTTCCGTGAGCTTTCTGAAGGCGCGCTCGGCGTGATTACGATTCTCCACGAAACGATGGGCCTGCCTAGCCGCCTGCGTGAATTCACCCACGAGTATAACTGAGTCTGTAGGCGCTCAGAAATACTTCATCACCTTTTCCACCGCTGCTTCCGGCGTGAGGCCGTGGAGTTCGCGGAGAATGTCGGGCTTGCCGTGTTCGACGAATTCATCCGGCCAGGCGATGCGTTCGACCGGCGTGTGAATGCCGGCGTCGTGCAGGAGCTCGATGATCGCGGCTCCGAAACCGTTGTGGGCAACGTGATCCTCGAAGGTGCAGACGACCTTGCACTTTTCGCCGTAAGTCTCGATGACGCTGGCATCGAGCGGCTTGATGAAGCGCGGGTTGATCAGCGCGACGGAAAGTCCCTTCGCTTCAAGCATCACTTTGGTTCGTTTCGCCATTTCGAACATCGTGCCGAGGCCAATGAGGGCGACGTCGGCGCCGTCTGCGACAACTTCAGCGACGCCGATTTCGAGAATTTTACCCGTGGTAGGAACCGGGGTGCCGTCGATCGCGCCGCGTGGGTAGCGGATGGCGGAGGGACCGGCTTCGTACTGCGCCATCGTGTAAAGCATGTTGACGAATTCGGCCTCATCCTTCGGCTGCATGAAAATCAGGTTCGGCACGTGGCGGAGGTAGCCGATGTCGAAAAGGCCGTGGTGGGTCGGACCGTCGTCGCCGGAAAGACCGCCGCGGTCCATGCAGAGGCGGACCGGCAATCCCTGCAGCGCCATGTCATGAATGATCATGTCGTAGGCGCGCTGCATGAAGGTCGAATAGATCGCAAGGAAGGGCTTGTAGCCACGGGTGGCCATGCCGCACGCGAAGAGGGCGGCGTGTTCCTCGGCGATGCCGACATCGTAGTAGCGGCCGGGGAGTTCCTTCTTGAAAATATCGAGCTTGGTCCCGCCGGGCATGGCGGCGGTGATGGCGACGATCTTGTCGTCGGTCTTCGCCATGTCGGTCACGGCGCGGCCAAAGATTTCCGAGCAGGTCGGCGTGGCGGTGGTGTCGGTGGAACCGTCCTCGATCTTGTAGGCGCCGAGTCCGTGGAACTTGCCCGGATTGTCGAGGGCGGGCTGATAGCCGCGGCCCTTTTCGGTGATGATGTGGAGGACGACGGGCTCTTGGAGCGTCTTGAGATGTTCGAAGGTCTTTACCAGCAGCGGCAGGTCGTGACCGTCGATCGGCCCGAAATAGCGTAGGCCGAACTTTTCGAAGAGGACGTTCGGGAAAAGCAGGTTCTTGGCGCTGGACTCGACCTTGTGGGCCAAGTTGCGGGCGGCCTTGCCGGCGATCCTCTCGACGAACTCGGCGGCCGTGTTGCGGACGCTGGCGTAGGTTGAATGGGTTTGGAGCGCGTTGAAGTAACGGGCGATCGCACCGACATTCTTGTCGATCGACCACTCGTTGTCGTTGAGCACGACGATGAAGCGCTTGGTCGTTTCCGAAATATTGTTCAGGGCCTCAAGCGTGGGTCCGCAGGTGAAGGCGGCGTCTCCGGCGACGGCGACGACATGGCTGTCATCTCCGGCGAGGTCGCGGGCGGCGGCCATGCCGAGGGCGGCGGAAAGGGCGGTGCCAGCGTGACCCGCGCCGTAGCAATCGTGCTCGGACTCGGAGCGCAGCAGGAAGCCGTTGAGGCCCTTGTAGGTGCGGATCGTGTGGATTTTGTCCGCACGACCGGTGAGCATCTTGTGGACGTATCCTTGGTGCGCGACGTCGAAGACGAAGTTGTCATTCGGCGTGGAAAAGACGCGGTGCAGGGCGATTGTCAGCTCCACCACTCCGAGGTTCGGGCCAAGGTGGCCGCCGGTGACGGAGAGGGAGGTGATCAGCGAATGGCGGACCTCGGCGGCGAGGTCGATCAGTTCGGAGTCACTGAGCCGCTTGACATCCTCAGGTGAATGAATGGCGGAAAGGAGCGGGCCGAGGGCAGGTGGCTCAGAAGAGGCGGATGTCGTCATCGTCGTCAGTATCGTCCGGCAGCTCGGTCGCTTCCGGCGGAGTCGCGGCAGCGTGAGGGGTTGCGGTGCCGGAATCCAGAGCGTTTTCGCTTTGGTTGCGCAAGGTAATCAGTTCCAAGCGGTCACGGGCGGATTTTAGCACGGATTCACAGCGTTTCAGCAGCGCGGAACCCTTTTCGTAGTGGGAAACGAGGTCCTCAAGAGGGAGCTGCTCCTCCTCCATGGCCTCGACCACGGCTTCCAGTTCCGCGAGGGCATCCTCGAAGGTGGGGGCATCCGATGCTTCATCGGGGCTGACTTTTTTCCGCGCCATCATTCAGAGGCATTGGTGTCCGGGGTCCTCAGCGGGCGGTCGCTGTAGTAAATCATGTCCATCCCCACCACGGTCTGCGGATAGGCATATTTCTTCGAAATCGCCTGCAGTTTCGGATCCTTGTCGTAAATCGAGATGCCGGGTGGGTAAGTGGCGAGGAACACGCGTCCGTTGATCACCAGCGAGGTGAAGTCGCCATACTCCTCAGCCAGCGAACGCATGTCCTTCGATCCGTGCGAAGTCGGCGAAATCAGGATGCCGACCGGAGCGCTTCCGAGTTCGGTGGCGGCCCGTTCGAGTTTTTCAAAGC
This sequence comes from Luteolibacter sp., assembly GCA_031419215.1. Lineage (GTDB taxonomy): Bacteria > Verrucomicrobiota > Verrucomicrobiia > Verrucomicrobiales > Akkermansiaceae > Luteolibacter. Next base: position 19,670 of record JANOKL010000415.1, on the reverse strand, counting down.
CGCTTTTCGTCGTCGGCATCCAGATACTCATGCGGTCCGCATACCAGGCCACGGCCCAGGGTTGGTCGGAGAAACAGAGCTGGTCCGGCTTGATCCAATTCTTCAGCCCGAGATTGAGGGCCGGAGCATAATAAGGTGGCCACCACGGCACGCCACCCTTGTCGCGGCGGTCGAGTCCCATCCGCACCTTCTGTGGCATGTCGAGGAGCATCGGCGCGGCGCAGAGCATCACGATCAGGATATGGTGAACATTGCGCATCACCGGATTCGCGGCGATGAACTCGATGCGGCTCCACAAGATCGAAAGGAAGGCCAGCCCATAGGCGGTCATGATCGGAGCGAACACGATGTGGATCTGGTTCACATCGAGGGCCTTGCCGGAAACACCGAACAGCGCCATGCCGAATGCGGCCACCGCCCACATCAGCACGATGCCCCAGCGGAACCGGGCGATCGACGGCCTCTTGAACGGGTGGAACAGGGCGATGAAAAAGATTGGTGCAATCACGATCCCGCCCAAGAAGGGGATGATGTCCGTGGCTTGGAGCATCGTGGTGCGAAGGGTCTTGAGGATGATCCCGTCGAGACGAAGCGGGGTCGAGCCGAGATCATCGGTCCGCATCACGGCGTCCTCGGTCTGGGTATCGCCCAGTCCCTTGTAGAGCACGAGATAGCCGGTGCCGAAGGTGGAGTCGGAGTGGTTTAAAGAGCGGATCAGGGTGGGGATCGAGGCAATGGCGAGCAGCGCGAGGATCGAGATCGCCACGATGCCTCTCGGGCGAAAGGCGAAGGCGGCGAAAATGATGTAGCCGAAGACAATCCAGATCGCCAGCCAGTGGGTCAGCGCCATCAGGGTGAAGAACACCCCGGCCACGATCGCGGGCGTGAATGCCACCCGGCCCTCAGCCTCCGATTCCACCGCCCGGTAGGCGAAATAGGCACCGCAGGAGAAAAGCAGCAGCAGCAGCATCTGTGGCAGCCCGCTGAGCGAAAAATCCCAGAACGTCTGGCAAAACAGCATCAGGATCGCGCAGACCCCGGCGATCTTGGCGTCGAAGATCCTCGAAATGAGGAGGTAGCTGACGCCGATCGCCATCAGGAAAAAGAGCGTGGAAACTGCCGCAATGATCCGGTCCAGCGGAAAGACCATCTGGTTTTCCCCCATCGACCAGTCATCCTTGGAGTCCGCTCCGATCAGCTTGAGGACGGCGGCGTTGATCAGTGGATTGAGCGGGGCGTGGTAGGTGTCTTCAAAGGCCTCGAACGGCACCGTGCCCTTCGCTTTCTGGGCCTGATGGTAGGCCACCGGACGGATGAACTTCGTCGTGAAGCCATTTCCGCGCGAGATTTCACGGGCGATCTGGGCCTGGTCCATGGCCTGCGGCGAATTCAGTCCCCGGAAGAGAATGAAAAGCTGGCCCAGGGTCATGATGACCAGGAGCAGGAAAAACAAACTCCGGCGGACGATGACGCCGGTGTCGACGGATTGGGAAGAGTCACTCATGGTGTCGTGGGAAAGTGGCGGAATCTCACGTTTCAGAGACCGAGCTCTTTCAGCTTTCGCTGCAAGGTGCGTCGGCTGACGCCAAGAAGTTCCGCAGCACGCGTCCGATTGCTCCCTGATTCATCGAGGGCCGACCGGATGGCGCGTGTTTCGAGCGCATGCAAGTTGAATTCAGCGGGGGCGGCAAGGTCCATTTTGAACACTTCGGGGGAGTCCGATGCCACGCTTTGCCCTTGATTGGCAAGGAATGCGGGGAGGTGGCGCACGTCGATGACGGAATCGTTGCTCATCACCACGCCATGTTCGATCGCTGTGCGAAGCTCGCGGACGTTCCCAGGCCACGAGTAGGTGCGCAAATACTCCAGTGCTGCGTCGGAAAGCGGCTTCACCGGCCGGCCGTTCTCCTTCGCGAAGTCCTTCAGGAAACTTCCCGCCAGCAGCACGATGTCTTCCCGCCGCGTCTTCAGCGGCGGCATCTCGATCTTCACGACGTTGAGACGGAAATAGAGATCCTCGCGGAACTTCCCCTCATCCACCAGCTTGCGGAGATTCTTGTTGGTCGCGGCCACCACCCGCACATCGACTTTCACGGTCTGATTCGAACCGACCCGTTCTAGCGTCCGCTCGGAAAGCACCCGCAGCAGTTTCACCTGGGTCGCGGCGTCGATCTCTCCGATCTCATCGAGAAACAGCGTGCCGCCATCCGCCTGCTCGAAGCGACCGATCCGACGCTGCGCCGCGCCGGTGAAGGCTCCCTTCTCATGGCCGAAGAGCTCGCTTTCCAGAAGCTGTGGAGAAAGCGCGGCGCAGTGGACGATGACCATCTTCGACTCCGGCCGGCCTGAAAGATGGTGGATGGCATGCGCCACGACTTCCTTTCCCGTGCCGCTCTCGCCCTCGATCAGGATCGTGGCGCGGGTCGGTGAGACTTGCTGGATGAGATCGAAGACGTGGTTCATCACCGGCGACTTGCCGATCAGCTTGTCGAGCTTGTGGCGCTCGTTCGTCTGCTGCTTGAGCTCGCGGTTTTCCGTTTCCAGACGGCGGCTTTTCAAGGCCCGCTTCAGCAGCATTTCGACCTCGTCGAGGTTCAGCGGCTTGGTCACGAAATGCCAGGCTCCGCGCCGCATGGCTTCGACCGCCGTGTCCACTGAACCGTAGGCGGTCATCATGATCGCCACCGGCGGATGGGCCACGCCTAGCGATGCCTCCAACAAATCCATCCCGGAGTCGCCACCCATCCGCAGGTCGGTCAGCAGCAGGTCGATCGGCTCGCTTTTCAAGATCGCCAGCGCCTCCTCATTTCCGCTCGCAGTGTAGACGTCGAACTCTTCTTCCAAGGCGGAACGAAGGCCATCGCGGGTGGCGCGTTCGTCATCGACGATCAGCAACGTGGCCTGGGGTGTGTTAAAGGCGGGCATGATTTGGGGAAAGGGAATGGATTCATCCAATGTCGATCACGGCATCTTCTTCGGGCTGGCCTAACAGACGAACGCTGCGCTCGCCGCGTGGCAGGTAAACGATGATCCGCGTGCCGTGGCCTTCCTCGCTCTCGATCTCGATCTCACCGCCGTGCTCGCGGACGATGCGGCGGACGATGAGCAGACCGAGCCCGCTGCCTGAGGCCTTCGTCGTGCGGTATGGCTCGAAGATCGCGCCCATGTGCTCCGGGGAAATGCCGGTGCCGTTGTCCTCGATCGTGATGCGATACTCGTAATCGTTCGCAAACGTGCGGACCACGATGCGGCCCTCGTTTTCGCGCAGCGCCTGGTAGGCATTCCGCAGCAAGTTGTAGAAGACCTGCTGAAACTGCCCCGCATCGACTTCCACCGGCGGGAGTTTTTCCTGAAGATCGAGCTCCACCGCGAGGTGGCGCGAGGCGAGTTCCGGCTCCAGCAGCTTCAGCGTGTCATGCAGCACGGCATTCAGATCCGTTCGCTCACGGCGCGGCGAGGTCGGGCGGACGGCGGAGAGGAACTGCTTTAAAATCGCATCGAGCCGCCGGATTTCTTCCCGCGCCGTCCCAAGGTGCTCTTCCAGCGGTTTTCGATCTCCGGGCGGGAGTTTCCTCATCTTCCGTCCGAGGAGCTGGAGGTGGATGTCCAGCGAGTTGAGCGGATTTCCAATCTCATGCGCCACCCCGGCGGCGAGCAAGGTGAGGGCATTGAGCCGTTCGCTTTCCAGCGTCTCCTGCGCCTCGGCGCGGGTGCGGGTGAGATCGCGCACCAGCATCACGTAGCCCGGCGGCGTGGTCTCCGGCGTGCCGTCGTCATTGATCGGCGCGAGGTAGAAATTGAGGAAACGGTTCTCGGGATAAAATACCTCCAAGTCCCGGCTGATGGTGCGACCCGGTTTTGCCAGTGCCTCCCAATCGAGCCCACGAACCTGGCCCGACAACGGCTCGCCCACCGCCTTCTCCGGATCGAGCCCGAAAAATCCGCAGGCCGCGCGGTTGACGAAAGCGATCGTCCCCTCCGGATCCAACAGGATCACGCCCTCCAGAAGTGCCTCGAAAACCTGCTCGAGAAAGCCCTTTTCCCGGATCAGCCGTGCGAGGATCTGCTGCACCTCTCCCGGCTCCACCTTGTCGAGGCGGGCGACGAGTTTTTCGAGGAAGCCGGGTTTCAAGGAAGTTGAAAGTGTTCAGTGTTCAGTGTTCAGAATGACCCCATGGAAGAGGTCGTATTGGTCCTGAGCACGTTTCCCTCGATCGAGGAGGCGCGACAGATTGGCACGCTGCTCGTGGAAAAGCAACTGGCGGCCTGCGTGAACTTGGTGCCCGGCGTGGAGTCGATCTACCGCTGGCAGGGCAAGATCGAAACCTCCGCCGAAGTCCTCGCGATCTTCAAAACCACCGTCGCGAGACAGCCGCAACTTTCCGAAGCCCTCGCCGCCCAGCATCCCTACGAGGTTCCGGAAATCCTCGTGCTGGAGCCATCGGCGGTGTCCCAGGCGTATGCGGCGTGGGTGGGTGAGGTTCTTTGAGGAAAAGCGTTCTCTTGAATAGGTTAAGGCAACTCGTCCCCCTCTTGGACAGGGCCGCGCGGAACGAGTGACATTGCTTGGAGAAACCCGTCTCTGGACGCTCTCTTTGCCCGTTCGGCAATCACGTCGTAAGTTTGCAGGGCGGAAAGCTTCTCCGCTACAGCCAGGCTGATGAACTGGTTGACGGAGATGCCATCCGCTTCCGCAGCGCTCTTGAGATTGCGGTGAAGGGAATCAGGAAGTCTCAAGCTAAGGCTGCTCATACTAGTAGGTGGATGAATTCAGAAGGCTTCACGACAGCGATTCCAAACTCCGTTGCAGGTTGAAGATCTTTGTGGTTGAAAGTGACGATGTGCGAGGCTCCCGAGGCGATCGCTGCCTCCAGCACCATGTCGTCTTTTGGGTCTCGAAGTAGTTGTCGCCAAAGAAAATGGATCTTACAAGGTAGGTTTCACAAGTCGTGTAAGGGCGGGTTCACTGGAGGCCGAAGGCTACTTGGAAATACGAGTGTAAATCCAGACGTCGCAGCTCGATGTTCCGCGTTTTCTTAGAGTGATCGTTAGAAGTCTTCCAAGCTGCTTTGGTCCTTTATCTCGGGCTTCCATTGCTGTGCAGAACTGATCCCTTGACAGATGATCGTCGAAGGTGAGTCCCAGAGACTGGAAATTTTCGATCAAATCATTAGTGGAGGTGACGTAGTCAATCCTGTAGCCTCCAGAGGGCGGTGTGATTTCTACTTTTTCGAGTGAGGCTTGGAATCTCGCTTCGAGTTGGTGACTTCCTATTGAACTGCAAAGTAGCATACCCAATGCGATGCCCAAGACCCCGGTGATCAAGAGGATCACTTTGTTTGGTTTTGCGTGAATCCTCATGAGAGTGAGTTGAATTTGAAGAAACTAGGCCGCACGCAGTCCAAGGCTCGTTGCCAGTAGGCGTTATGCGTCCGTTCCTTGGTCCTCAATACCTAGCCACATCCGGATCAATCGTCCGCGACCAGGCGTCGATCCCGCCCGCCATCGAGAAGGCGTTTTCCACGCCGTTTTCCCGGAGAAAGGCGGTGGCGCGGAGCGAGCGCATGCCGTGATGGCAGTAGACGACCACGCCGCGCTCGATGCCTTCCTTCAATGCTTCGATGCGGTAGGGGAATTCCCCGAGCGGAACCAGATGGGCGCCATCGAGATGGCAGATGTCCCATTCGTCCGGCTGGCGGCAGTCGATCAGGCGGGGGCGCTCGTTTTCCGGCAGCGCCGCCCACTTGGAAACCTCCGCGCAGGAGACCTCCATCGTCGCGGAGGAATCAGGCAGCAGGCTCATTCGATGATGACCGGGGTGCCGACCTGGACGTTTTCGAAAAAGTGCCGGGACATGTGGTCCGGCATGCGGATGCAGCCGTGCGACGCCGCGTAGCCGGGCAGGAAGCCGGTGTGCATGCCGATGCCGCCGGTGATGCGCATGAAGTTCGGCATCGGGGCCGGGTAATAAATGGCGCCGGGTGGGATCTTGTCGGTGCGGATGTCAACGTTGTCGTTGAGCATCATGCCGGTGGCCTTGTCCTTGAAGCAACCGTAGGCGGAGGATTTGTGGTCCTGATCCTTCTCGATGATCTTGTAGCGGCCGGGCGGTGTGCCGTGATCCTCGTTGCCGCTGGAAATCTTCGAGACGCCGACGAGCACGCTGCCTTTGTAGAAGAACGCCTTTTGCTGGCCGCGGTTGATCTTCACCAGTGGCGACCCAGTCACGCTGGCACCTTCCCAGTAGGAAATATCGTCCGGAATCGCAGGCGCGGAATGATGGGCTCCCGCACCGGTCGGGCCATTGTTGCGCTCATATCCGAGCAGGTAGTCGGACTTCTGCGGACCACTCGGGGCACAGGAAACAATCACCGCCGTGAGGGCGGAAACAAGCGAGCAGCGGGCAAGGGTATTCATGGGCAGGCGACGGCGCAGTCTGGCCCCAATGACCTTGAAGGTCAAGTGAACAGGCCTAACGGGTGTAGCGCACTTCCTGGAGAAAGAGCCCGTCCGCAGGCGCGCACAGTGGCGACTTTCCGAAGGGTAGCTCCGGCGCTTGATCGAGCAGCTTCGCGAAGTCGTCGAGACGGATCCGGCCCTGCGCACAATGGACGGCCCCACCGGTCAGCAGACGGACCATCTTGTAAAGAAAGCCGTCTCCGGAAAACGTGATCCGGTAGCCATCCGGCAGCGTCTCAAGATCGGCGGCGTGGATGGTGCGGGTGTAATTCATCTCCGGCGTTTCATTGCCGCGATAGGCAGCGAAGCCATGGAAATCATGCGTGCCCTTCAGGACCTTGAGCGCCTCGTTCAAGGCATCGGCATCAAGCAGCCGCGGCACATGCCACACGAAGCCCGCCTTGAAAGGCGAAAGGATCGGATCGGTGCAAAGATCGTAGCGATAGGTCTTTCCCGTCGCGGAAAAGCGGGCATGGAAATCCGCAGCGACCTCCTCGCAACTCAGCACCCGGATTGCCGAGGGCAGCTTGGTGTTCAGCGCGGGCACCCAGTTGTAGGGGTTCATCGTGAGATGATCCGGCGCATCGAAATGGGCGACCTGTGCCAGCGCATGCACTCCGGCATCGGTGCGACCCGACCCCTGAAGTTTGACCGGCTCCTTGGCCGTTTCCGCGAGGGCCTTGAGCAGGTGGTCCTGCACGGTGTTCTGGCCAGCCTGCGACTGCCAGCCTTCAAAGGAACGGCCGTCGTAGGCGATGGTGAGTTTCAAGCGCATTTTTTAAGAGTCGAAGGTCTGAAAGTCGAAGGTCGAAGGGAAGAACAAGATGAAGAGTTTGGACGAGTCTTGGGACTTTAAGACTTTCGACATTAAGACTTTCAGACTTCGCCCATCCACGCATTCAGGATCTCGACGGCGGCAATTGCATCACCAAAGAACCGGAATTCCGTAATCAAGGAAATGGGGATCGCGTGTGATCATCGTCATGCCTTCGACCTTGCACTGTACGATCAGCAAGCGGTAAAAAGGATCGCGATGATGGAAGGGCAGACGAACGATTTGATGAAGATGCGTGTGCCGGATTGGAAGGATCTGAAACCCCAGCTGCTGGATGCCGGATGGAAACAGCATCTCCAAAGGCTTTGGCAACGTCAGTTTGCCCAGGGACTGCTTGATCGCCATTTCCCAAACCGTGGCGTCGCTGACATGGCAGCGGTTGGAGGCATCGCTGATGGCCGAGCGGGCGAGGAGGCTCAATTGTGGATCGTCTTCGAGAAACCAGATCAGCGCGTGGGTATCCAACAGCAAATTCATCCCAGGTAGTCCTTGAAATCCTCAAGCGGCTCATCGAAATCCGAGGACATTTGAAAGCCTTTCAAACTTCCGGGCTGGGGGATGATGGAGTCTTCAGATTGCGCATCCACGACCAGCAGGACATGCGCCTTGCCCGGCTTCAGCCAATCAGGAAGCGGAGACAGCAGCATCACGCGACCGTCCTCCCCGATTTCGGCATCCGTTTCCAAAGTCTTCATGGAGCGCAAACTACGCGGAATCTACTCTGAGGTAAAGCCATGTTCCGGCGGGCATCATGCTCCGTGCTCTTCCATCCAGGCATTCAGGATCTCGACGGCGGCGGCCTGGTCGATGATCGACTTCTGTTGCTTCGCATTGCGACCGGCTTCGCGGAGCTTGGTGGCGGCGGTGCTGGTGGTGAGGGTTTCGTCGACGAGGATCAGCGGCAGGTCCGGCAGATGCTGACGGAGTTTTACGGCAAACGCGCGAACCTTTTCCGCCGAGGTGCCCTCGCTGCCGTCCATCCGCACGGGCAGGCCGAGGACAAGAGTCTTGATTTTCCGGAGGGCGACGAGTTCGGAAATGCGCGTCAGAGGCTCGATCTTCGCGCGATCAATGGTTTCCACCGGGTGCGCGAGAATGCCGAACTCATCCGTCGCGGCGATGCCGATGCGGGCGTCGCCGTGATCAATGCCGAGGGCGGGGTGCATGAAGAGGGATAGTGGATAGTAGATCGGGGATCGGGGATTTTCTGATCTACTATCTACGATCCCCGATCTCCCATCCCTCTTCAAAGCAGCTCCTTCGGCAGCAGGTCGACGATCTTCTTGATGTCGTCGGCCTGGTGGCGATCAGCGATGAGGAGGCCATCCTCGGTTTGGACGATGATGAGGTCGTTGACGCCGAGCAGGGCGACTCGGCAGCCCTTGCGGGCGTTGAAGACGACGTTGTTGCGCGAGCCTATTTCCGTGACCGGCTCGTTGGTGCGGTTTTCGTCGCCGGAGACTTCGAGGTATTTCGCGACGGAGAGCCAGGAACCGACATCGTCCCAGTCGAAGGTGGCCTCGATATTGAAAACGCGGGCGGCCTTTTCCATCAGCGCGTAGTCGATCGAGATCGGGCAGAGCTTCGGGAACTGGGCGTCGATTGTGGCGTTGAGGTCGCTGGACTTCCGCATCTCGGAAATGAAGCCCGCGAGTGCAGGGGCATGCAGGGCGAGCTGCTTGATGACTGTCGGCAGCGACCAGACGAACATGCCAGCATTCCAGGAGTAGCCACCGTGGGCGAGGAATTTTTCGGCGAGCTCGACATCGGGCTTTTCGCGGAAACGTTTCACCTCATACGGCGGGTGCTCGACATCGAGACCTGGGATCGTGGCACGCGGGCCGCGTTCGATGTAGCCGTAGGACGGGCAGGGCCAGGTGGGCTTGATGCCGATGGTGACGAGCCCATCCGAGGCTTCGGCCACCGCGACGGCATCGCGCATGACGTCCTGATAGGAGGCCACGTTCTGAATGAGCTGGTCGGCGGGCAGGACGATCATCGTGGCGTCCGGATCGCGGGCGGCAACGAGGCCGATTCCGAGCGCGACGGCTGGGGCGGTGTCGCGTTTGGCAGGCTCGGCGTAAATGTTCTCCGGCGGCAGCATCGTGGCCACGGCGCGGACGCCTTCGACCTGGAGGGAATTCGTGAGGATGAGAATGTTTTCCAGCGGGACAAGGCCTTCCAGACGGCGGATCGTTTGTTCGAGGAGGGTTTCGTCCCCGAAAAGCTGGAGGAGCTGCTTTGGCTTTGAGTTCCGGCTCAGCGGCCAGAATCGGGTTCCGGAACCGCCCGCGAGGATCAGGGCGTAGGTCGCTTTCGGAGAGTGCATGGTGCGGGGAAGCTAACAGCGGACAGGCGGACGGAAAGCCGGAATCTCGATCCCGGCGTTTCCGTGGTTGTCGTGGGGCGGTAAGTTGCTAAATTCCTCTCATGGCTGATGACTCCGCTGACACCTCTCGTGACTGGATCGAAACGACCGCACTGGTCGCCCCGGCCCTTCTGGGCGCTGCGGCGGGATTGCTTCTGGGCGATCTGATGCATCGTGGTGCCCGAAAAGGCATCGCACTGGCGCTCGGCGGTCTCGGCGTGGCGGCACTGGTGCCTTTCCTTGTCGATGGCATTGCCAACAAGGTCAACGGGCCGACCAGCGCGCGTGGCGTTCGCCGCAGCATTCGAAAGATCCGCGATGCAGGTGACGGCATGCCTTTTTATGGCAGCGTGGATGACGACCTCCGCGAGCAAGGCGTGATTTGATCGCTCAGGCCAACTCGGCAGCGAGCTGGCGGACAGTTTGGGAAAAGGCCTGCTCGAAGTCGACGCGGGCCGTCCATCCGAGTTCGCGCTCTGCCTTGGTAGGATCGATGGCGTATCGGGTGTCGTGCCCGGGACGGTCGGTGACGTGCCGGATCAGCGACTCGGGCTTTCCGAGGATCGCGAGAATGCGGCGGACAAGATCGAGGTTCGTGCGTTCGCAGCGGGCTCCGAGGTTGTAGACCTCTCCGGCATTTCCCCGCAGGTAGGCAGCGATGATTCCGGCGCAATGGTCGTCGGCGTGCATCCAATCGCGGACCTGCAGGCCATTTCCATAAACCGGCAGTGGCTGGTCACGGAGCGCGCATTGGATCATGCGTGGGATGAGTTTTTCCGGATGCTGCCGCGTGCCGTAGTTGTTTGAACTGCGGGTGATGACGATGTCCTGGCCGTAGGTTGTGTGCGCGGCGAGGCAGAGCAGATCAGCGGAGGTTTTCGAGGCGGCGTAGGGCGACGAAGGCCGTAGCGGGGAGTCTTCGGTGAAAAGGATCGGCGGCGCGGCGGAGCCGTAGGCCTCATCGGTCGAGCAGTGGAGCAGTGGGATTCCAACGGCCCGACAGGCCTCGATCAGGCAGGCGGTGCCGGTGATGTTTGTCGCGATGAAATCGTCCGCCTTTTCGATGGATCGATCCACGTGCGACTCCGCGGCGAGGTGGAGAACGCCGGTGACGGAGTGGTCGGCGAGGGTTTTCGCCAACAAAGCGCGATCCGTGACATCGCCGTGGATGAAGTCGAGTCGTGGATGATTTCCCTGTTCCGGGAGTCGGTCGAGCGAGCCCGCGTAGGTGAGTTTGTCGAGCACGACCACGCGCTCCACTTCCGGGCGCGCCAGCAGCAGCCGCACCAGCGCCGAGCCGATGAAGCCTGCGCCGCCCGTGACGAGGGGTCTGGAAAGATCGCGTGGCATCTGAAAGATTATCGGGTGAAAAGTGCGGGAGTCGCAAGTGTCGGCTGGCCTGCCGGGGAAAGTTGCTGTTCGGTCGCGCCATGCGGGTGGCAGTCACAGGCACGACCGGGAGGGTGGGCGCGGCGTTGGCGAAGAGTTTCAGCCGTGACTACGAGGTCATTGCGCTGCCTCGCACGGAGTTTGATTTCTCGGATCCAGTGTCGATGGCCAAACGACTGGAACACCTGGATTGCGAAATCTTTCTCAATCCGGGTGGCCTGACCAGTTTGGAGGCCTGCGTGGATGATCTGGAAATGGCTCAAAAACTCAACGTGGAAGCCCCGGCGCTGCTCGCGCAGTGGGCCGCGCGTCGTGGGGTGAAGCTGGTCCATTTCAGCACCGACTACGTCTTCTCCGGAGAGCAATCTGGCCTGCGAACGGAAGCGGAAATGCCCCAGCCGCTGTCTGTTTACGGACGGACGAAACTGGCAGGCGAACAAGCTGTCCTCGCCGATCCGGGAAACCTCGTGCTGCGGGTTTCATGGGTCCTCGGCCCGGAAAAGCCCTCCTTCCTCGACGCAGTGATCCGGGATGCCCTCGCAGGAAAGCCCATCTCAGCCATCGCCGACAAATTCTCGCTGCCCACCCACACACGGGATCTCTGCGGATGGACGGAGACGCTGATCAAGCGTCAGGCGACCGGGCTTTTCCACGCCTGCCAGTCCGGGCCGCCGGTCAGTTGGCACGGCATGGCCGAGGTGGCGGTGGACGAACTTGTGCGGCTGGGTCAATTGTCGGCGGCGCCCGAGATTCTCGCGACGAAACTGGAGGAGGCGACGGCTTTTCGGGCGAAACGACCGCGCCACACCGCGATGTCTACAGCAAAATTGCAGGCTGAACTCGAAGAAATGCCAAGGGACTGGCGGGACGTGATCCGGGACTATGTCTCTGAATGCCGTTGACCTTTCAGCGTCTCGTGGCAGTTTGTTGGCGTCTATGAAGTGCTACGCCCCCCTGATAATCGCCGCAGCCGTGACACTGGTCTCGTGTGAATCGATGACCGGTCCTCTCAGCGGTGGGGACTTCGATCCTCTTACGCCTCCTGGGTCCAGCCGACAAGTCTCGCTGACTTCCGCAGGCGGCTTCACGCAAGGTCAGTTCGTGCGGGCGGCCATGAATGACACCGCCTTTTTCCTCAAGCGTCCGCGCGGGGATGCTGATGCCGACAAGCTTCTCAAGCTGAACACTCCGATGAAGGTCATCGCGAATGATGATGCCTACGTCAAAGTCGAGCTTGATTCCGGTGAGGTGGGCTTCGTCCCATCGGTGATGCTCACGGATCCGAATGCTCCAGCGGCCGGGCTCCCTGGTGCTCCGGGAGAAATCCAGGTCTATCCGCCACTCACCCCCATCGCTCCGGTCGACAACACCCTTCCGGTGGTTCCTCCATCCGAGGTTCCTCCCGGCGGCGCGATTCCTTCGGTGATCGATCCGGCCGCACCACCGGTCGAAGTGCCGGTGCCACCCCCTTCGGAGCCTGTTGTCCCGGCAACTCCACCGACGCCGCCCACCGAGACTCCAAAGCCAGCGGTCGAGGAGCCCAAGCCAGCGGAAAACTAAGCCGCAACCTTTTCACGAAAAAGGCCGCAGGGATCTCCTGCGGCCTTTTTTGATGGAAAAAACGGGAATCAAAGAGCCTTCAGCGCGGCCTTCACGCCGTCAAAGTCCGGAAGGTCCTTCGGGTGATCCTTGATGTCGATGAAACGGATGGCACCGGTCTTGTCGATGAGGAAGGCCGAGCGCTTCGAGACGCCGCCCATTATCAGGTTGGCCTCTGGCAGGAACTGCTCGTAGGCGACGCCGTAGGCCTTGGCGACGTTGTGTTCGTAGTCGCTGAGGAGCGTCAGGCCGATGCCTTCCTTCTTCGCCCAGGCTTCCTGCGCGAAGGGATTGTCGCCGGAAATGCCAAACACCGTGGCGTCCAGCGCCTCGTAGTCGGCCAGGCCCTGGGTGATGTCGCAGAGTTCGGTGGTGCAGACGCCGGTGAAGGCCATCGGCACGAACAGCAGCAGGAGGTTCTTCTTGCCGATCTCGTCGGACAGCTTGACCAGTGCCGGACCTTCGGCGGTTTTGGTGACGAGGGTGAAATCAGGGGCTTTGTCGCCGACTTGGAGTGCCATGGGGTATTGTGGTTGTTTGAAGCTTGCGCCCGACTATAGAAGCCGCCGTTCTTAGGTCAACCCACGGTCAGTCTCATGTCATTCGAATTTTCCCAACTCGGCACCCGTCTCGGCACGGGCAGCGGCATCGAGGAACTCATGGACGATCTCGGCCACGCCCTCGCCAGCGGCGGGCCCGATATCCGCATGCTCGGCGGTGGCCAGCCGGCCCGCATCCCGGAAATGAACGCCGTCTGGCGCAGGCGGCTGGAGGAGTTGCTTGAGGAGCCCACCGGACTCGATCGCGCCCTGACCAGCTACGATGCCCCGCGTGGCAATCCGCGTTTCCTCGAAGCCATCGCCAAGCTTTTCAAGGACTCCTTCGGCTGGAACATCGGCCCGGAAAACGTCGCCATCACCTCCGGCGGCCAGACCGCGTTCTTCTTTCTCTTCAATCTCCTCGCCGGGGAAATGCCCGATGGCCGACGCAGGAAGATCCTCCTGCCGCTGGTCCCGGAGTACATCGGCTACGCCAACCAGTCCGCCTCCACCGACCTGTTCCGCGCCTTTCCTCCGATCATCACCGAGACCGGCCCGCATGAGTTCAAGTATGGTGTCGATTTCGAAAAGCTCGAGGTCACGGACGACGTCGGCGCGATCTGTGTTTCCCGGCCCACCAATCCCACCGGCAACGTCCTCACCGACGCCGAGGTCGCGCGCCTTTCGGATCTCGCCAAGGTCCACGGCATCCCGCTGATCCTCGACAACGCCTACGGAGCCCCTTTTCCCGGCATCATCTTCACCGAGGCGAAGCCCTTCTGGGACGAGCACGTCGTCCTTACCTACAGCCTCTCGAAAATCGGCCTGCCCGCCACCCGCACCGGCATCGTCATCGGGCCGCCGCAGATCATCCGCGCGCTTGGCTCGATGAGTGCCATCGTCGGTCTGGCGAATCCGAACATCGGCCAGCAGATCGTCCTGCCTCTCGTTGAGTCCGGGGAAATCCTCCGCCTTTCGAAGGAAGTCGTGCGTCCCTTCTACGAGGAAAAATCCCGTCTCGCCGTCGCCGCCGCGCACGAGATCTTCGGCGAGGATTTCCCGTGGCGGGTCCACCGCAGTGAAGGCGCGCTCTTCCTCTGGCTGTGGTTTCCCGGCCTGCCGATCTCCTCGAAGGAACTCTACGAACGCCTCAAGAAACGCGGCGTCCTCGTCATCCCCGGCCACTACTTCTTCTTCGGCCACGACGACCCCACCTGGCGCCACCAACACGAATGCCTCCGCATCAGCTTCGCCATGGACGAACCCATCGTCAGGGATGGGCTAAGGGTCATTGCGGAAGAGGTGAGGGCTTGTCGGGGGTGATCACCAACATTGCCTTGAAGTTCAGTCGCTTTGATAAGTTCGAGCCAGTTTGACAGAATTAACGGAATTTCCAGAATTCACATAATCAAAGCAACCCATTGAAAATCAGAAAACTACTCGGTTTTTAAATTCTGAAAATTTCGTTAATTCTGTCAGAAAACGCCCGACCATTTCATCCGGCAGAATTTTCAAAATGGGTTTCGCGAATTCAATGCAATCACCTCGCGCTTGATCTTCGCGCCGACCGGCCTTTCGGCCACTTCCAGATCGTGTTCCGCCTGAAGCCCGACCCAGAACGCGGCGGAGGTCCCGAAGTACTTCGCGAGCCGCAAGGCCGTCTCTGCGGTCAAGCTGCTCCTGCCCTTTGTGATCTCGGACAGACGTGAGGCTGGAATCCCCGTTGAGCGGGAAACCGAAGCCAGGGTCAGTTCCATCGGCTTGATGAACTCCTCCAGAAGGATTTCACCGGGATGAATCAGAGGTAGAAGTTTGGATGCGCTCATGGTCTAGGGGGCAGCTTGTCGGTCCCGATGTCACGTTCGCTACTCCCGGAGGGCACCTTTAATTGTGTTTCAGGTTTCTCTTCGATCTTTGCCTTCGACTCAGGACCGGTAGCGGATTTGTCGGCGTCGGCGTGTTCGTTGCCTTCTTTTGCCTGCTCTTGGTCACCTTCAACGTGCCTCCAGATTCGGCTGTACTTTTTGCCGTCGAATCTGAGTCCATCTCGTGCTTTGTGCTGTCGATCAGCAAAGCTGAAGACCACGATATCATCCCAATGCTTCTCTCTGCGGATCAGCCCGAAAGACCCATTAAACGCTCCAACAATCTCAGCGCGTCCGCCTTGTATCCGAAGCACCAGGCTGCTTCCATAGGGTGAGCCTGTGTCTAGAATGACCTCATCCGCCCCATCCTTATCGAGGTCAAACCGCCACCCAGTCAGATATTGAGGTAGCTTGTGTTGCCCCTTGGGCCATCTCGCGCTGTTAATGTGCTTTCGCATTTCGTCGCTGATTGCCGATTGAGGAAGGAACGCCTGTTTGGCATCCCAAGTGACGAAATACATTCCAGGAATCCGAGAGAAGTCCGTGTCGTCCTTACCCACAGAATTAATGGCAAGGGCCAATAAAGCGAAGAGGGTAATAAAGCCCCGGCGCATCAGGTGTTGAGTATATTGGGTCATTTTATCCTCACCGATCTTTATTGAGTAACGCAGATGACGATCGCCGAATTTAGGCTTTCTAGCGAGAAGATTTCCGGATTTTGGACACAGCCGGGTTCTTGGGTGCTCCGTTTCCGACTGAGACAGTCGGGACACGTTCCCCCAGTCTCCGTCTTTCCTTCCCCGATCCCCAATCTCCAATCCTTCTTCGCTGAAGCTTCGAAGGACAGGGCCCCGATCCCTCCAGAATCCCCTCGACGCCACGGGCCTTGGCGTCCATTTTCCAGTGTCCCAAGACGCATTTATGAAATTCCACTCCACTCCCCTTGCCGCGCTCGTGGCCCTGTATTCGATCGGATCCGCGTTCGCCGGTGGCGAAGGCTGGACCAGTGATTTCGAGGCCGCCAAAAAGCAGGCCGCCGCCGAAAAGAAGGACCTTCTCATTGACTTCACCGGTTCCGACTGGTGCGGCTGGTGCATCAAGCTGAACGACGAGGTCTTCAAGAAGGACGAGTTCAAGAAGGGCGTGAAGGACAAGTTCGTCCTCGTGGAACTCGATTTCCCGCAGGACGACTCGAAGCTTTCCGATGCCACCAAGAAGCAGAATGAAGAACTGCAGGCGAAGTTCGGCATCGAGGGCTTTCCTTCGATTGTCCTCTGCGACGCGACTGGCAAGCCCTTCGCCAAGATCGGTTACGAGGCCGGTGGTCCTGAAAAATATGTCGCCGGGCTCAATGAGCTTCTTAAGAACAAGGCCAAGCGCGACGAGGCCTTTGCCTCCGCCGGCAAGGCCGAGGGCGTGGAGAAGGCCAAGCAGCTCGTCGCCGCGCTGAAGGCCATGGATCTTTCGGATGCCTCCATCGCGAACTTTTACAGCGACGTGGTGCCGCAGATCAAGTCCGCCGACCCGAAGGACGAGACCGGTTTCGTGAAGAAGCTCGAATCCAAGGAGAAGCTCGCCAAGTTCGAGGAGAAGCTGAATGAACTCGGCGAGGCGGAGGATTTCAAAGGCGCGCTGGCCTACGTCGAGAAGGTTCTCAAGGAGGATGGTTTCGAAGGTGAGGCGAAGCAGCAGATCACCGCCACCAAGGCCATGATCCATGTGCAGTTGAAGAATTTCGACGAAGCGATCAAGGCGGTCGATGAGGCCAAGGCGATCGATCCGAAAAGCGAGATCGGCCAGCAGATGGACGGCTTCAAGACGAAGCTGAAGGAGCTGAAGGACGCCCCAGCCGAGGAAGAGCCAGAAGGCAAGGAGCCTGCCGGGGAAAAGAAGTCCCCAGCAGCCAAGGAGAAGGCAGATACCTGAGCCTTTCCTGAGACCAGAATTTTATCCAACGCCGCCCGGGTTCGCCCGCGCGGCGTTTTTCGGCTCTTCAACAAAGGCCTGCCATTCGTAGCTTCCCCTCAAGGAAGCGAAGAATGGTCGGGCTGGCGGGATTGCCCTGCGGGCCAAGCGGAGTGCGGCCATGCCGATTTGAAGAATGGCTCGCGAAAGCTCGAGCCGCGTTCAAACCCATGAAGATCTCGCTTCGCTCGAAAGGGTTCTCATCCCACCAGCGATCGGACACCTGCGGAGTCTTCAACAATCCGCAATCCGCAATCCACAATCGAAAATCGGCCTACTTCGCTAAAGCTACGAAGGCCATTCTTCGCTTCTCGAAACGGGAAAGGACCCAAGGCTCACTTTCCAAAAATGGCCTGCCATTCGTAGCTTCCCCTCAAGGAAGCGAAGAATGGTCGGGCTGGCGGGATTCGAACCCACGACCCCCTGCCCCCCAGGCAGGTGCGCTACCAGACTGCGCTACAGCCCGTCATTTCGGCGGGGGCACAAGCAAGCAGGGTAAATCCGGATTGGCAAGCCTCGAAAATCGTGCGATTGCCCCCTGCGACATGGAACGGATCAAAACAGCGATTGTGGGCGCAAGTGGCTACACGGGCATGGAATTGCTGCGCCTGCTGTTGGTGCATCCGCAGGTCGAACTCGTGGCCGCCACTTCCCGCCAGGAAGCGGGCAAGCCGGTGCAGTCCGTCTTCCCGCGCTTCCGTGGCGCACCCGGTGCAGGGCTGGCATTCATCGAGCCGGATCCGGATGCCATCGCCGCCACGGGTGCGCAGGTCGCTTTTCTCGCTCTGCCTCACGGCGTGGCGGCGGACATCGCACGCGCCCTGCTTGAGCGCGGCGTGAAGGTGATCGATCTCAGCGCCGACTTCCGCCTGCGCAATGCCGCGGTCTATCAGGAATTCTACGGCCACGAACACCCCGCGCCGGACCTGCTTTCCGAAGCGGTCTATGGTCTGCCGGAAGTGCGTGCGGATGCGATCAAGTCCGCGCGCCTGATCGCGTCGCCCGGCTGCTATCCGACCAGCATCCTCTTGCCATTGCTGCCCTTGCTTCAGGAAAAACTGATCGACTCCTCCACCATCGTCGCCAACTCCATGAGCGGCGTCAGCGGCGCGGGACGAAAGGCCGATCTCAGCCTGCTGTTCTGCGAGTGCAACGAAAGCGTCCGCGCCTACGGTCTGCCAAAGCACCGCCACCTTTCGGAGATCGAGCAGGAACTTTCCATCGCCGCTTCCGAGCCGGTGGTGATCACCTTTCTCCCACACCTGATTCCGGTGAACGCCGGTATCCACACGACCACGACCGCGAAGCTCGCTCCAGGCCTCGACCCCGAGGCTGTTGGAAAAGCCCTGGAGTCCGCCTACTTTGACAAACCCTTCGTGCGCCTGTTAGGCCGCGGCGGTTGCCCGGACACCAAGAACGTCA
Organism: Luteolibacter sp.; assembly: GCA_031419215.1. Lineage (GTDB taxonomy): Bacteria > Verrucomicrobiota > Verrucomicrobiia > Verrucomicrobiales > Akkermansiaceae > Luteolibacter. The sequence goes on along the minus strand of JANOKL010000415.1, from coordinate 1,229 downwards.
CTCGGACGAACTTTATCGACATCGGCTGGCAACATGATGCCCGCACCGGCCGCGTCATCCTGCTCAGCGCCGAGGACAATCTCGGAAAGGGCGCGGGGGCCCAGGCCGTTCAGAGTTTCAACCTGCTCTTCGGACTTTCCGAGACTGCTGGATTGCAAAATTTCTGAGGCTTTCCCAAAGTTCGCCTTCTCGTTCCGTACGATCATGGATTCCCAGTTTACCCGCATCAAAGGAGGCGTCGGCGCGCCGCAAGGTTTCCTCACCAGCGCGATCTCCTGCGGGATCAAGAACCCCGCCGTGGAGCGACTCGACCTCGCCCTGATCGTTTCGGAAAAGCCCTGCACCTCCGCCGGCACCTTCACCACCAACCGCGTGAAAGCTGCTCCGGTTCGAGTAAGCCAGTCCAATCTCCGCAAGGGCAACCTCCGCGCCATCGTCGCCAACTCCGGGAACGCCAACGCCTGCACCGGCGTCCAGGGCATCCACGATGCCAATGCGATGTGTGATGCCGTGGCGAAACCACTCAAGCTCAAGCGCAGTGAGATTGGCGTCTGCTCCACCGGGGTGATCGGCCTGCCGATGCCGATGGTCCGCATCGAGCCCAAGTTCCCCGAACTGATCGAAAAGCTCGGCGCGAAGAATGGACCGGACGTCGCCGCCGCCATCATCACCAGCGACACCCACGCGAAGGAAATCGCGATCTCCTTCGACCTCGGCGAGCACCGCGTCCGCATCGGCGGCTGCGTGAAGGGCGCGGGGATGATTTCCCCGAGCATGGCGACGATGCTCTGCTTCATCACCACCGACGCGAACATTCCCACCGACTCGCTCCGCAAGGCCGTCCTCGAATGCGTGGAGAACAGCTTCAACCGTATCACCATCGACGGCGACATGAGCACCAACGACACCGTGCTCGTCCTTGCCAACGGTGCCTCCGGCATGCCCTCCGCGCGGCGGAACAGCGCCGCCTGCAAGCAGTTCCGTGCCGCTCTCCAGTTCGTCATGCTGGAACTCGCCAAGGCCGTCGTCCGCGATGGCGAGCGCACCACTAAGTTTGTTACGGTGGACGTCGTAGGTGCCCGCACTTACCTCGATGCGAAAAAGGTCGCCGAAGCGGTCTGCAAGTCGGCCCTCGTCAAAGCCTCATGGAACGGCGGCGATCCGAACTGGGGCCGCATCCTCCACGCCGTCGGATACTCCCGCGCCCGCATCCGTGAGGAACTCGTCGA
>JANOKL010000414.1:0-5421 GCA_031419215.1 Luteolibacter sp. | reverse complement strand
GGCGACGCCGGGCTCGAGCGCGGGCGGCGGGAAGAGCAGGTTGGCGGTGCCTGGGCTCTGGAGGTCCTTCTCCATTTCGCGGACGAAGGTGGCGTGTTGATCTAACAAGTCCTTCTCGGCGGGATCGACGTGGGCGGCGATGGTGCGGAGGTCGTCGCGCACTTCATCGAGCACGCTGCCGACATTCTCGCGGTCCTTCATGCTGCCGTAGAGCTTTTCAAAAAGGGCGTAGGGATCGCTGGCCGGGGCGAGCGGCTGGTTGGGGCCGGCGTAGTTTTCGCGGGTCCACGGGTCGGCTCTGTTAGGGACGGCGACGCCGAGTTCCAGCGAGCCGAAGCGGGTGGCGGTTTCCGGGCGGGCCTGAAGGAAATTTTTGATCTCCTGGTCGATCGAGAGGTTGCGCGCCCAGCCGGCGGGCATGCCACCGCCGCCTTGGATGTTGCCGGGCAGGAGCTGGTTGGCGGTGAGCAGGCAGCTCATGCCGCGCATGTGGTTGTCGCCGTCGCCGCCGACCTTGTTGCAGACGCCCTTGAGGGTCATCAGGCGGTTCTTGAAGGGTTCGAGCGGGGCGAGGATGCGCTTGAGCTTGAAGTCCGGGCCGGTCTGGTCGGGCCAGAATTCGGGCTGGATGGTGCCGTTCGGGGTGAACAGGAAGATGATCCGCCGGGTCTTCGCGCCGGGGGTGTTCTGGGCGAGCGAGGGGAGGGCGGGCAGGAAGGGCAGCGCGGCAGCGGAAAGGCCGAGCTGGCGGAGGAAGGAGCGGCGTGTGGTGAGGTTCATGGCGAGTTTTGGAGCTGGTGCAGTCCGCCCTGAGGAAGATATCGCAAAAGATTTGATTGATGATTGCCGACTGTTGATTTTTGAATGGGTGATTGGAGGTTGAGGACACTTTCCGTCACATCAACAATCAAAAATCGTCATTCATCAATCGTCAATCAAAGGGGCTTTCGATCATGCGCGATCTGCTTGGTGGAAATTACTTGCGGCTGGCCTGGTCGGGGGTGGGGAGGCCTTGGAGAGCAGTGAGGGTGTTGATGTCGACGAAGAGCTGGCGGATGTGGTGGCCGGAGGCGGTGAAGGAGGCTTCGAGCTTCACGAGCGAATCGTGGCCGTAGACGACGGGGTTCTGCTTGATTGCGTATTGGAGGAGCTGGCGGATGAAGCCGCGGCGCGCGCCGGCCGATTGAACGGCGTGGCTGGCGAGATCGCGCGGGCCGCGGAGGCGGACCAGCTCGCCTTCGAGGGAGTTGTAGTCAGCTTCCGGGTTGATCGGTTTGTCGTCCTCGGTGATGCGGAAACGGCCGACGGTGTCGAAGTTCTCCAGCGAGAAGCCGAGCGGATTGATCGTCTCGTGGCAGGTCATGCAGTTCGTTTCGCGGGTCATTTCGGCGACCTTCTCGCGCATCGTCATCTTGGGATCGAACTTGTGGTTTTCAAAGGCGATCGCTTGCGGCGGCGGCTTGAGGATGCCGCCGAGGACATTGCGGGTGATGAAGACGCCGCGGTGGATCGGAGAGGTGCTGTCGGGGTGGGCGAGGCGGGCGAGCAGGTAGGGATGGGTGAGCACGCCGGCGCGCTGGGCGGGGTCGAATTTCACCGGCTGGAAACCGCCGCCTTCGGGGACGGGGACGCCGTAGAATTGGGCGAGCCGATCATTGAGAAGCAGGTAGTCGGCTTCCAGAAGCTGCCGGTAATCCGACTTCTCGCTCCACACGACCTGCTCGACGAAACGCTCCAGCGAGCGGCGGAGGTCGGCGACGACGGCGGCGTCGAAGCCGGGGAAACGCGCGACATCCTTGCGCAGCAGGTCGCTTTCAGCATCGAGCTTCAGCCAGAGCTGGAAGAAGTCATTGAGCTTTGCCTTGGACCGCGGGTTGGCGACGAGACGGAGAGCCTGGGCTTTCACTTGCTCCGGAGTGCGGAGCTGGCCGGCTTTCGCGGCATCCAACAGGGGCTGGTCGGGCAGCGAATCCCAAGCCCCGAGGGCGAGCCGGGTGGCCACGGTGAAGTCGTCTTTTTCCTTGCCGAGTTCGGGGTAGAGGAAGCGCGGCGATTTGACGATAAGGATGACGGCGCGCTTCACCGCCTGCTCCGGCGCGGCTCCATCGGCGAAGGGGCGTTCGACGTAAAGCTGGCGCTGCTCGTCGCTGAGCGGGCGGCGGAAGGCGCGTTCGGCGAAGGTGGCGATGAAGCCCTTCAGCTTGTTGGCGCGATCGGGATCGTCGTCCTTCACGCCGCTGAGGTCGGGCAGGAGTCCGACGACCTGGTTCGCGACCTCGATCGCTGCGGTGGTGGTGGCCTCGTGCCAGTCCTTGGAAATGCCGGTGCCGCGCTCATAGCCCTCGCTGGCATCGTCGGCGGGAAAGGCCGTGGAGACGACGGCGACCTGGGCGGCCCGGGCGGGAGAGAGATACGGCGCGGCTAGTACTTCCCATTCGCCGTGGGGCGGCTTCCATTCGAGCCGGACCGAGCCGAGCTTCTCCTTGAACTTGAAGTAATCGAGCCGGAAGGGATAGGCGCGGCCGCCGAGCAGGAAGACGCGCGCCTTGGCCTCGCGAACCTCCGCGCCGGAGCTGACCCAGTCGTCGATCAACGCGACCTGGCGTTTCGCGCCGCTGTCGTCGCGATGGTTGCCGTCGCCGCCCTGCTGCTGGCCGTTGAGGTAGAGGCGGACGCCGTTGGGGGTGACGGTTTTGAATTCGTACCAACCGGTGGCGGGCGCGACCAGCGAGCCGTCCCAGGCGATCGAGAACTGGTCGGTCTTCATGCCCTCGGCGGGCGGGCCCTCGCCGAAGTCGACGGCGAGCACGCGGTCCTCGCGTTCGAGCGCCTTGCGGGCCTTTTTGTTCATGCCGTCGGAGTCGAAGTATTGCGCCTTCAGCCCCTTGCCCTCGCCGGGCGGGCTGAACTTGCCGAAGCTGCCGATCAGGTCGGCCACCGACTCGCGGAACTGGCGGTTGGTCAGGCGGGCGAAGGCGGGCTTGGGCGTCGGGGTGGTCTTCGCGCGGGCTTCGGCGGAGTAGAACGCGCCATAGATATACTCGGCGACCCGCTGGGATTCCCCGGCGTTGAGCAGTTCCGGTTCGTCTTCCGGCATCTTGCGGTCGATGTAGCGGGAGAGCGACGGCAGCGCGCGTTCGCCGTGGAGCGGCTCGTCAACCTCGTCCGGCACGCCTTCGCCGTTTTTGCCGTGGCAGGAGGCGCAGTGCTCGGCGTAGATCGCCTCACCGCTCGCCGGCGCGTCCTGGGCGGGCAGGATGCCCGTCAGGCCGAGGAACAGGAGTGTGGGAAAGCGCGGCATGTTCGACGGCGGATACGTTCCCGAACCCTTGATGTTTCCGGGAAAATGTCCGTGCAAGGATGGCACGGGCCTGAAAATTCGCAGCCGGGATTTTTGGGTTCTCCTTCGGGTGGAGTGATGACTTTGCGACGGTTTCGGACCGGCTCACCACGGAGGCACCGAGGAAAGGCAGGAGTTCACGAGGCGAGAGTCAGGAGTCCCTTGCATCCATCACCGTAACTGACTCCTTTCACCTTTCATGCGACCGGGCTTCCGGCTTCGGACTGAGGCGCTGAGCGGTCAATGCTTGTTAGTCGGGACTGGTACCATTCGATTCATGCCTGCTGACCCCTTCGAGGGCCCATCGACGTTGTGATAAAAACGCCCACAAGAAGAACAGCATGAATACAAAATCATTGAGCCCGTAGATGCTGTAATAGACACCGGCAAGCGAATCCTTCTCATAGAGCGATGACAGGCTATTTGCGGAGAGCCACCTGACCCAAACGACCCCATAGACGAGTTTCTCGATCGCAAAGACAGCCAGCAGCCATGAGATGTTGGAACGAATCGCGGAAGCTCCCCCATAGGCAAGTCCCCATACCACAATCATGATCAGGCCGAAGTTCGACATCACGACCGGATCGGCTTCGTTGATCGCCTCGTTGGTAAATCCTTTTGAAAACAGGATGGCTCCCCCGATGTTCATCGCGGAGGCGGCGATCAATCCATTTCGAAGAAGATCCCTAGTCATGCAAGATTGCTAGGTCATGGAGCGAGGAATGGCGAGCTCTATTGGATTGAGACCCGTCTCAGGATACCCTTGAGCGGATGAGCCCGGATTCGATTGCGCGAATGCCAAGGGACAGTCCTGAATGGCGCTGCCTTAGCGCCGCGCCATTCGGGACTGTCCCGAAAATCAAGTGTTCGCTCCAGCTTCTTCAGCATCGCCTGCAATCCCTTCTCCTCCCGCACCCGTCGCACGGCCAGCATCACATTCCCCACGTGCCCCACGGAAAGCCGCTCCGCCACCCAGGCATTCAGCACGCCCGTCCGCGACTTAACCAGCGCGGTATTACGCCTGTCCGCGCCTAGTCTGTGGCGAAGACGGAGGGTCAGCCTCCTATCGAACCGGTAGTGCCTTGGGGAAAGACGCTGGCGGGGGAGGGAAAAGGTCGCTTTCTGGCCCCGATCCCACGTGCCGTCTTGGGGAACCTGCTTGTCAATACCCCGCATCTCAGGTAGCTTTCGCACATGAAATCCCGTCCCCAAAGCGTTTCCATCGACGGAGTAACCGCCCGACGTAATCACCTGAGGGATGCACTTGGAAACGCCGCCTTGGAGGGCATCAAACCGCGCCCCCCAGCGATGGCGGATTTGGAAAAGGTGATCAGCGGGAGCTTTTCCACGGAACAATATCGCCAACGAGTGAAGGCCAGATATGGCGTACAGGGGTGATACCGGAGATCCCTACGTGGATCCTGACACGGGCATTCTGAAGAATCTGGCAGGAATTTAGGACGCCGCCCTTCTTGAGGAATACGAGGGTGAAATGTCGATTATCCGGCAGTTCGAGCTTTCAGAAGATCCATCGTCCTCTTCATTCGATCTCAACCACCTCCGGGCGATCCATCGCCACTTGTTTCAGGATGTCTATGCGTGGGCAGGTCAATTCCGCACCATCGACATGACGAAGGGGACCAGTCGCTTCGGTTCGCACCTGCACATCGAAAACTACCTCGCCAAAACGTTCGTCCAACTGGCAGCCGAGCGTGACCTTTGGAGAAAGTCGCCTCAGACAGTCGATTGGGCGGATCGATTTGCCCACTATCTCGGTGAAATCAACGCGGCCCACCCCTTCCGTGAAGGCAACGGGCGAGCCCAGCGACTTTTCATCGGTCAGCTCGCGCAAGAACACGACCTCGAGATCCGCTGGGACCAGATGACCGCGCCCGAAATGGTCGTGCCTCCATCGCTTCGTTCGATGGCGATGGCGGCCCCATGAAGCGGCTGATCCAGAAGCACCTTGTGAGCCCTGAGCCACGGCGGCCCCCACAAGACGCGACAAGCGTTGCCCGAAAGCCCTTCAATCCAAGCCACCTCCAAAGTCCAGAGATCGCTAAAAAACCCTTGCATCCATC
>JANOKL010000413.1:0-2274 GCA_031419215.1 Luteolibacter sp. | reverse complement strand
GGAACCATCAGGTCCTGGTCGATGCCGGAGCCTTTCTGAATCCCGTCGGCACGGATGTCATCGAGATCCAGGTCTCGAATGTTTCCGGAGCATTCTACACGATCAACAACAACGGCACCCTGACCTCCAACGGCGCGGTGGGGAACCACGGCATCGACACGATTGATCTAGTGGGCTTCAACCCTTCGATCACCGTCAACAACACCGGTTCCATCACCGGAGCCAGCGCGATCCGGGCGAACAACAGCCTGATCCTGACCAACAGCGGACTCCTTTCCGGCATCGGCCTTTCCGATGCAGCCGTCTACACCCGAAACGGCGGCACGATCACCAACAATGTCGGCGGCACCATCAGCGGCCTCGTCAACGGCATCGTCTCGGACTCCTTGACCAGCAATCTCGTCGTGAACAACTCCGGCACGATCCGGGGAACCAACGGCACCGCGATCCTCGTCAGCGCCGGAATCGGTGCGACGATCAACAACAGCGGCCTCATCACCAGCCCCACGAATGCCTTCTCCGGCGGCCTCGGAAACGACGTGCTCAACCTCAACGCCGGCTCAGCCCTCGTGGGCAGCGTCCTCGGCGGCGGCGGGATTGACACAATCAATTTCAACGGTGGCCTGACCACACCGGGCGGCATCAACAACTCGATCCGTGGCAATGTCACCGCCATCACCACCATCAACAAGACCGGAACCGGAGTGGCCTTCATCGGTCTGCCGGGAGATCCCGCCTACTCCGTCGACGCCGACACCATCGCCATCACCGGCGGCGGTCTCTACCTGAACGGCAATGTCACCGGAAACCTCGCGCTTCAGACGACGATCAACGCCAACGGCGCCGCACTCGGTGGCACCGGAATCTGGGATGCCAACGTCAACGTCCTCTCCGGAGGCTTCAGCGCCGGTGAGATCCCGATCAATCTCGATGCGAACCCTGTCAACGCCGTCGGCGCGGTGACGATCACCGGCGATGTCGTCCACACGCCGGGCTCCTTCATCCGCTTCGATGTCGTCCCGGATGCGCCCATCATCAATGGCGTCAACAGCGACCTCATCACCCAGACTGGCGTGCTGAACAGCTACAATGTCGCCGGCGCGAACCTCCGCGTTTCCTCCACGAACAACAATCAGGTCCTCCGCGATGGCACCTACACCGTGGTGGCCAGTGACACGGCCATCCTCGGCTTTCCGGCCCTCGGCACACTCGGTATCCAGTACAACTCCAACGTCAATGCCACCGACACCGGCTTCGTCGGCACCCAGGTGGGCAATGTCGGCGTCTCCGATACCAACAACGTCCTCAGCCAGTTCTTCATGACCGCCGCCCTGGAGGACGGGAACACGAATCTGGTCCTCAACATCCAGCACAACTTCGCCGCCCTGCCAGGACTCACCGCGAATCAGATAGCCCTCGCCGGAGCCATCGATGCCTCGGTCAGCAGCGGAAATCCCCTCACCCAGGACTTCATCGCCGCGCTCGATAACTCCGATCTCGGCACCGTCCAGGCCAGCCTCGCCGCCCTGGATCCCAGCAACTACCTCGGCTTCACCACCGTGATCACCAACAGCAACTACCGCCTGCACCGCATGGTCCAGGACCACCTGGCAGTCGTTCGTGATGGCGGCGAAACCATCACCGAAACCTCGGCTCCCACCCAGGACTCCAAGGGCGGCATGATCCCCGGCCAGTCGGTCAGCCGCTCCACCGGAGGAAAGGGCAATTTCTGGGGCTCCGCGTCCTATGATCGCCAGGACTACGATGCCGATGGAAATCTGGCTGACTTCGACGGTGAAACCTGGGCCTTCACCGCCGGATTCGACTGGCGGGTCGCACCGGAATTCGTTCTCGGAATCCTGCTCGATGGATCGAGAGGCGAGTTCGACGGTCAGGGCAGTTCCACCGATGTCGATAGCTATCGCGGTGCCATCTACGGCACCTGGGGTGCGTCGATGGGTCTCTACTCCGACTTCCTTGTCGGATACGGCGATCACAGCTTCGAGTCCACCCGCACGCTCGGCGGCGTCCTCGGCGGACTCGCTTCCGGAGACCAGGATGCCACCAGCCTCCAGGCCCTCTGGACCCTCGGATACACCATGGGGAATCAGCAGGTGAAACACGGACCCTTCATTGGATTGGAGTATCAGAAAGTGGAAGCGGATGGATTCACCGAGACCGGCGCACTGCCGCTTTCCATCAGCGGTTATGAGCAGGATTCCCTTCGTGGCCTCGCCGGCTATCGGGTGAACGCCAACTTCGGCACCTTCCGCC
>JANOKL010000412.1:0-4331 GCA_031419215.1 Luteolibacter sp. | reverse complement strand
GCTCCGGTGGTGTTCCGCAGGGTCAGAATCTGTGAGAGCGGTGTGCCAACCAGGGTGGTGGAGTTGTAGGTGGTTCCAGTGCTGCTGGTGTGATGGTAGCCGAAAACGCTGGCATTGCCTTTGATGCCGCCGAGGGTTGCTCCGATGTTCACCGTGTCCGGTGTGGTGGTGCCCCAGTCACCGCGATACGTCGTCACATAGCCTGCGCCTCCGGAGGTGGACCAACCAGCCGGCAGTGTCGGGGTGGCCGTGGTCAGACCCGAGAAGGTCTGGGCGTAGCTCGTCACCAATCCAGGAACGTCCACCGTGGTGAATGTCCACGAGAGTACGGTGTTGGTCGGGGAATCGCTGTATTTTGAGAGACCGACAAACGCATTGTTGCTCGAGGAAACGTCCTCAAAGGCCCCCATGTCGATTGTGACGTAGTAGGCAACCCCGTAGTCGAGCGGGGTCAGTGCGGGAATTGGGATCGTGGCCACGGCCCCGCTAATAGTAATCTGACCGAAGAGATTCGCTTCAATTTCTGCAGCTGTGCTGTCATCTGAAACCTTCTTCACGTAGACCTTCGCTGTGCCACTGCTGGCGACCTGGACGTTTTCGCTGAATGTGACGGTAAGGGAAGTGGGCGGGGCTATGTTTGTCGATGCCGTCACTGGAGCAACGGAGACAATTGTGGGAGCGCTGGTATCTGCTGGGATGGTGGTGAAGTTCCATGCAGTTGTGACAATAACTCCTGCGAATGGATTTGTAGCACCATCGACAATTACGCCGCTTGGAATCAGGATGTAATAGTCTGTGAAATTGAGAAGCGGAACTGTCGGGGTGAACGTGGCTGTGGATCCTGAAATAGTGACAGCGGAAGTGCCGACCGCGAAATTTTGTATCACACTGTTGTCCGAGGTCTTGTAGAGGGTGATATTTCCGCTTCCGGCGGTGATGTTTTCAGAGAAGGTGGCGGAAAAGGCTGTGCCAATCGAGACGCCGTTGGCATTGTCTGAAGGAGAAAGAGGGGAAGTGATCGCCAACACCGGTGGTGTGGTGTCGGCTGAGGCATCGGCAACTGTAACGGTCAAGGAGAGATCGTCGATGCGCCAATTGGCGGTGCCGGTAGCTGCATTTCCTGCTCCGTTGTAACCGTAAATTCGATAGGTAGTAGCTGCTGTTGCGACACTCGACAGCCCGGTATTTGTCTTTATCGCCCAGACGCTCGTGTTGGAGATTGTTCCCGTTGCCACATCGGCACCAAAGCTATTCAGGCTGCTCCTAAGCGAGTAGGCCTGCGGTGCTGTGGCGGTGCTCCGGGTCCCGAAAGAAATAGCGCTTAAGGTCACTTGTTTACCGGATGCGGGCGTTAAAGTGAATTCGAAATATGCGCTGCCACTGGCACCGGTCACCAAAGCCCCTGTCCTCGCCGCTGCCCCTGCGTTATAGGACGCCGAGAAGCCAGGGTAGGTGCTGGACGCGGACGTTGTGGAAAGCATGGCGGTCGTCCCGTTGTTGTTTCCTTGGGTGACATCGCTGACTGTCAGGTTCGAAACTGCCGAGGACGATGGGGCTGCGCTTCCAGGGGCTGCGGTCCCAAAGTTCCAAGAAACGGTTTGACCTAGTGTGGATGTGACCATCGCCAAGCCCGTGGCGGCTAGTACCAACGGTAACTGTAGATTTTTTAGGAAGGAGTTCATGGAGTTTGGAGGGATTGACGGTCTTTTGCTGCCTGACAATGAAGCACAGCCAGTCTGTAAGGAATCGCCCAAATTCGTGGCGATTCCGACACAGGCCTCATCAGCATTTTTCGGGCCGACCGTTTTTTTTCTTGCGGGATCGAAGTTTCAGTAAATACTGAAAATATGAATAGCACGAACGAAGCGAGGCTCAAGCAGGCCCGGGAAGACTTTGTGGCTCAGTGGGGGGCGCTTGGAACGCATTGGGGGATCAATCGGACGATGGCGCAGATCCATGCGCTTCTGATGACGGAGCCGGAATCGATCGGAACCGACGAGGTCATGGAGCAGCTCCAAATTAGTCGTGGTAATGCCCACACAAATTTGAAGGAATTAGTTTCATGGGGACTCGTCCGCACGATCGTGAAGAAAGGCGAGCGCCGGGAATTTTTCGAAGCTGAAAAAGACGTTTGGAAGATTTTCACGATCGTGGCTCGCGAGCGTCGTCGCCGTGAAATCGATCCCGCATTGGGAGTCTTGCACCAATGCCTCGACGATAGCCGGGGGATCGACACCCCGGAGGGGCGGGCGTTTCACGAGCAGATGAGCAAGCTTTCGGAGTTCGTCGGCTTTGCCTCCAACGTCGCGGACCGGGTTTCCGGAATGAAATACGGCATTGCCCTCCAATTGGCCACCCGACTTCTGAGCTGAACTTTCAATCAACAATTCAATTCCAATGAAACCAACCACGGTGATTTTCGGAGCCAATGGCTTCTTGGGACGCTACCTGTGCCGCCACCATGCCCGTCAGGGCAAGGAAGTGGTGGCGATCGCCCGCAGCCGCGACGGCTGGAGCGGCGACGGGCTTTTCCTCGAATGGGACGGCAAGAACCTCGGCCCCTGGGCGCTGGCGCTCGAAGGTGCGGAGACGGTCATCAACCTCGCAGGCCGAAGCGTGAATTGTCGCTACGACGAGCAAGCGAAGCGTGAAATCATTGAGTCACGTGTGGATTCCACCCGTGTGATCGGTGAAGCCATCGCCGCCTGCCAGACGCCGCCGAAGGTCTGGATGAACGCGAGCACGGCGACGTGGTATCGCGATGCCAAGGACGCGCCGCAGGACGAGTGGTTCGGTGAACCGGGAGAGGGATTCTCGGTCAGTGTGGCCCGTGCGTGGGAGGAAGCATTTTTCGCGGCGAAAGTGCCGGGTTACACCCGCAAAGTGGCGCTGCGCATCGGTATGGTCCTGGCGAACGAGCCGGACACGGTGTTCGACGTTCTTAGAAGCATCGTGCGTCGTGGCCTGGGCGGCGCGATGGGCACCGGAACCCAGCGGATCAGTTGGATCCACATGGAGGATTTCCTCGCGGCGGTGGATTTCCTGATCGCAGGGACGCACATTGATGGGGTGGTCAACGTCACCGCGCCGGAGTTTCCGACGAACCGCGAGTGGATGCAGACGTTCCGTGAAGCGGCGGGCATGCCCTTGGGATTGCCCGCGCCCAAGTTCCTGTTGGAACTCGGCGCAAGGCTGATGCGGACCGAGACCGAGCTGGTCTTGAAAAGCCGTTGGGCTGATCCTCGTCGACTCCGTGAGGAAGGTTTCCGTTGGCGTTGGTCGCACGCGGCTGCCGCGATTCCGGATCTGCGGGCGAGACCGGGCCTGGAAGGCTTGTTTCGTCCCGGTGGATCGAGATCGGTCGGGGCACGGGTCTGGCTGCCTGGTCGTGCGACGGTTTGAATTTTCATGGAAACGCCCGGTCCGCCGGGCAAGGTCCGCGCATGCCGATGGCTCGATTTCAAAAACTCGCGACCGCCGCGCTGGTGTCGGTGCTATTGCTGATGTTCGTGGGCTCAATCGTCCGCGTCACCGGCTCCGGGATGGGCTGTCCGGACTGGCCGACCTGCTGGGGCTGCCTGATCCCACCGACGAAGGTTGAGCAGGTGGATTTCGACAAATTGCCGATCGAGCGGTTCCAAATGCGGGCTAAGAGAGAGGGCCGCGATCCATCCACGATCACACGCGAGACGCTCCGCACCGAGTTCAACCCACGTCACGTCTGGACCGAGTTCATCAATCGTCTCTGCGCTCTCCCGGTCGGGATGTTCTCACTCGCGACCTTCATCGCCGCCTTTTGGCAACGCCCTCAACGACCTTTGGTGTTCTGGTCGTCATTTGCCTCGCTGGCGCTGGTCCTCATCAACGCCTGGATGGGCGCCCGGATCGTTTACAGCGGGCTCTCGCCGGGGACGATCACCACTCATCTCGCGCTGGCCATGCTGCTGATCGGCACACTGACCTACTGCGCCTGGCGTGGCACAGATCAGCCTTGGAAGGCGGAAATTTCTTCACCGATGGCGGGTCAACTGCGTCTGGCGTTGATTGTATTTTTGAGCGTGATCGTCGCAGAGGGCATCATGGGATCCCAGATCCGCGAGCTGACGGATGAAATGGCGAAGTCCCACCTCAATTCGCCGCGTGCGGAATGGATCGGCGAACTGGAGCAACGCTGGATCTACTTGATCCATCGTAGTTTCTCCTGGGCCGTGCTCGCCGCCAGTGTCTGGGCGTTTCTGATCGCGAAACGCCATGGCCGACCCGGGCGGGTGGGGACTGTGGTGCTTGGCATTGTGCTGACGCAGATGGTGCTGGGAGTCGTCATGTCGCAG
>JANOKL010000411.1:0-10656 GCA_031419215.1 Luteolibacter sp. | reverse complement strand
AGCGCGGTGAGGTCGATCTGGGCATTGCGCGCGCCGGTGTAGAGATTTTCCGGTTGGAAGCTATTCCACCCTCCGCCGCGCAGCACTCCATGAGTGGTATGGCCCGGCTTTGCAGCGGTGAGGTCATCGTTGACCCACTCGTGGACGTTGCCGCAGAGGTCGTGGAGGCCTGCGGCGTTTGGAGGAAATGAACCCACCGGCGCAGTGGTTTCAAACTGGTCGTCGTAGCCCTCGATGGTCCGGTTCGCCGGGACACCGGGTGCCTTGGCGGCAGCACTGTCGGCCAGGTTGGCGTAGTTCGGCGGCGGAGGCCATGAGGAGCCCCATTGAAATACCAGCGGCTTCCGGTTGTCCCGCTCGCCGGGGCTTTGTCCGGCCACCTCGGCGATGCCGGCGATGCGGCTCCATTCGAGGTCGGTGAGGAGCCGGTAGGTGTGGGCGACGGAAATAAGTTCCTCCGTCCGCTCCCGCTTCGTCAGCCAGGCGCAGAACTTGCGGGCGTCATCGCGGGTGACATAGACCACCGGATGCTCTTTGGTTTGGGCGAAGTCGGGCTTGCGGAGCGGCTTGGCCCCGCTGCTCTTGTCGGCCACAAAGGCGTCGTAATCCGCGATCCGGGTTTCCCAGATCGAAACCATCAGCTCGCGCTCGCTGCCGTAGGGCACGAACTTCATGCCGAGTCCGTTCACCCATGACTCGTCGAAGCGCACGCCTTTGTTCTTTTGAAGCGTCTTATCGAGCGTGATGAGATCGTCCGGCTTCATCTCAAGGTTCAAGGTGAGCGGCTTGTAGCCGTCCAGCGCGATGGTGAGTGTGACTGGACCCGGTTTCACACGCTCGATTTCAAGTGGCGTGGTATCCCCAACCGGCGGCCCGTTGTTCAGATACACTGCCGCACCGGGCGGCGTGGTGGTAAGGACGATGCGACCGTAGGGAATCAGTCGGACGAGGATGCGGAAGGGCTTCAGTCCCTCATTGCGCGCACGCTCGCTGGCGGCGGGATCATTGAAGCCGTCATCGAACTTTGCCAGCATCTCGTGATCGGCTGTTAGATAGCCCTCCTTGATCGCGGCCTCCCGCAGCCAAGCGCAGTAGGCGTTCGCCTCGCCCTTGGAAGCGAGCACGCTGGGAATCGGCCTGCCGTTCTGCGAGATCGGGAAAAACTCGACCGCCTCGATCTTGCGCTTGGTGACGTTGACGAAACGCCGCCACGAGGCTTCGGAGACGAGGAGTGAGGCGAGGTGCTCCTTGGCGACCGGCTGGTAGCTGCCTCCCTGATGATCTTCCCAAGAAGCTCCGATCTCCGGGGGCGAAAAAATCCCGAGTTCAGACCCCAGCGGCAAGGGCTCGTTCACCGCGCTCGGCGGAACCTTTCCCCGAACCGTGAGTGGGCGGAAACCTGGCTTCCGGATCAGATACTCGACGTCCGAGCCGACCGCTGCCTTCAAGGTCAGTGGAGTGACTCCGAGCCATTGTTCGTCAGGGCCGATCACCTCCGCGCCTTCTGGATAGCTCACGACCCGGATCTGGCCGATTTTTTCCACCACATCCGGCACGGTCACGATCGGATCCGGAGTGGAAAACCAGTTCATGATCGAGCTGTCCTTCACCGCCTCCCAAGTGCCCAGGGCGATGAACACGCCGAGCACAATCGCCGTCATCCAGGCGGCCAGACCCGTTTGTCGACGACGCTTTCCTCTCTGGAGTCGACGCAGGGCGTCCGCGAGTTCGGAGGCTGTGGTGATCTTCCTTCGTGAAAGCTGGGGATCACAAATGTCGCAGATGATGCGGTTCAGCTCCAGCCAGCGCTTCTTCTCCTCGGGTGGCGGGGCCTCGTCCGGCAGCTCCGGGAAATCCAGCCGATCCTTGCCGGTGGCGATCTCGTAAAGAACCTTGCCGAGGCTGTAAACATCCGCCGGAGCGGAGCCGGGGCCTTCCGGTGGCACGAAGCCTTCGGTGCCGACAAAGGTCCGCTGGCCGCGCGTGGCGACGAGCCCGATGTCCGCGAGCTTGGCCTTGCCGTTGACGAAAATGACATTTGCCGGCTTCACATCGCGGTGCGCCAGCCCGAGCTCGTGCAGGTGATCGAGCGCCTCCGCCAGGCGCAGGCCGACGTCGATGCAGAGACTCGTCTCCAACCTGATGCCACAGGCCAGCTTGGTGTCCGCCCGCAGCGTGCGCGGTTCGTATTCGATGGCGTTGATCTCCGCTCCGGTGCGGACGTCATCGCCCAGCTCCATCACGTAGTAGTAAAACGAGGTGCCGTCCGGACTGCGACCGACGTGCAGGATGTTCACCAAGCCCGGATGAGTGCGGGAAATCGGCTCGAATTTCAGGATACCCTCGAACTCGCGCTCGAATCCCCGGGCGTCGTCGAAATCCTCCCGCCAGACCACCTTCACCGCCCGCAGGGCTCCGGTCACGCCACGTGCCAGCCATACCTCTCCGTACGCACCCCCGCCGATTTTCCGCAGGACCTCATGGTCGGGGACAACCGGATCGGGGCGGTTCTTAATCGGCGGCATCTTCCTCGAGTCGGGCGAGTTCCTTTTTCAACACCGTGCCCACCCGGTGCTTGGCGAGATAAACCTGGGCCATGCTGACGTTGAGATGTTCCTGCACCTTCGTCGCATCCCATTGCTTGATCACATAGTAGTGGAAAATCTGATACTGCTTCGGGGAAACCTGGGCCTTCACCCGGGCCAGCGCGGCGTCGGCCACGTTCTTCTTCCACTCGACGTCCCACAGGCGTCCCAGCAGGTCGCCTTTCGGGTCTTCAAAGCGGTCGATCACCGCCGTCTTGCGGTCGTCATCCCACTCGCCGCCGGCCATCGCTGTGTCCTTTTTCCGCTTCCGGAACTGGTCGTTGATGCGCCAGCGCGTCATGTTCATCAGCCAGGTCTTGAACGATCCCTGCTCGGGATCATAGAGCTTCTTTTTGCTCTGCTTGGCGATGGAAAGGATGGTCTCCTGGACGCAGTCGAAGGCCTCGTCCGAGCGGAGGCCGGACTTCACCGCCACCGAGTAAATCAATCGCCAGTAGGTCTGGTAGAAATCGTCCCAGGTGCGCTGATCCTCCCAATTGTCCAGCCGCGCGATCAGACTCTTGCGGGTCTTCGCGTAAACCTCCGCGATCCCTGCGTCGCGCTCCTTGTCCTCTTCTTCGTCAGCCATCTGGCCTCCCTTAACACATCGCAGTGCGGATGTCTTTCACCGATTGCAGGCGACGACTTTCTCCACTTTCCGGGAACGAAGCTCCGGGCCGCATTCACGGTTGAAATCCTTCGTAACTCCCTGATGGATAGTCTTGAATTCGGGAGTTGGACCCGCAAAAAGTCCCTTGGCCGCGCCTTTTGGAAAGAACGACTTCTCGCTTCACAAAATCCCCCGCTCGACTTCCATCCGACAGGAGCCTCGGCAAAAAACACAAACCTAATGAACTCCTAAATTTTTCAGCCTCCTGCAACCCTCTTTGAAACGTTCTTTTTATGGCCCAAGCATGCCGTTTGCGTTGAGTCAATGTAGAGGGGCAGCACCATTTAGGGGTCATGAATGCAAGTCAGATCTTCGTTCGCCGATTCCTTTGGACCCTGCTGATCGGCGGGATCCTCGCGCTCATCGCGGCCATCATTGTGTTTGCCCGTGGGTCGTTTCTGTTCACCGACTACTTCTTCGCCAACCTCGCCGCGTAGAAGCCGTCGGAGGTCGTGTCGGCAGGTGAGACCGTCAAAGTTTCATCGATCTCCCAATGTGGCTCACGCCCGATGAGGTCCTCGATTTGACCGCTGTTCTCGGTCGGCAGGATCGAGCAGGTGGCATAGACAAAGGCACCACCCGCGCGCATGAGTTCGGGATACTGCTCCAGCATCGCCTTCTGGGTGCGACGGGCTTTCTCCAAGGCCGCTGAGGTCAAACGCCATTTCAGATCCGGCTGACGACGCAACGTCCCAAGGCCGGAACAGGGTGCATCGATCAGCACACGATCCGCCCACTTCGTCAGGCTGCGCAGGGTATCAGGCCCCCAGAGTTCCTTGCGGATGATGCTGACACGCGCGCGCTGGGCTCGACGCTCGAGCTCGGTAAGTTTTCGTCCTACCACATCCAGGGCAATGATTTCCCCGCGATTCTCCATCAGCGCGGCGAGTTGCAGGGTCTTTCCACCCGCGCCGGCGCAGAGATCGAGCACCCGCATGCCAGGCTCCACGCCAAGCAGCGGCGCAATCCGCTGGGATCCCGCATCCTGGATTTCAAAGCGTCCGGTCGCGATCAAGGGCTTGCCGATCCGACCGAGCGTGACCTCAAGGGCATCCGGCGCCTGCTCAACCCGGCGCGTGAGAATGCCCTCCGACTCCAGCCATTTCCCGGTTTCCTCCACGCTGGCGAGCAGACGGTTGACCCGCAGGAAAATCGGTGCGCGGCGATTCAGCGCGGAGAGTTCCAAGTCCCACTGGGCTCCCAGTTCGCTTTCGCCTCGGGCATCGATCCAGTCCGGGATTGATTCGCGCACCGCTCGCGGCTGATCCGCCAGCGCAGCTTCGCGGGCCGTCATCTCCTCGACGCGGCAACCTTCCCAGCTCCACCAATCAGGAATCTCGATCTCCATCCGCTGCCATTGCGCGGCACAAAGCGCTGCGGGCTGAGGGTTGTCGGCGATGAAAGCCAGCGCACGACGCCACCTCACCACCTCGAACACTGTCTCCGCGACGAACCCACGGTCGCGTTTTCCCCACTTCGGATTCGCCTCGAAGGTCGACTCCAGCACGCGGTCGAGCACCGTCCCCTCCTTGAAGACCGTCCCGAGGACCGTCACGCAACCTTCCGCCAGCAACCGATGCAGTTTCATGCGCGCACCCTCCCCTTTCCACTCTTCACTATTCAACCACCAAGTTTCCCGCCAAGCTTCGCGCGTGCCCACCGTCACTCTCAAGTATCTCAATTTCCACCCCTCCATCTGGCCCCGCATGATCGGCGAGGTGTCGCGCGATGCCATGCCCGGCTCCCTCGTGGAAGTCTTCGGCACTCAGGGCACGACCTTCGGCTGGGGCATCTGGAATCCGAAGTCGCGCATGCCGCTGCGCATTGTCAGCCATCGTCCGGAGCCGATCGATGAGTCGTTTTTCCTCGATGCCATCCGCAATGCCGGACGCCTGCGCCGTAATCTTTTCAAGCTCGACGACAGCACCGACTCCTACCGCTGCATCCACGGCGACGCCGATTTCCTCCCAGGCCTGGTCGTCGACAAGTTCGCCGACATCCTCTCCCTGGAAGTCACTGCCCTCGGTGCCTGGCAGCGCCTCAACGAGTGGCTGCCCGTCCTTCATGAAACCTTCGGCACCAGCCGCACCATCATCCAGATCGATCCCGAGCTCGGCCGCATCGAAGGCATCCCGCGTGGCGATCACCCCGCTTCGGAAACCATCCGCTCGGTGAAGATCCGGGAAAATGGCGTGCGTTTCGAGATCGACTTCACCGATGGCCACAAGACCGGCTTCTTCTGCGATCAACGCGACAACCGCCGCCGCTTCGCCGCGCTTGCGAAGGACCGCGATGTGCTCGACCTCTGCTGCTACACCGGTGGCTTCAGCGTCAGCGCCGCCCTCGCCGGAGCCAATGAAGTCAACGCCGTCGACCTCGATGAAACCGCCATCGCGATGGCGAAACGGAACGCCAACCTCAATAGCGCCCGCGTCAAGTTCACCCACGCCGATGCGTTCACGTGGATGCGCACGATGCTTGAGAATGGACGTCAGTGGGACCTCGTCATCGCCGACCCACCGAAGTTCGTCTTCAACCCCGAAGACGAAACCGGCCACGCAAAATACCACGACCTCAACAAGCTCGCGCTCCAACTCGTCAAGCCCGGCGGCATCTTCGTCACCTGCTCCTGCTCCGGCCACATGCCAGCGGACACCTTTGAGAAACTCGTCGTCTCCATTGCCCATCGCCAGAACCGCCGCCTCCAGATCCTGGATCGCAGCGGCGCCGGCCCCGATCATCCGGAACTCTCGAACTATCCAGAGTCGCGCTATCTCAAGACGCTCTGGTCGCGGGTGATTTGAAATGATGTCTCCGCAAGCACGACGAGGAAAGTGACAACCTCTTAGGGCCAAGGGCCTGAAACCATACCAGCATGGGGCATCGCCCCATAAGCGTTAACCTATATATTCGAAATGCTCCCCAGTTTTTTCAGCTGTCTTATCCGCTTTCTAGGTGCGGATCTTGATGATTTGCTAAGCTGTACATAGCTTTTCCGGAATTGGTCGATGCTCAGCGCGGGGGTGAGGATGGCTAGAATCGTATCTCTCGCGTGTTTGAAAAGGTCCCACTGGGATTCATCATCTGGAACCCATCCCGCTGCCCCAGGGGGAAAAGTTCCTGCTGTCGCATAGCAGGGTCTCAATGAGCAGCGCGGTTAGGATCTTTGCCTGCATCCATGCTTTGGCTGTAGGATCGCTGCTTTTGGGAACGTGCCCGGCCTGCAGTAGGCTTTTGAGCCGCTTGAAAGCCAGCTCAATCTGCCATCGGCAGCGATAGAGTTCCAAGACTGCAGGCGCACTGAACTCCTTCTCCGGGAGCGAGGTGAGGATCATCACATAGGCCGCAGCCTGAAGAGTGCTTTCCCGCAGCGTGTATCCGTTCCTGGAAGCCTTTCGTCGCAGTCGTCGTTGAGCCTGGCTTGTGGCCGCGTCCGGCTTGCGCAGGACACAGAGACGCATGGGCCGAAGCCAGCCACCATGACTGAACCACACCGTCCAGACGCGGATACCACCAACCTCCAAATCTTTGAGGTGATCAAGTGGCTTGAATGGACTTTCCTCCGCGTCGAGCAGTGGGAAATTGGTGAGTGCGAGGCGCAATACGACATCCGCGCCAGCATCAAGAGCCTGGGCGACTGCGGCGCGGTGACAATAGCCGCGGTCCACGAGAACCAATTCGCCGGGCTTGAACTCGAACCTGGCCAACGACTCGCCACCGTGGCCATCGGTGATTTCGAAATGCTCGCACACCAGCTCCGGCACGCGCAGACTGTAGTGAAGGCGCCAGCTGGTGCCGGTCGCGCCCGGTTCAAGAATATCGGTGGCATCCACAATGCGCAACTTGCGGCCTCCGGGAAGAGCGCCCTCACGGAGAGTTCCCTGTCGGGCCTTCAGCAAATGATGCGTTAGAGCCAGCAGCCAAGGGGCGGCGGTTCGCAGGCGCTTATGGAGAGCCACGGCACTCACGGCCGGCAAGCCTTGGGCTGCTGCACGTGCCACGGTTTGAGCTAGGGAAAGCCCACCTGCCGCATGCATGAGGATCAGGCGCAGCCAGGATTGAGCGTCCTGTCGGCCGGTCGTGCGACGGGTGAAGCCATGCTCACGGGCGCTTGCTTCGAGGTCGGGCAAATAAGAGGCCAGAATGCGCCAGTCGTTTGTGAGGGCGTCCTCATTCATGAACGGCATCATTGCGGAATGCCAACAAAAGTCAATTTTAGGTTAACGCTTATGGGGCATCGCCCCATGTTTGGTCGCCTATGAATTCCCGAGGGCTGAAGGCCCGTTCGATTCCCATGCCCGTTGCTCGGCGGCCAATCGAGATCGGGCGGACTTTCAGCCCTCGATCAAATCGTTCCATAGAGCCTAGGTCGATGCCCTAGGCTGCTATCGAACAGGCCTTTGGCCTTGAAGATTCAGAGCACAAACAAGTCGCAAGCCGAGACTCTTGAGTTGGCCTCCCCTCACATCTCCAGCAAAAGGCGCGTCGGGGTTTCCAGACAATCCTTGATGCGGATCAGGAACGTGACCGCTTCCTTTCCATCGACGAGGCGGTGGTCGTAGCTGAGAGCCAGATACATCATCGGGCGGATCACGACCTGGCCGTTGAGTGCGACCGGGCGCTGCTGAATGGTATGCATGCCGAGGATTCCGCTCTGTGGAGGGTTGAGGATCGGCGTGCTGAGCAGCGAGCCGTAGGTGCCGCCGTTGGAAATGGTGAACACGCCGCCTTGCAGGTCCTCGATCGCGATCTTCCCGTCCTTGCCCTTCTTGGCGTAGTCGAGGATGTCCTGTTCGATCTGGGCGAAGCTCTTCTTGTCGGTGTCGCGCAGCACCGGAACGATCAGTCCCTTGTCGGTGCCAATGGCCACGCCGATGTCGTAGAAATGGTTCTCAATGACGTCGGTGCCCTCAATGCGGCCGTTGATCGTCGGCACGTCCTTGAGTGCCTGGGTCACGGCCTTCACGAAGAACGACATGAAGCCGAGCTTCACGCCGTGCTTTTTCATGAAGTCCTCCTGGACCGCCTTGCGGAGGTCCATCACGGCAGTCATGTCGACTTCATTGAATGTCGTAAGAATGGCTGCAGTCTGCTGGGCATTAACCAGATGCGTGGCGATCTTGCGACGCAGCATACTCATCTTCTTGCGGGTCGTGCGTCCATCGCTGGAGGCTTCCGGTGCGGAGGCTTTTTCGACCGGAGTTGGGACCACGGAAAGATCAGGCTTCAAACGAGGAGCTGTCACACCGGTGGCGGAACCCGGAGCCGGAGCGACCGGCGTCGGAGCCGCGGCGGCCGCAATCTTGACCGGAGCAGGAGCGGAAGCCGGAGCTGCAGGAGCGGACGAACCGGCACCGACTTCGATGCTGGCGATGATGGCACCGATGGCGACTTCCTCGCCTTCGGGGATGAGAATCTTCAGTCGTCCGGAGGCCTCGGCTTCGAGTTCGTTGGAAACCTTGTCGGTCTCCAGCGTCACGAGCACTTCACCCTTCGTTACCTGATCGCCATCCTTCTTGCGCCATGCCGCGACGTTGGCAGAGGTGATGGATTCACCCGCAGCCGGAACCTTGATGAAGACGATCTCACCGGAGGCAGCCACAGCCGGAGTGGCGACGGCAGCAGGTGCCGCCACTGGAGCGGGCGCGGAGGCAGGAGCGGCGGAAACGGCACCTTCCTCGATGCGGGCGATCACGGTTCCAATGGAGACTTCCTCCCCTTCACCAACGATGATCTGAAGCGTGCCATCGGCCTCGGCTTCAAGCTCGTTGGAAACCTTGTCGGTTTCCAGGGTCACGAGCACCTCGCCCTTGCGGACGGAGTCGCCGGTGGCCTTGTGCCAGCGGGCGACATTGGCGGAGGTGATGGATTCGCCAGCGGCGGGAACTTTGACGTCGAGTGACATGATGGAGAGGAAGGATTTGGATCTGTTAGACGAAGGATTCAGAGCGTGAAGGCATCGCTGAGCAGCGCCTTCTGTTCACGGTAGTGCATGGCTTTCGAGCCGGCGGCAGGACTCGAAGCAGCCTCGCGGCCTGCGTAGAGCGGCTTCTTGCCAAGAGTTTCCTCAAGGCGCGGCGCGATGTAGGTCCAGGCACCCATGTTGGCGGGCTCTTCCTGACACCAGACAAAGGTCGTGGCGTTCGGATACTGGCTGAGCAACGCGATCACCATTTCATTGTTGAACGGATAGAGCTGCTCGACGCGAAGGATGGCCGTGTTTTCCACGCCCTTCTCCTCCCGCGCGACGGCGAGATCGTAGTACACCTTGCCCGAACAGAAGACCACGCGGGTGATGTTGTTCGTGTCGCCGAAGGTCTTCGGATCCGGAAGGATTTCCTGGAAGCAGGTGCCCGGCAGGAAGTCAGATTCCTGGGAAATCGCCTCTGCGCGGGTAAGCAGGCTCTTCGGAGTCATCACGATGAGCGGCTTGCGGAACTCGCGACGCTTCTGGCGGCGCAGCGCGTGGAAGTACTGGGCCGGGGTGGAAAAGTTTCCGACGATCATGTTGTCCTCGGCGCAAAGCTGGAGGAAGCGCTCAAGGCGGGCGCTGGAGTGCTCCGGTCCCTGGCCTTCGTAGGCGTGCGGCAGCAGCATCACGAGGTCACTCGGCGTCTGCCACTTCGACTCGGCGGAGGAAATGAACTGGTCGATGATGACCTGAGCGCCGTTCGAGAAGTCGCCGAACTGGGCTTCCCACATCGTGAGCATCTGCGGATAGCCGAGCGAGTAACCGTAGTCGAATCCAAGCACGGCGAACTCCGAGAGCAGCGAGTTGTAAACGCAGAACTTCGCCTGATCCGGCGAGAGATGCTCCAGCGCGATATGGCGGGCCCGCGTTTCGTAATCATAGAACACCGCGTGGCGATGTGAGAACGTACCGCGGCGGCAGTCCTGTCCGGAAAGGCGGACCGGATTTCCCTCCATCAACAGCGCTCCGAAGGCCAGCGACTCGGCAAAGGCCCAGTCGATCGGGCCACCGTTGTGCAGGGCCTCGATGCGGCGAGGAATGAAGCGCTTGGCGAGGGTTGGGTTGAGATTGAAGCCCTCGGGGATCGTGGTGAGCGTGGCTCCGATGTGCTGCAGGCGGTCGCGCTCGATGCCGGTCGGAACCGGTGCGTGCGAATAGGGAGGCTGTTCGATGGCGGTGGAGCCACTGAAAACCGTGCGGTCGCCGGACTCGGTGAGCTGGATCATCTTCTGATGACCGGCCTCGAGCTTGTCCCAGATCGCCTTTTCGAGTTCGTCGGCATCGGCTTGGGAAAGCACGCCCTTGGCCACGAGCTGGGCCTTGTAGATCTGTCCGATTGTCTGGCGCGCTTCGATCTTCTTCGCGATGTGCGGCTGGGTAAAGGCGGCCTGGTCGTTCTCGTTGTGACCCTGGCGGCGGTAGCAATACAT
>JANOKL010000410.1:0-2433 GCA_031419215.1 Luteolibacter sp. | reverse complement strand
GACTCAACCTTCATTCTCAAGAACCTCGGCCAACACTCCCTCAGCCTTTCCTCACTCGTCGCCGCTACGGCTCTGCTTTCCAACTGTTCGGAAGCTGATTCCGACCACTTCTGGGGCCGTGACGTGCAGCCGGGCTACAATGGCCCGAGCACCTACAGAAGCTCGGGTTCTTACCAGTCGTCCTCCCCCGACCCATTCTACCAGCAGCAGAACGCCGCGCGTGAGGCGAACATGCGGGCGGTGCGTGAGCAGCAATACAAGAACGAGATGCAGAACTATCGGGACGGCTATCGCAGCACACTGCCAAACTACTGACAGGGCAGTTTGGAATGTGAAGCGCGTCGATAGATCCGAGCCATCACGGCTCAGCCGTTGAGGAGGGTTCCAATGACGGCGGCTTCTGCCAACCGTGCATTCTGCCGTGCTTGATCGGGCGCGATTCAATGGTGTTGGCGTTTGCGAAGCTGGGGTGGCCGCTTAGGTTTATGGTGGCTGAAGGGCCAAAAGGATTGGGAAAAGAAATCGAATGGAATCCCTTTCCAAAGCGTCCACCCACTGCCGAAAGAACCGATAGAACCACCATCATGAACCTGAAACATTACACTTTCATGGGCGCGCTCAGCGTGCTCGCAGTCGGGGGTGTATTGCTCGCCCCCGGGAGAGCCAGTGCCCTCGAGGCCGGAGTTGAGGAACTGACCCGAGGCCCCGTGCATGAGGCCTTCGCTGCTTCGGTGAGCTACGATCCCACGCCCGGGATTCTCGTCCGATCCTCACCACCTTCGATGATTGAGGAAGTCCCGCCGGAGCAGCGCCTGGAGGGTGACAACGTCGCCTGGATTCCCGGCTATTGGGGCTGGGATGAGGAACAGGGCGACTTCCTTTGGATCAGCGGCATTTGGCGGAACCTGCCACCTGGTCGCCAATGGGTCCCCGGATACTGGGGCGAAGCGGAAGCTCAATGGCAGTGGACCTCCGGCTACTGGGCTGATGAGACGACCCAGGAAGTGGCCTACCTTCCACAACCCCCCAAGTCGATCGAGAGCGGACCAAACGTCGAGTCACCATCCCGCAATCACGTTTGGATTTCAGGAAACTGGCGGTATCGCGAAGACCGATACGCTTGGCAACCAGGCTACTGGGAGCCAGCCCAGACGAACTGGATCTGGATCCCCGCACATTATCAGTGGACGCGCCGTGGCTACGTCTTCATCGACGGCTACTGGGACTACAACGTGAGCCGCCGTGGCGTGGTGTTCGCGCCAGTGAGGTTCAGCCGCGACTACTACAATCGGCCCGACTACTATTACACCCCCTCCACGGTCATTGTTCTGAACGTGTTCCTGAACCACCTCTTCGTGCGTCCGAGCTACGGCCATTATTACTTCGGCGACTACTACGCGCCGCGTTACCGTGACGAGGGCTTCTACGCCGGCTATTCCTATGCGTCAGGTCGTCGTGGATACGATCCGATCTACGTGCACAACCGCTGGGAGCACCGCGATGACAGCAACTGGGAGCGTTCACGCCGTGATGATTTCGAATACTATCGGGACAACGAGGCAGCCCGTCCGCCACGCACTTGGGCCGCCTTGAGTGCCCTCGCTGTGGGTTCGAGGAAGGCGCAGCGTGACAACTTTGAATTTGCGCAGCCACTGAACACTTACGTTGCGAACCGCGACAACCGCCAGTCCTTCGAGGCCGTGGGCAAGAAGGAGCGCGAACAGATCGTGGGCAAGCGTAAGGAGATGACCCAGTTCGTGCAGGAGCGCCGGCAACTGGAAAGCCGTGCGATGGAGAAGGCACCCGAAGGCAGTGACAAACCCGCTGCGGTGGTGCGTGAAAAATTCACCAAGTCCCCGGTGGTGGCGAAGCGCGCCGAGCAGCTTCCGTCCAAGGAAGCCCCGCCTAAGCTGCCGGTCCCACGCAAGTTCGAGCCTCGTGATCCGAAGACCGGCGCCGACTTGCCCGATGGGGTGGTGCGTCCCGGAGACAAGGGCAAGCCCGACAAACAAGTGATCCCAGGCCGCGAAGGCAAGGATCAGACCCCGGAGCCGATGCCCGACAAAAAGGTGATTCCTGTCGTGCCGGATGGGAAAGAAAAGAATCGTCCCGATCGCGGACCCGACGTGGAAAAAGACCGCAAGCCCGACATGGTGCCTGATCGCACCCAGCCCGATGTCAACAAGCCGGACAAGAAAACCATGCCGCCGGACCAACAGGTGGAGCCCAAGACCCCGCCGAAGCGTAATGTCGCTCCGCCCGAGAAGGTTGCCCCTCCGGAGAAAAAGCAGGTGACTCCGCCACGTGAAGTTCCACCGACACCCAAGCGTGAGATCGCCCCGCCGGAGAAAAAGCAGGTGACACCACCCCGTGAAGTTGCACCAACACCGAAGCGTGAGGTCGCTCCGCCGGAAAGAAAGCAGGTGACACCAC
>JANOKL010000409.1:0-19861 GCA_031419215.1 Luteolibacter sp. | reverse complement strand
GCCATCCTGATTCTAGTCTGGGCACCAGCATTCGCAGACAATATCGATCAATCAGCGATCACACAGGTTTCGACAGGCCTTTCCGACGGAGTTACCCTCGTGCATTACGGAGTAAACAAGACCGATGAGGTCATCTACGTCGTGGTATATCCAAGCGGTGATCTCGCAATCGACATGGTCAGCGATAAAATCAAAGAGGGTCGACTGTTCATGCGGCTGAAGTACAAAGGCCTCTTTCTTGACGGCCCCTGCGACTGCTCGCCGTTTGTGGAATGCTCGGAAGGACAGATAAGGCGTCTGAAGTTCAAGAAATTCAAACAACCAGATTTTTTGAAGATTATATCTGCGAGTAAGTCGCTCAAAGACTTTGAAATTGGCCTTAGCGTTGAGCGTTAAAAAGATGAGAACAAAAGACGCCTCGCTGCCGCAAGGACGGCGAGGCGTCTCAGTGAATCTCACTTCTCCGGGTTCGCTTTCAGGTAGGCTGCGACGTCCTTGGTGACGACAAGCTTGCCCCACATGATCGCCCAGTGGCCGGGGAAGGTGCAGACGTATTCGTAGACGCCTTCCTTGTCGGGAGCGGTCAGGCGGATCGTTTCCTTCTGGCCGGGCTCAAGGAGCTTGGTGCCTTCAAGAATCCGGGCATCGCCATCGACGAGATAGGCGCGGCCTTTCTTGTCGAGTTTCGTGGGAGGAAGGGTCTGAACGGACTCGGCGACGGCTTGGTGAGTGCCGGGGGTCACGAAGGCCAGGTTGTGCGGCATGGCGTCGTCGTTGATCAAGGTAACCTCGAAGGGCTTGCCGGCTTCGACCACCAAGAGCGCCTTGTCGTAGCGGAGTTGTTCGCGGACGGTCTTGATGACGAAGGTCTTGATCGAGAGGCCCTCGAAGGCCTTGCGCGCGGCGGCGGCACGATCGGCTGGCAGCACCGAAGCGAGGTCGTTCGCGACCTTCATGGCGGCGACGTAGTCCTTTTCCGTGCGATCGGCTTCTGGAACCGAGTTTGCCCATTTCAGAACTCCGGCGAGGGCTGGCTCGGCCTGGGCGGCGGTCCACGACGAGCGCGGGAGCTGACGGATGCCGTCGAGCGCGGCGGGGAGTTGGTCATTTTTCGCCACCAGTCCGGCCAGCGAGGCGAACACGGCGGCAGGCTCCTTGCCGGTGCTGATCACGGCACGGATCGCGGCACGGCGCAGGGCTCCGACCGGATCCCCCTTGAGGTCGATGCGAACCGACTCCTTGGGCGCCGGATTGCCCGCCTTCTTGAAAACTTCTTGGCGGCTGGCATCGAGGACGGTGAGCGTGAAGCCTTCGAGGCGGTTGGCCAAGGCTGCGTCTTCCGAGCGATTCCAGATCACGATGCCATCGATGGCGGCACTCTTGCCAAGATCGACCTCCCACCAGGGTTGCTTCTCGTTTTCCTCAGTGTGGGTCTGGGTGCCGGATTCGAAGGCTCCGTCGGTCTTTCCGTCGATCGCACGCTTGGCTTCGCCACCGTTGGAAACGGAGGACTGCGTGGCCTTTCCGGAAGTCGCGATGTTCTGGCCTTCGCTGAAAACCTGCACCTCCGCGAGGGTGAGGGTACCTTTTTTCGGCAGCTCAATGCGGACGAAGCGGGCCTCGCTGCCGCCGGTTTCCTTCTGCAAGGCAGCGGGCACGGTGGTCACGAGCGGCTTCACCAGATCATAAGCGGTGGCCCGCAGCGCGGCATCCTGGAGCAAGGAAAGCGCGGACAACCAGTCGGTCAGCGCCGTGGCTGACTTCGAGGCTTCTGCGAACGACGCGGCGAGTGCGCCGTCACCGGTCATGATCGCGGCCTGGGCGGCGCGGCGAACGGAGTCCGGAGTGGACGAAGCAGTCAGGCTGAGGAGCTGGGCACGCTGGGCCTTCAGTTCGGCGGCGGGCTGGCGGAGCAGCAGGCCAGAGAGCGACTCCACCGGCTTGCCTCCCTTGCCCATGATCGGCTTGAGCACGGCGAGCAGGGTTTCGATCGGTGCTTTCTTCTCAATCTTCGACAGGCCAAGGAGCGCCTCTTCACGCTTGTCATCCGCCACGCCTTCTCGGGTCAGCAGGGCGGTGTAGACGACAGGGGTCTTCGGCAGCTTGGCAAGATCCGCTGTGGAGACCGATCCGAGGATTTCATTGATGCCTGCGGGGTTGTCCGCGGCGAGCGCCTTGCCTTCCGAGATCGCGCTCTTCCACCAAGGCTCCAGCTGCCGCATCGTCTGCTTGAGGCAGTAGTCCAGATAGTAATCTTTCGGATGCTTGAGTATGGTGAGTGCCACATCAGCCGCTTCCCACTGCCGGAAGAAGCTAGCCACGCGAACCGCTTCGAGCCGGACGCGCGGCGCTTCGTCATCGGCGGCCACCTTGAGCAAGGCGAGCGCATCGGGCACCCGGTCACGCCAGTAGCCCATCACCCGGACACCCTGGGCGCGGGCGCGCGGCTCGGGGGATTTCAGCACGCGCTTGAGGAGGTCGAGGTTGACGACGTTGTGCCACTGGTGGACCCAGAGCGCTTCGAGCAGGTTATGCTCGAACTTCGGATCCTTCTCATCGAGCTGGTTGGCCCAGGCCTTCACGCCCTCGGTGACTTCCTTGGCGTCGTGCTTGCTCAGCTCGATCTTCGCACGAAGACGGACGTCGTTTTCAGGTTCCTTGAGAAGCTCCAGCAAAGCGGCGATCGGCTGACCGTCGACCTTCTTCGGTTCGAGCAGCGGACGACCTTCATAGGTGATGCGATAGAGGCGGCCGTGCTGGTGGTCACGGTTCGGATCACGAAGGTGATGCTGGAGATGGCCAATGAGCATCTGCGACCAGTCCATGAAGTAGAGAGAGCCATCCGGAGCGACCGTGATTCCGGAGGGGCGGAAATTCGGGTTCTTCGCGACGTCAGTGGTGATGAGATTCTCAAGTGTCTCACCCTTCAAGCCGGAGCCTTCGTCGGACATCTTCGCGCGGAAGATTCCCTGGATCGAGATGACGTTGGTGTTCAGGAACTCCCCCTGCCAGTCATCCGGGAAATGGCGGCTGGTCAGGATCGCGGTACCCGGGCAGGGACGCGATGGGCGTTTCCAGAACTGCTCCATGCCGGGATGCGCACCCGTATCCAGATGGCCGCTGAAGGCCGGGCCGAAGTAGTTTGAGTTGCCGGTGGCATCGGTCACCAGGTCGTTGCCCCAATAGTCGAACACGCGGCCGTGGGGGTTCGCGAAGCCGTAGGGAATGTGGCGCTCGAACTTCGAGGTCAGCGGCTCGTAGCGGTAGATCGCGCCGTTGGTGTTTCTAACAGGACCGTCGTAGGTCTCGACGTTGGTGCGGTGGAACACGCCGTCACTGAGATACACCGCGCCGCCGGGTTCGTAGCAGATCGAGTTGGTCTCGTGGTGGGAGTCGGCCGCATCGAGGCCGTGCAGCATGCGTTCCTTCCAGTCGGCCTTGCCATCGCCATCGGTGTCGCGGATCCACCACAGGTCGGGCGACTGCATGACGAGGACGCCATCCTTGTAAAACTGGAAGCCGGTCGGGCAGTTCAGGCCATCGGCGAAGGTCGTGATCTTGGCGGCCTTTCCGGTCTTCGGATCGAGATCGACGACAAGTAGCTTGTCGAAATTCTTCGTCGTCGGCGAGGTCTCCGGATACGTCGGCCAAGCGGCGATCCAGAGGCGGCCCTTGGTGTCGAAGTTCATCTGCACCGGATTGACCAGCTCGGGAAAAGTCTCCTCCGAGGCCACCAGCTCGACCTTGCAGTTCTTGGGAAGGGTCAGAAACTTGATTGCTTCTTCACCGCTGATATAAGGCACCGGCTCCTTGCGGTTCGGCGGGGTGAGCTCGACGGTTGGAAGATTGTCATCCTTGAGTTCCATCGTGCCGCCTTTCGCCACTGCCCAGACGAGCTTGTCGCGGTTGGCGGTCTTCACGTCGCGCTGGGCCATTTCCTGACCAAGGATGAAGGCATTGGTCACGCCTTCATAGGCGATGCGCGAGCGACCGCCATAGATGTTGTATTGATCGACCGTGCGGTAGCGGTGGTGCCACTGGACATTTTTCTCAAGCACCGCGTCGCGGATCTTCGCAACCTGCGGATCGCTAGTGACGTAGGCGTCCTCACCGAAGAGTTCCTTGAACTGCACCGGTGCCAGCGCGCGATCTCCATCGTCGTTCAAATGGACGCCGTTCATCGTGAGCGGCTGCTTGGCCTTCGCGTAAAGTTCCTTCGATGGAGTGAAAAGGTCGATGAACGGCACGCCTTTCGCCTTCGCCACCTCGGCCATCGCCTGGGTGTAGAGCGCCAGGTTCTTGTTGTTCGCCTCGCCGTCCGGGAAATTCGGGCTCTTCAAATTCTCATGAGCGACCGGGGAGAGCAGCACCACACGAGGAGCACCCTTTCCGCTGTAGTTCGCGGCGAGCTGTTTGGTTAGATAGTCGCCGATCTCCTGCTTGAATTTCTCAAGCCCTTCCGGCCCGCGGAACGACTCGTTGAAGCCCCAGTAAGCGAGGATCACATCCGCGCCGAAATCCGTGCCGGCCTTGTAGGTGATTCCGGGTTTCACCGTGGTATCGCCCTTCTTCATCGAGAGGAAATACTCGATCGGTGGAACATCGTCCGAACGCGGGTGGAGGTTCACCTCATCGGCCGCAAAGCCGAGGTTCCGGATCGTCAGGTCAAGGTCGGGGTAGGACTTATAGATCAGCGCCTCCAGCCAGGCGTGGTGTTGCTGACGATCCGCCAGACCGCTGCCGACGATGGCGATGTTGTCTCCCTTCTTGAGCTGAAGCAGGGCCTCCGCAGCCCAGGCGGACGAGGAAAGGGAAAGCAGGGCCAAACACAGGCCTGACTGGAGGAAACGATGGAGACTCATGGTGATGATCGGGAGAATTCGTCCGTGAAGCGGATTGTGACGGCTTTACTGCGCCCAAGCGGAGGATTCTTGCAACGCAGCCCCGCTTTCTGTCCGAAAGCGTCGCAAAAAGGCAGCCTAACTGTCTGAAAAAGCATCCCCGCCGGGAATCGAACCCAGATCTAGAGTTTAGGAAACCCTTGTTCTATCCGTTGAACTACGGGGACGGCTGGGCGCGACGCTACCGGTCGATTTCCCGGAGGGCAAGCCTTCGAAAGTTCGGCCGCGAATCGTCGCCGAGATGGCGATGAACCGGAGGTCGCGAACGTCAGTTCAGCGAGCGCAGTTCGACGCTGCCGGTGGAGGACTCGATGGTTTTGATGAGGCCGCGGAGCTGATCGAGTGACGGATCCGGCTTGCCCTTGGCCTGCGCCATCATGGCCTTTTCAAGTTCCTGGAGTTTCGGCAGCAGGGGCTTGGCTGCGGCTCCATACATCCCGATGATGGTAAAGCACTGCGGGGCACGCTTTCCGCTGCCCCAACGATCCGGTTCGATGAGCTGGAGACTAAGCTCCATGCCTTCACGGATTTTGTTCTTGGCGAAAAGCTCGCAGCCCTTGAGGCGGATGCCGTCGGCAAACATTTCGCCGCTGGGCGCGGGCTTGGCGATGGCTTCGTGGATGGCGGGCAGCAGCGGCTTGATCTCGTCGTAGCTGAGGCGCTGGTAAATGCCGGCGATCTCACCGCGGGCGCGGCCGTCCTGGTTCTGCAAGCCGCGGGCGACCGCCTTGCGGAGGAGGTCCTTGTCGACGCCCTCGACGGATTTGTTCAGCATTTTCGCAAAGACCGAGGAGCACAGGAAGCGCTGCTCCATCCCGCGCGGGTCTTCAGGTGTCGCGCCTTTGACGAGACGCTCCAGCATTTCCGGCAAGGCGACCATAGCAGGCGCTCCGATGGCCGCGAGGGCGTTGGCGGAGCGGATGCGGAGCCAGAGGTCGGGCTGGTTGAAGGTTTTCCGAAGTGCGGGAATCGCCGGAGCGGCGGCACCTTTCAGCATTTCGAGCGCCTGGCAGGCCCCGACGCGCTCATCGAGCTTCGAAGAGTCGAGCATGGCAATGATCGCGTTGAGCGGCGGATTCTTGCGGGCGGCCAACTCCTCTGCTGCGCGGCCACGGACGATGGGTGACCAGGAGCCGAGGCGGGTGAGCAGCTCGGCTTCGGTGAGTTTCTGATAGAAACTCTTGCGGTCCTTGTTGTTCCAGCCACGCCCATCAAGGATGAGGCTCTGTGACTGGGCTGCGGTCAACTGCGGGGTGATGGCAGGCTTTTTGCCGGTGAGGACGAGCTTTTTCAACGGCAGGGCGTAGGCCAGCAGGTAGGCACCGGTGCAGTCCCAGTTGGCATAGGAGTCATTGGCCGGCTCGGGCGGGCCGAGGTGGACGAAGGTGCCGTCCGGGCGGCGGGCGAGATCGAAGTACCATGCGCCGAATTCCTTCATCCAGGCTCCGGTGGCCTGCGGGCCGGACTGGGCCACGCTGGGCAGCGACCAGAGGACGTTGAAAAAGTTTCCGGTATGCCCGCCATCGCGCTCGGCCCCGTGGGAGGCGACGCTCATACGGGAAAAGAATTCCGCTCCCTTGGCCTCGCCGAGGACGTTGAAAAGGACCGAGGCCATGCCGCATTTGCCGTTGTCCTCGTGGGTCTGATACCAAGGCTCGTGGTCGCCGTAGGGGATGGCACCCTTGCCGATGTAGAAGCGCATCAAGCGCGCGCTCAGTTCGATGGCCTTGTCGACCGCCGGGTCCTTCACACCGGCATCGCGGGCCATGACGAGTGAAATGGTGAGCGGCAGGCCGGGGGCGTTCATCATGCCGTAGCCATTGAGCAAGCCATCGGGCCGGGCGAACTTGTGACCCCATGAACCGACGCCGCTCTGGCCCTTGGAAGCCTCGAGGGCCAGTCGCGTCAGGCCAGGCATGACGCTCTTGTCGCCGGTGGTCGTCACATATTCGGAGAGCAGGATCATCACGTAGCCATAGTGCCAGGTCGCCATGCTCTCGGCGGAGAAGCCTGATGCCCACTGCGCCTCCCGTTTCACCAGCGGCAGATGCGCAGGGTCACCATTTGCCAAAAGAGCCAAGGCATTGAGCGAGCGGGTGATCGGGTTCTGCTTTCGCTCATAGGTCGGATCCGCCATGCGCTGTGCGAGGGCCTTGATGCCTTGATCGAGGATGCGCTTGGACTTGGTGCAGCCATACGGCGCGGTGGGACTGTAGGTTCCCAGGACGGGAAGTTTCACGATGACATTCTCCGTCTGACCCGCCCGCCAGCGGGTGAGGGCGAGCTTTCCTCCGCCGGCGTCCGATTCCGCGGCCGTCAGGGCCATGCCCATCTCGGTGCGCGGATCGAAGGAAAACGGCTTGCCGCCTGCGCCGAGGAGCACGTCTCCAACGGCAAGGACACCATCGGCGGGTGAGCCCTTGTCGACCTTGGTGATGGAAATCTGACGGGCATCGGTGGTCACGAACTTGTCGCAGAACATCCAGCCGCGTGCGCCAGTGGCCCCGAGATTCCAGTCGTGGGTGGCTCCAGCTGGGATGGCATCACCTTTCGTGAAATCAGGCAGGGTCATCTTGACCTGCTTTCCAGCCGCAGTGGCTGGCTGCACCAGCATCGTTGCGATGGCCAGGGAGGAGAAGATCGTGACGAAGTTCGATTTGGTGATCATGAGGAAAAGTGAGAGCCTACGTCATACGGGCTCAGTGCCTAAAGATCTATCGCAACTTTGCAGGCGTATGATGGCTCCAGCCATACCAGTGGCGGCCTCTGTGGGATCGACAAGCCCGCGAACAACCCGCATATCGCTTTCATGATTTTCAGAGACTCCCTGCTCCTGTTCGCCACTTTTCTGGTCACGGCAGTGCCCTCCCCTGCACTGGCGGCGGAGCCGGAAGTCATCGACTGCCACGTCCACCTCTGGATGCTCGCCCGACCGGAAGGCGTCCGCTGGCTCAAGAAGGACGACCCCGTGCTCTTTCGCGACTTCCTACCGAAGGATCACGAGGCGGTCGCCAAAGCCAACGGAGTCAGCGGCGTCGTGCTGGTTCAGGCCGGCCAGAGCCTTCCGGACAACCAATGGAACCTCGACGTCACCGCCCACAATCCAAAGCTTTATCGCGGGCTGGTCGGAAACCTTTCCGAGGTGATCGGAACCGACGGCTTCAAGCCGCTTTTCACCCAGCTCTGCAAGGATCGGCGTTACCTCGGATACCGGCTTTCCGGGCGCTATCAGGAGGGCTTGAGCGAGGCCCTTTTCCGCGATCTGGAACTCACCGCCGAAGCGGGGAAAAGCGTGGATTTCCTCATCGGCAGCTACTCGTTGAAGGAGGTGGACGCCATCGCCAAGCGGCTGCCAAAGCTGCGGATCATCCTCGATCATTTCGGGAATCTCCGACTCGATGGAAAGCCGCTCGATCCTTCGTGGGTGGAGGATTTCCGCTTGGTGGCGAAGCATCCGAATGTCCACTGCAAGGTCTCGGCCCTTTATGGACGCGTCGAAAAACAGCCCGCGCCGAAGGACCTCGCTTTCTACAAGCCGATTCTCGATCTGACTTTCGAAGCCTTCGGCGAGGACCGGCTGATCTTCGGCAGTGACTGGCCGGTGAGCGAGGCCACCGGCGACTACGCCTCGGTGCTCACGCTGACCCGCAGCTATTTCGCCGCCAAGGGCCCCGAGGTCAGCGAAAAGCTGTTCCATCGAAATGCAGTGAAATTCTACGCGATCCCCGCCGCGAAGTGATTGTCCTGAGCGGAGTCACCACACTCCTAGGGTGTCTTCGGCGGCGGACAGTGAAAAGGCGGATATGAGTGTCCGTGCTCCCTACCTGATCCCTTTGAAATACCAACGCTCAACTTTCCCCTCTGCATCAAGAAGCAGGGTTCAAATGTAGCACTGCTTTTCGAGGTCCACATACGTCCAATATTCCGTGCCATCCTCAGCCCGATGGGCAGTCAGGGGCTCACCCAGCACTTCTTTTGCGACCTGCCCGGAACTGCCAACCGTGACCCAGGTGTCCTTCAAGTAGATGAAATCCTCGATATTCCGCTCTTTCTTCCAACGCTCCGAAAGCTCCTTCAGCTTGGCTTGCTGAATCGCGGCGGGGTTGAGAGCCGTGGCTTCTTTTGTGATTGGCTCAGTTCGCTTCCCGCATGAGGCCAACACCAGCGACATGGAGAGTAAAATTGCTGCAAGGAGCAGCGGGCATTTTTCACATGGAGCGACACGAACCATCGCTGAACAGGATGATCTAACCTCAGACTCCCTGCGAGGGATTTCCTGCGTGGGAAAGGGAAATGGATTCGACTTCCGACAGTTCAATGAACGTGAGCTGCAGGAACCTTTCGATTGACGAATGGCCTGACGAGCCGCTCCCCGCCGGACCTTTCGGAGAAAGGTCCCTGCCTTTTCGGGTGGGAGCGATACCCATCCGCGGGCTTGCAACGGGCGGGCGGGCCGCCATCGTGACGGGGTGGACGATTTCGAATCAAAGGTGCGCGAGGCGTTGGCCAACCCGAAGAACCAGGGCGAACTGGCGGATGCCGACGCAGTGGGGACGGTGGGCTCACCGGACTGCGGGGACATGCTGCGGATGTGGCTGAAGTTCACTGAAAAGGACGGCAAGCGGGTGATCGACCGGGCGTCGTTTCAGGCCTTCGGCTGCCAGACGGCGATCGCGGTGGCCTCGATGGCGACCGAACTGCTGAAGGGCAAGACGGCCGAGGAGGCGGGGAAACTTTCCGCGTCCGACCTGACCGGCGAGCTGGGTCCGCTGCCGCCGATGAAGATCCATTGCGGTCAACTCGTGGAGGGCGCATTGCGCAGCGCTCTGGGCCAAGCAACGGAGGCCGCTCCGGCAGTCGAGACCGCGCCGACCTTGTCCGCTGGATTCGCGAAGCCGGCCGGAAAAATCCGCATCGTGCCGCTGGAGGATGCGAAACCTTCCTGAATCATCCGAGTTTCTTTCAAACTCTGGATAGAGATCCCTCAGACCCTGCGTCTATAACCGACTTAAACCCGTTTTCCCGTGCTCGAACTCAAGGACGTTTGTTTCACCATCCGCAAAGACGGCGAGGATGCCAACCTCGTCGATCATGTCTCGATCCGGATACCCAAAGGGCATTTCATGGCGATCGTGGGGCCCTCGGGCTGCGGAAAAACAACGCTACTGAAAACCATTGCCGGGCTGAATCCGGAGTCCGACGGTGCCTTGATCTGGGACGGGCGGGATCTTTCGAAAGAAGGTGACTTTTCGCCGTCGGAAATCGGATACGTGCCGCAGTTCTCGATTGCGTATGATCCGCTGACGGTGGACGAGTCCGTGGAGGCGGCCACGCGGCTGCGGGTGCGCTCGAAAGACAATGCCGACCTCGATGGCCGGATCGACCGGGTGCTGGAGGAAACCGGCCTGACCGCGATCTCCGACCGGCCGGTGAAGGTGCTTTCCGGCGGTCAGAAGCGTCGGCTGGGGCTGGCGATGGAGCTGGTGTCTGATCCGAAGCTGCTGCTGTGCGACGAGGTGACGAGCGGCCTCGATCCGCGCTCCGAGCGGGAGATTGTTAGACTCCTGCATGATCTTTCCCGGAAGGATGGCCGGATCGTGCTTTCGGTCACGCACTCACTGGCGCACCTGGAGCTTTATGATTCGATTTTGGTGCTGCACGAAGGTCGCGTGGCCTACCACGGTCCGCCGGAGCAGTTGACGCACTACTTTTCCGTGAAGGACACCGAGGAGGTCTATCCGCGCTTGGCGACGCAGACCTCCGACCGTTGGAAATCCTCGTGGGAAAAGCACAGCGTGGCCTACAACGGCATGCTGGAGGTGAACCGGGAGAAGCTGATGAAGTCCGGAGCGCTGATCGTGCCGACGACGGAAAAGTCCGAGGACGGAGAAAAGATCGAGACCATCGAGCCGAAATTGCCGGGATTCTTCAGCCAGTTCGCGACGCTGCTTTCGCGGCGCTGGCGGATCTTTTTCCGCGACCGCGGGCAGGTGCTGCTGCAACTCGCGATCCTGATCTGCTTCCCGCTTCTGGTGACATTTTTCAGCGAGAAGGCAAACAAGCCGATTCCGAAATTCTCCGATACGCGCCAGTCGAACATCGAGGACGAAATCAAGGATACTCAGATGGTCAAGCAGGAGCAACTGAAGGTTGGCTCGGCGATTTCCGGGATCATCATGTTTCAAGCCGTGTTGCTTTCGCTGATGGGCTCGAATAATTCGGCGCGGGAAATCGCGGGCGAGCGGCTGATTTACGAGAAGGAGAAATTCGGTGGGCTGCGGCCTTTCGCCTACCTTTCGAGCAAAGTCGCGTTCCTGTCTTGTCTCGTGATCGCGCAGTCACTGTGGATGGCGTTTTTCGTGAACACCTTCGCGCCATTCCGAGGGGACTTCGTCCAGCATGCGATGTTCCTGCTGTTAGTGAACGGAGCGATTACGTCGGTGTGCCTCGCGATTTCCGCACTCATGCGGACGGCTGAGCAAGCCTCACTGCTTTCAATCTACCTCGTCGGCTTCCAGCTTCCCCTTTCAGGCGCGGTGCTCGCCCTTCCACAGAGTGTTGAAGGGTTCACAAGGCCCTTTATTTCCGCCTACTGGGCCTGGTCCGGCAGCATCGATGGCCTGACGCCGCAAGTCACCGCAGCGGTGAAATCGGTGATCGACACCTCGCTTTCCGCGGAACAGGCCTGCATTTACACGCTCGGGGCCCACATTGGGGTGGGCCTGCTGGCCGCCTGGGCCGGGGCGCGACGTCATCAATGGGACTGAAGTTCCCGATTCCAAGCTGCGCATTTTGATGCTAAGCTTCCCACCAGATCGAATGATTCACTGAATTTTTCCAACTTACCCTCACACCATCCATGTCCCGTCGCGCCAGTTCCAGCCTCCATCCCGGCATGATCGGTGGGATCATCATCGCCATCGTGGCGCTGGTCTTCATCGGGAAATCCACCTTCAGTAAGAAGCAGACCGGCTTTGGCAATATGCCGAAGCTCTCGATGGAGGAATACCTCCAGAACGGCAACAGCCTCCGAGGCAACGAGTATGTGCTGGATGGAAAAATCGACGGCATCCTCGGCGGCGACGAGACCAAGGACGGCACCCGCCTGGTCAGCGTGCAGATCGAGGCCGCCGGCGGTGCGGAGTTCATCGGCGTGGAAATCCCGCCAGAGCTGAAGAGCCTCAACATCGAGCGCGAGCAGCGCTATTCGTTCCGTGTGACCTTCCGACAGGGCGGCATCGCCGTCGCAAACGCCATCAACCGTCTCTGAAACCAATCTTTCCCTTTTTGTCCGCCATGAAACCTCTCGCCACGCTTTTCCTGCTGACCGGCCTCGCCTCCGCACAGGTTTACACCCCGCCCGCTCCCGTCGCGCCGCAAGCCGCGCCGGACACCACGGTCCAACGCCCGAAGGACGACACCAAGGCAAAGAGCCCCTTAGGCGAGGAAATCCCGATGCTCGATCCCTCGGCGGAAACGATCACCATCGGAGGCGTTGCCATCCCGCTCGGCGACAACCGGGTCCTCAAGGCCCGCTTTGAAAAATATCTGAGCCAACCACCGGAGCAGACAGGTGCCGCCAATGAATACCGGGCCACGATCAAGGAAATCCTCGACACCATTTCCCCTCTTCGATCCGGCGGGCCCAGTCTGGTCCAGTCCTTCCGGCTCCTGCCCCGCGCTGGAACGTACCCCGGCGATGCCAACATCTGCGGTTCTCTGGCCGAGGCGATCTATGTCGCGATGCTCGCCAAGAATGACGTCAACGGTCTGAAGATGCTGAACGATTCAATCGAAAAGGAAAAGCTGAAGATCATGAAGGAAGGTGACTGGGACGCGCGCCACGAGGCGGAAAACCGGAGCCTGAGCGCCGGGCAACCCGCCGCCCGGCCACAGGGAGGTGGAGCCGGAGGCGGCCAACCCGCCGCCCAACCCTCGTCAGGCGGAAACAATCCCGGTGCCGGGACCCAGTCTCTGAAGTATGCCAACACCCTGCGACGCATTGCGGAAATCGAGGTCCTGAAAAAGGCCAACATCGCCCGCACCGAGGTCCAGACCGTCCAGACGAAGGCCCAGTACCAGGTCAACATGATCCAGTGGTTCGTCCAGCGCCGCTACGAACACGTCCTGATGGCCGCCCGTTTCTACAACCAGATCTGGAAGGACGGCGACTCTACCCTGCGCATCGACAAGAACTCCGACGTCGCCAAGCTGTTTTCCCAATCGGTCGGCGTGAACCCGACGGTTTCGTCGCTTGATTCGCTCTCGAATGAAGCGATCCGCGAGGTGGATAAATACATCGAGGCGTTCGACCTGATGCTTTCCCGAAACGAGCTGCATTCGGCTTCGCAGCGACTGATGGAAGCCTACGCCCTCGGCGAGTATCTGTCGCCGGTAGCCACCCTTTCCCTGGATAAGAAGCAGCGTGTTGCCTCATACGTTCGAGACCTGCATGAACTCTACGGCACGCTCCAAGCCCGCGACTACACCAAGGCCAAGGAACTCGCTACGCGGCTGAAGAAAAATGCCATGGATTTCCCGTCCTCGAAGGTTGATAGCGCGATCGCCGGCTACTCGCTGGCCTCCGATCTGGCGATCGAGGAAGCCAAGGCCCACCTCTATGCCAAAAACAACGACAAGGCCGCCGAAAAGATCAAGGCAGCGACTGAGATCTGGCCGACGAATCCGAAACTCGATGAGTTCCGTAAGATGATCGGCGATGCTAGCCCAATGTTGGTGGCGCGAAACGACTTCGACCGTCTGATCGTCGAAAAGAATTTCCGGGAAATCTTCAAGCGCCAGTATGAACTGGCACCCGCCATTCAAGGTGATGCGGGCCGCGAGGATGCCTTCAAGCAGGTCATCGGAAATCTGACCAAGATCGAGGCAGCACTCGGCAAGGCGTCTGAATTCAGCAAAATGGGCCAGGACTATGCCGCCTACGAGCAGCTCGCCGAGCTGCGCACCTCCTTTCCGGATGATCCGAAGTTGGGCCGGGAACTGGAGCTTCTGGCTCCGAAGGTCGCTGATTTCACGAAGGCTCTGGATCGCGCGCGTCAGTTCGAGGAACGCACTCCAAAGCAGACCGGAAGCGCGCTTTCCTGGTACCTCAAGGCTCGTAACATCTTCCCGCGGAGCAAGTTCGCTGAAGACGGCGTAAAGCGGGTGGTCGGTGACATCCTCCCGAAGGAAGCGACCGCATCCACCACCACAGTCTCTGAATAAGGGGGTTTGGCGGGGCTGACCCGAGCCCGATCCAATTTAGAATAGTTCTTGATATTGATCATTTGGACCCTAGGTTGCCGCCCGAGATGGTCGACAACTTGACAGTTCCGAGCGGTGAAATGGTGATTCCGGAGGAAATTTCGGGGCTCCGCATGACGCGGCAGCGCCGGGAAGTTTACCGGACGCTTCTTCAGGATCGCGATCACCCGACCGCGAATGACGTCTTCCTTCGCGTCAAGGAAGCCCTCCCAAGCATCTCGCTGGCAACGGTTTACAACTGCCTCGAAGCCTTGGTTCAACACGGCATCGTCCGGCAGGTGAACTTCGAGCGCGAGTCGTCCCGCTTCTGCCCGAACGTGGCCGAGCACGGGCATTTCCACGACCGCAGCACCGGCGTCATCCACGACGTGACCTTCAAGCCAGGCGTCAACCTCGCTGATTTCCTCGATCTGCCCCCCGGCACCGTCGTCACCGACATCGAACTCACCCTCCGCGGCCAACTTTCTTCTCATTAGTCATTCGGATTTCGTCATTCGTCATTTTCTTCCACCATGAGCCTCCTCATCACAGACCTCCACGCCACCCTCGAAAACGGCACCGAAATCCTCAAGGGAGTCACCCTTGAGATCCCAGCCGGCGAAGTCCACGCCATCATGGGCCCGAACGGCTCCGGCAAGTCCACCCTCTCAAAGGTCATCGCAGGCCATGAAGGCTACGTCGTCACTGGCGGCAGCGTGACCCTCGACGGTCAGGACATTTTCGGAATGTCGGTCGACGAACGCTCGCGCGCCGGGGTTTTCCTCGCCTTCCAATATCCTTCGGAAGTCCCCGGAGTCTCCAACGCCAACTTCATCCGCGCCGCCCTCCAATCGCGCCTGCCCAAGGGCGAGGAACTCGATGCCGTGGCCTACTACAAGCACCTCTATGCGCAGATGGACCTGTTGGAAATGGACCGCAAGTTCACCGCGCGTTCGGTCAACGAAGGCTTCTCCGGTGGCGAGAAAAAGCGCAACGAGATCCTCCAGATGATCATGCTGGATCCAAAATATGGCATCCTCGACGAGACCGACTCCGGCCTCGACATCGACGCGCTGAAAATTGTCGCCAAGGGCGTCAACGCCATGCGTTCCCCCGATCGCGGCTTCCTGCTCATCACCCACTACCAGC
This sequence comes from Luteolibacter sp., assembly GCA_031419215.1. Taxonomy (GTDB): domain Bacteria; phylum Verrucomicrobiota; class Verrucomicrobiia; order Verrucomicrobiales; family Akkermansiaceae; genus Luteolibacter. The sequence continues at coordinate 4,568 of JANOKL010000409.1, read as the reverse complement.
GCCTGCTCGACTACATCAAGCCGGACCATGTCCACGTGATGGCTGAAGGCAGGATCGTCCGCTCCGGCGGCCCCGAGCTCGCCCTCGAGCTCGAAAAGGACGGCTACGAATTCCTCAAGGAAGACGCCCTCGCCCCAGCCTAACTCGTCTTCCCTTTAGTCATTAGTGCTTAGTCATTAGTCATTTCCTCTCCCACCATGTCCTACGAAGCCACCAACACCCTTGATGCCGAGACCCGCGAGGCGATCGACATCGACCGCAGCAAGGGGGATTTCCATTTCCCGGAGCGCCACAAGTTCGACGCTGGGCGTGGACTGACGGAAAAGACCGTCGATTACATCTGTGACGTGAAGAACGACCCGCAGTGGGTCCGTGAATTCCGCCACAAGGCCCTGCAGGTTTTCCGCGACAAGCCGATGCCGACGAACTGGGCCACCAAGGACCTGGAAAACATCGATTTCGACATCATCCGCTACTACCTCTCCGACGGGGAAAAGCCGAAGCGCTCTTGGGCGGACGTGCCCGCCGACGTGCTCGAAACCTTCGAGCGGCTTGGCATTCCCCAGCAGGAACGCGCGTTCCTCGCCGGAGTGGAAGCCCAGTTCGACTCCGAAGCGGCCTACTCGAACATGAAGGAGGAGCTCACCAAGCTCGGCGTCATTTTCGTGAATTCCACCGAAGGCCTGAAGGAGCACGAAGCCATTTTCCGCCCTTGGTTCGGAAAGGTCATCCCGACCGCCGACAACAAGTTCTCCGCCCTCAACAGCGCGGTGTTCTCCGGCGGTTCGTTCATCTACATCCCGAAAGGCGTAAAGCTGAAGCAGCCGCTCCAAGCGTATTTCCGCATCAACTCGGAAAACTTCGGCCAGTTTGAGCGCACGCTCATCATCGCCGACGAAGGCTCCGAGGTGATGTACATGGAAGGCTGCACCGCGCCGAAATTCGAGGCCGCCACGCTGCACTCCGCTGTCGTGGAGCTCGTCGCACTCAAGGGCGCGAAGATCCAGTACGTGACCGTGCAGAACTGGTCGTCGAACGTCTTCAACCTCGTCACCAAGCGCGGCCTCGCGATGGAGGACGCCGAAGTCCGCTGGATCGACTGCAACATCGGCTCGCGCCTGACGATGAAGTATCCCGGCGTCATCATGAAGGGCGAGCGCGCCCGTGGTGAGGTCATTTCCATCGCCCTCGCCAATACGGGACAGCACCAAGACACCGGCGCGAAGATGATCCACGCGGCCGATGACACGACCTCCAACGTCGTTTCTAAATCCATATCTGTCGGCGAAGGCCGCTCGACTTACCGTGGCCAAGTCCACATTCCAAAGCACCTCAAAGGCTGTAAAAATAATACGGAATGCGACGCGCTACTCATCAATAGCCACAGCCGCACTGATACTTACCCGGCCATCACCGTTCGAGGAAATCAGCACGCCACCCAGCACGAGGCCTCCGTCAGCCAAGTCTCGGACGAGATGTTATTTTATATGCAACAGCGCGGCCTCAACCAAGGCCAAGCCATGTCTCTCGCGGTCAACGGCTTCATCAACGACCTCGTCCGGGAATTCCCGATGGAATATTCCGTGGAGTTGAAGCGGCTGATTGATTTGGAAATGGAAGGAAGCGTGGGTTGATATGACCTTAGTTAAGGATCTTCAGCACCAACGGTGCAGCAATGTGATAGCCCAGGGCAACACCTTGGGTGACATGATGTATAAGAATCATAGCCCTGAATGGGCGAAACAAAAACGCATCCCCACGATATGATGAACTCGCTACGGAACGGCCCCATTCACGTCAGCTTCGCCACCCACGAAGAGGACGAAGCTGCGACCGCTGCTTATTGGAAATCAAAAACACCGCGCGAAAGGCTCCAAGCACTGGCACTTCTTCGTTCTCAAAAACACAAAACTTCAAATGGAACCGGATCAAGAATTCAGAGAGTTTGCCGAGTCGTTGATGTCCCATGGGCTTAAATTCATGATTATCGGAGGATACGCTGTCACTGCGCATGGTCATCCCCGATACACTGGCGACATCAATTTCTTCGTGGAGAAATCTCCGGAAAACGCAGAGAGAATTGTGAAAGCAATACATGACTTCTTTGGCCCTTTGCCGAACGTGCAGGTTGAAAATTTCCTTGATGATAAACGTATGAGCCAGCTTGGAGGACCGCCTTATCGAATCGATATTTTAGTGAAAATTCTCGGAGTAACTTTTGATGAGGCCTACGCCCGTTCTGAAATGCTCGATCTTGCCGGAGCAAAATTTCCCTTCATCGGACTTGAGGATTTAAAAATAAATAAGCGTTCTACGGGTCGCCATAAAGATCTTGGCGACCTTGAAGCATTAGAAAAAATAAACAACTGACCGCAAATTATGAAAACACAATTCACATGGTGGAAAGACGGGGATCACTTTTTAGGCTATCTTGATGAATACCCCGATTATCAAACTCAGGGAGAGTCATTCGAAGATCTGAAAATACATCTAGTTGATTTATACAAAGATTTATCCACGGACGCCATTCCTGGGGTCATTCATCATTCGGAACTTCTCATCGCATGAAGCGAGCTGATCTCGTGCGTAAGCTAGCTGAGCTTGGCTGTGAATTCATTCGTCATGGTGGCTGCCATGATTGGTATCAAAACAAGGAAACGAAAGTTTGCCAGCCCATTCCACGCCATCGCGAGATCAAAGAAAATCTCGCCAAATCGATCATTAAAAAACTTTCACCACCATGACCACTCTCGACATGCCATCTATCCTCACCACCGCTCCGGAAACTCCGGCTTATCTTCCTGCTTGGTTTGCTGCGCGTCAGCAAGCGGCTTGGAAACGTTTTCTCGCCACTCCTGCACCAAAACGCGGCGATGAGACATGGCGTTTCTCCAGCATCAAGCAGCTCGATTTCTCGGAATTTCAGAAATCCCCTGTCACGGCGGCGAATGATCTCATCGCCCGCTCGACCGGACTGGAGAAACCTGCGGCGAAGTTTGTCTTCGCGAATGACGAACTGATTCACGTGGAATCCCACCTGCCAGAGAACGTCGTCTGCCTTTCCCTAGCAGAAGCCCTCGTCTCGCACAGCGACCTCGTGCAAGCGTATTTCATGAAACAGGAAACGCGGCTCGGCTCGGCGAAATTTGCCGCGCTGCACGAAGCTTCGCTCACCAATGGCCTCTTCATCCACGTCCCAGACGGCGTGGAAATCAGCGGCAGCATCGAGGCTCACCACTGGATTTCTGGGGAAAACACGGTCATCTTCCCGCACACACTCATCGTCACCGGAAAAAGCTCGAAGGTCCGCGTCGTCGATCTTTTCCACTCGGCAAATGATGAGGAACCCGGCCTCGCCATCGCCTTTAACGACCTCAACGCCGGGCAAAATTCCCAGCTCGACTACGTGGCGATCCAAGCCCTCAACGAATTCAGCCGCATCATCCAGATCAACGAAACCGCTGCCGCGCGCGACGCCTCCACCACGGGATTCATCCTCAACACCGGAGCTGCTTGGGCGCGAAATGAATCGCTCTCCCGCCTCGAAGGCCCTGGCTCGCGCTCGGATATGCTCTCTGTTTCCATCCCATCAAACGAACAGGAATACGACCAACGGACTTTCCAACATCACGTTTCCGAAGGCGCTTACTCGGACTTGTTGTATAAAAATTCACTCTACGACCGCTCTCGTACCATTTTCTCCGGCCTCATCTTCGTGGATGAAAGTGCCCACCACACGGACGCCTATCAGACCTGCCGGAATCTTCTCATGAGTGACTCCTGCGAGGCGAACTCCATGCCCGGTCTCGAGATCAATGCCGACCAAGTCAAATGCTCCCACGGCAGCACTTCCTCGCAGATCAGCGACGAGGAAATTTTCTACCTCTGCGCTCGTGGTATCGATCCAGTCAACGCCCGCCAACTCATCGCGCGTGGCTTCTCGGTGGATGTCGTCGAGCGTTTGAAAAACGATGACCTCGAAGCACTCATCCTGAAATTCATCGACGAGAAATTCACGAAGATCGCGAAGTAACTCATATCCCATTTCCTGCCATGATCCGTCCTCGCCGTAACCGCCGCACGCCTGCGATTCGCTCCATGGTTCGAGAAACGACACTGACGGCGACGGATTTGATCTTGCCGTTGTTTTTTCATGAAAATGCTGAGGATACGCCGATTTCTTCGATGCCCGGTGTGACGCGTTGGTCCTTGGAAAATCTCGTTCGCGAAGCCGGAGAGGCCCATGCGCTCGGCATCCCGGCAGTCGTGCTTTTCCCGAAAATCGAGGAATCATTCAAGACATCACTTGCTGAGGAATCTTACCATGATGAGGGTCTCGTGCCGCGTGCGATCCGTGCGATCAAAGCGGCTCATCCTACGCTCTGCATCATCACCGATGTCGCGCTGGATCCTTATAACTCCGACGGTCACGATGGCATCGTCCAGAGAAATTCACGCGGTGAATTAGAGATCCTCAATGACGAAACGGTCGCCGTACTTTGCAGGCAAGCACTCAGCCACGCTCGTGCTGGAGCAGACATCGTTGCCCCGTCTGACATGATGGATGG
>JANOKL010000408.1:0-58362 GCA_031419215.1 Luteolibacter sp. | reverse complement strand
ATGCTCTCTATCACCGCCGCCGAGCGGAACATCCGCATCGGCAACGCCTACTTCGTCCCCGATGACCTCACCACCGAGACCCTCATGGCTGCGGTCGCACGCGGCGTGAAGGTGGAGGTCCTGCTGCCCGGCGAACACCTCGATTCCTCGCTCGTGCGCGTCGCGTCACGCCACCGCTGGGGCCGTTTGCTCAAGGCGGGCGTGCGCATCTTCGAGTATCAACCGACGATGTATCACTGCAAAACGATGATCATCGACGACACCTGGACTTCCGTCGGCTCGGCGAACTTCGACAACCGTTCCTTCCGGCTCAACGACGAGGCGAATCTCAACGTCATCGGCCATGAATTCGCCGCGGCTGAGATTGAGATGTTCGAGCGTGACAAGACCCTTGCCCGGGAAATCACTTATGAGGACTGGAAACACCGCCCACTGTTGGAAAAAGTCGGCGATGCCACCGGCGCGATCTTCCGCTCGCAGCTCTAAGAGCCTGTCTGAAAATCCAGCCGAATGAAACGCTCGGGCATTTTCTAACAGAATTTACAGAATTCCGCAAAATTTCCAAATCGATGAAAACCCTGCTTTTAAAGGGTTTGGGACGCGCCCATCTGCTGACGGCAGCATGGGACGAGGCAGGCGGGAACTCCCGGAAGCAGAAGTTTGAAGGAGCGCCGCGACATCGTGGGAATGAAGGGGCTCTGAGAATGGCGGAACAACACCCGCTGGGGGAGACAGCAGGGAGGTGGAAACGTGTTCGCCGCACCGAACAACACGCGAAGTTTGCTCAAACAGCGAACACGTCTCCAGGTTGGGGGCAGTTATTCGGAAATGATCTTGATCGAAGGGATCGCGATCGAATCGACGATCCGGAAGCTCGGATCGATTGCCACGACGTTGCTACCAGCGACGTAGTAGCGGACGCCGGTGCCGGGGGCAGGCAGGACCTTGACCAGTTCCGGAGGCGCATCGACGAGATACGAGCGCTCCTTCTCGGCCAGGACGACTCCGGGCGCGATGGTGGTGCGCCAGGTGGTGGGGATTTCCTTCATCTTCATCCGGGTGACCCAGGCGGGTGGAAGGCCATAGGGATCGGTTTTGTAGGTATCGAAATACTGCACGACCTTTGTCCTCGCCTCAGGATTGAAGGTAGTGGTGGTTTTCGTTTCCGTCTTAGTCACGCTGCCATCGGAATTCTCGGTGACGTCGGTTTTCTTCTCCACCTTCTCGGCTTGTGCTGCCACGTGCAGGACACTGCCAAGGGCGAACACGCTCACTGCGGTCATCAGGGTTTTCATTTTTTTTGGTTGTTGTGGTTGGTGCCTCAAGTCCGATCACAGCGAAAGGTGAGAGGCGGTAGACTCCTTTCGCAAGCGCCGTGCCAGCCGGCATCGATCCGCAGAAGCCTTCTGGTGTCTTGATGCATGCGAAATGCCGGGCGCGCAAAGCGTGCAGAATGGAGGCGACGGCAGCAAATTGCACATGGGTGCCCGAGGCGATCCACCAGACCGGCGTAGATTTTCAGAATCGAATGGAAATATCCTCAGATGGGAGAAATGATGGAACTCACCATGAACCCCCGACGCCTGTTTCTCGCGCTCTTGATCGGAGTCATCGCAAGCATCACCGCCGCTCCCAGTCTCCGTGCCGAGGATGCGGCTGGAACCGCGAAGACCCGGATCGAGGCCCTGATCGCGCACGTCCGCGGGTTGGAGGGGGCGAAGTTCGTCCGCAACGGCAGCGAATACAGCGCCGCGAATGCCGCCGAGTTCCTGGCGAAGAAATGGCAGGCGCATGAAAAGGACATCCATACACCAGCCGAGTTCATCGAGCAGGTGGCGACGAAATCCTCCACCACCGGCAAGCCTTACGTGATCCGTTCCAAGGACGGCAAGGAAACCAACTGCGGCCCCTATCTCACCGAACAACTGAAGAAGCTGGAAGGAGCGCAGAAGAAGTGAGTTGGGATTGAGGTCGCCAGCATCGCACCGGTTGTCTGCAATTTCAAGAGTCGCTCGGCTACTGCTAAGCGCGGATCAAGTTCAACTTCGCAGCAGCCACTCTCCTTTCGATGCCGCTTGTTCCGCACTCCACCTATCGGGCTCCCTTCTGGCTGCCGGGCGGGCACTTGCAGACGATCGTGCCCGCATTGTTCAGGAAGGCTGCGCGGGTGACTCATCTGGCGGAGCGGCTCGAACTGGCCGACGGGGATTTCCTCGATTTGGAGTGGGTCAATGAAGGCCGCTCCCGCCTCGCCATCCTCTCCCACGGGCTCGAAGCCAGCGCTGGGGCCGCCTACATTCAGGCGATGGCCTCCGCGCTGGTCCGGCGGGGATGGGACGTTCTCGCATGGAACTACCGTGGATGCAGCGGGGAAATGAACCGCCTGCCGCGCTTTTACCACAGCGGGGCCAGTGAGGATCTGCACGCGGTGGTCGAGCACGCCCTCGGCACCCATCCTGCCGCGCAAGTGGATCTCATCGGCTACAGCCTGGGAGGAAACATGACGCTCAAGTTCCTCGGCGAACAGGCTGACGAGCGTTCTCCGCGACTGCACCGCGCGGTCACCTTTTCCGTGCCTTGTGATCTCGCGTGCTCCTCGAAAACGCTCGGAACACCGTTCAACCGCTCGGTTTACATGAAGCGCTTCATCGACTCCCTCGCCGGGAAAATCCGCGCCAAGCAGCCGATGTTTCCCGACCTGCTCGATCCCGCCGGACTGAAAGGTGTGCGCACCTTCAGGCAGTTCGATGATCGCTACACCGCACCGCTGCATGGCTTCCGCGATGCCGAAGACTACTGGGCACGCAGTAGTTCGAGGCAGTTTCTCTCCCGCATCCGCATCCCGGCCCTCCTCATCAACGCCGCCAATGATCCCTTCCTTGGCCCCGGCTGCTATCCTCGCGAGGAAGCGGAGGCCAGCGACCACTTCCACCTCGAAATCCCTGCAACCGGCGGTCACGTAGGCTTTCCGGGTGGCAGCGACGGCTGGATGGAAAGGCGGGCGGTGGAGTTTCTTTCGGCTTGAGATTGGAAGAACCATCGCGTGCGACCCGTTACGCTGTCTGACTTTAGTAAACCCATGAACTCCACCCTTCTCCTTCGCTGCCTCCTCGCCGTTTTCCTGTTGGCTGTTCCTGCCAGGGCTGCGGATTCCGCTGTCTCCGCGAAACTGCAAGGCGTGAAACGCATCGTGTTTCTCGGCGACAGCATCACTCAGGGCGGGGAATATGTGACTGACTTCGAATGCTGGCTGTTGGCGAATGGGATCAAGACCGAGGTGATCAATCTGGGTCTGGGAAGTGAGACGGCTTCCGATCTAACAGAGCAGGAGAACGCAGGTCATCTCAAGGCGCATCGTTTCGGTCGGCCAATGGTCAGCGAGCGCCTGGATCGCGCGCTGACGGCGACGAAGCCGGACCTGCTCGTCGTTTGTTACGGCATGAACGATGGCAGCAGCCTGCCGCCGAATGACGAGGGACTGAAGCGCTTCACCGATGCCATCACCCACTTGCGCGATGCCGCTCTCAAGTCCGGCGTGACGCGCGTCATTCTCTGCACGCCACCGGTCCGCGATGACAAGGGCAACGCCGCCTTGAAGTTCCACGATGAAAACTTGACCCGCTACACCGAGTGGCTCCTCACGAAACGCACCGTGGGCTGGGACGTGATCGATTTCCACGGGCCGATGCGCAAGGCGCTCGATGAGGGACGCGCGAAGGACCCGGCGTTCCTGCTTTCCCCGGACGGCGTGCACCCGAACCGCGGGGGCCACTGGATCATGGCGCGCGAGCTCCTCACACAGTTCCTGGGCGCGAAGCTCGATGGCATCAACTCGGCCGAGGCCTTGTTTCCAGACAAGGGTCCGGAGATCCGCAAGTTGGCCCACCAACGCATGGGCACGCGCTTCGCTGCCTGGATGAGCCAGATCGGCCACAAGCGCCCCGGCGTGCCCGGCGGCCCCGGCTCCAAGCCCGGCCAGCCTACCGACCAAGCTACCGAAAGCGCCGCCGCGATCACGAAGCAGATCGAGGCGCTGATGACGGCGAAGCCTTGAAGCCGCCCGCAGGATCGCCAAGCGACCTTCTCCATCCCGCTTATCTTAGACCTTGTTCTCCGCTCCGGAAGAGTTCATCTTCAGCGTCGTGAAAACGTCGATTTCCTGCCTCTTCCTCAGCGCCTCCCTCCTGCTTCTTCCCGTCCAAGCGGAATCCCGCACCTGGACGAACACCGAGGGCGTCGCCATCGATGCCGAGTATGTGAAGAGCGACAGCGACAATGTCACCCTCCGCCTCCGCAACGGCAAGCTGACGACCTTTGCCCAATCAAAGCTCTCGGCGGCCGATCAAACCGTGATCAAGGAATTGAAGGCGAAGGAGGCTGCGGCCCCGGCTGCGACCGCTGAAGCCAAGCCAGCCGTCGACGCGAATCGCAAGGCCAAGTGGCTGACGAAAATGGACAAGGCGCAGGACGAGGCCAAGGAAACCGGCCTGCCGATCCTGGTCCTCTTCACCGGCACCGAGTGGTGCCCGTATTGCATCAAGCTGGAGAAGGAAGTCTTCTCCGAATCCGCCTTCGACACCTTCGCCAATCAGAATCTCGTGCTCCTGAAACTCGACTTCGGACCCGGCGGCGCTGCCAGCAGCAAGAAGGACGAAGCCCTCCAGAAAGAATACGGCGTTAAAGGCTTTCCCACCTATTTCCTCACCGACGCCACCGGTGCCAAGCTCGCTCAAGGCGGCTACAGCGCCGGCATCAATCCCGAGAAATTCGGCGAGTGGGTGAAAAAGTCCGCACCGAAGAAGTAAGCCGCCGACCCCAAGGGATGCTCGCTTTTACCTCGGCTGATCGGCGTTTTCCTTGGTGACGAGCTGGAAGGGAATGAAGGTCTCCTTCTCGTAAGGCTCCTTCTTGGCAATCTTCAGCGCCACCTCCACGGCCGTGCGGCCCTGGCCTTTCGCGTCCTGGAAGACCGTGGCATCGAGGCGGCCGCCTTTGACCGCTTCGAGTGCGTCGGCGATGGCATCGATACTGGCGAGCACGACCTTGTCCTTGAGATTGGCGCGCTCCAGGGCGAGCAGCGCGCCCATGCCCATCTCGTCGTTCTGGGCGAACACCGCCTGGATGTTCGAACCGTGGGCCTGGATCCAGTTTTCCATCAGGCTCATCGCCTTGGCCCGATCCCACTCGGCGGTCTGGGTGGCGAGCAGCTCGAGGCCCGGGTTCTTCGCGAGGATCTCGCGCGCGCCTTCGTCGCGCTTCAACTGCGCGGCCTGTCCCATGAAGCCCTGCATCATCAGGACCTTGCCATTGCCATTGAGCCGCTTGGCAATGAACTCCATGGCCATGCGCGCGGACTCCTCGTCGTGCGAGCCAACAAAGGCGGTGGGCACCGACTTGGTGGCCGAGTTCAGATTGATGATCGGAATGCCAGCGGCGATCGCCTTGTCGACGGCGGGCGAGCTGGCATCGACCTCGCAGGGATTGAGGATAATGACGTCGACCTTCTGCGCGATGAAGCCCTCCACCTGCTGGATCTGGCGCTCGGCACTGCGCTGGGCATCGTTGACAATGAGTTTCACGCCAAGCTCTCCGGCCCTGGCCTCCATCGACTCGTTGAGCATGACGATGAACTCGCTGGAAAGATTCAGCAATGAGACGCCGACGACGATCTGCCCGGACCCGTTGGAGCTTGTGGAACTGCGCTGGCAGCCGCAGAGGGCGAGCAGCATCAGGCAGCCGGCGATGAGTTTCTTGGCGATGGAGTTCATGATGGGTTTCGGTTTCGATCGAGCCAGACGGCGCCCACGATGATGACGCCCTTGACGATGGCTTGGTAGTAGGAGGAAACGTTCATCAGATCGAGCCCGTTGTTGATCACCCCGACTAGCAGTGCTCCGAGAATCGTGCCACCGATGGTGCCGACACCTCCGGAAAGGCTGGTGCCGCCGATGACCACGGCGGCGATGGCATCGAGTTCGTAGCCGGCTCCCGCATTCGGCTGGCCGGTCGTGATCCGCGAGGCCAGCACCACGCCCGCCACTCCGGCGAAGGCTCCGCAGACGGTGTAGGCGATCATCCGCACGCGGCCCACACCGATGCCGGAAGCTCTGGCGGCATCCGCATTTCCACCGACCGCATACAAGTGTCGGCCGAGCCGGAGATTGCGAAGTACGATGGCCGTCGTAACGGCGAGGACCGCGAGGACGATGGCCGGGATGGGCAGCGTCCCGAGGTCACCACCGATGCGGGTGAACTCCTCGCTGAGATTCGAAACTGGGCGACCCTTGGCAAGCACCAGCGCCAATCCGCGCGCGGCGGTCATCATGCCGAGCGTGGCGATGAATGAGGGGATCATCCCACGCGTCACCATCAGGCCATTCGTCGCTCCACAAGCCGCCCCCACTGCGATGCCTGCAGCGACCGCCACGATGACCGGGTCGCCGGGATGCGCGAGACTGGCCGCCACCACCCCGGCGAGGGCAACCACCGAGCCGAGCGAAAGATCGACGCCACCGGTCAGCAGCACCAGCGTCACGCCGACAGCGAGGATGCCGTTGATCGAGATCTGCCTAGCGACGTTCAGCAAATTCGGAGCTGTTAGAAACATCGGATGAGCCAGGGAAAGCGTGGTTCCGATGACCAGCAGGGCAATGACAAGGCCCCAGGATTTCAGAAAATTCAGCGGCGTGGTGGAGTTCGCGGTCATGGCGGATGGAAGGTGGTTAAACAGGCATGGCGTGGCGCATGATTTCCTCAGGGCTGGCATGCAGCGGATCCAACTCGGCGGCCACGCGGCCTTGGCGCATGATGAGTAGGCGGTCGCTCAGGGAAATCAATTCGGGCAGCTCCGAGGAAATGACAAGGATCGCCTTGCCGGCGCGGGCGAGTCCGGTAATCAGCGAATGGATCTCCGCCTTGGCCCCGACGTCGATGCCCCGTGTCGGCTCGTCGAGGATCAGGATTTCCGGCTCGGTGAGCAGGGCCTTGGCGATCACGACCTTCTGCTGGTTGCCGCCGCTCAGGCTGACCACCGGCATGCGGCGGTCCGCGACCTTGATGGAGAATCGCGCGATCTGCTCTTCGGCGATGCCCGCCTCGGCTTTCGCATCGATCCATCGCGTGCGGAGACTTGAAAGTGTTAGATTCGGTCCCACCGGCATCGTGGGAATGAATCCGTGGCGCTTGCGATCCTCAGTGACGAGGGCGATCCCGACCTTGAGCGCGTCCTTGGGACTGCGGATGCGGACGGCTTTCCCGGCCACCCGGATTTCCCCGCTGCGGGCCGGAGCGAGACCGTATATGGCCTCCGTCAATTCGGTGCGGCCCGCGCCCATCAAGCCGCCGAGGCCGAGGATCTCGCCACGCCGCAAGGTGAAGTCCACGCCTTCGAAACGACCCGGAACCCCGAGCCCGCGGACTTCAAGAAGCACCTCGCCAGGAGTTCCACGTTGCACGTCGCGTGGCGCGGGATCCCTCCCGACCATCAGGCGGATGAGCTCGCGCTCGTCCATCTCCGCCGCAGGCCGCGTGGCCACGTGGCGACCGTCGCGCATGACCGTGATCGTGTCCGCGATGCGGAAGATTTCGTCCATCTTGTGGGAAATGTAGATCACCGCTTTGCCTTCCCGCTTCAGGCCCTCGATCACCTCGAAAAGCGCCGCCACCTCGCGATCCGAAAGCGCGGTCGTGGGTTCATCCATCAGGATCACCGAGGCATTCCGGGCCAGCGCCTTCACGATTTCCACCGACTGCATTTCCGCCACGCTCAGCGTGCCCATCAACCGTCGCGGATCGATGGAAAGCCCCAGTCGGCCAAGCAGCTCCTCCGCTTCGCGGTTCATCGCCGCATGATCGAGCCAACCGGAAACTCCACGGGTCTTCTCCCGACCCATCGCGATGTTCGCCGCCACGCTCAAGTTCCGGAACGGCAGAAGCTCCTGATGGATCATCGAAATCCCGAGCTCCAAGGCCTCATGCGGACTCCGGAAGCGAACGACTTCCCCCCTCAAGCGGATCTCCCCGGCATCCTGTTGCTGGAGACCGCCGAGGATCTTCATCAGCGTCGACTTGCCCGCGCCGTTCTCGCCCATCAGCGCATGCACGCGCCCGGCCTCCACGTCGAAGCCAAAGTCCTCCAAGGCCTTCACTCCGGCGAAGGACTTCGAAAGACCATGGATGCTGAGAAGCGGGGTCGATTCCATTCAAATGCGGTGAGACAAGGGATGTGGAACATCGATTGCGGAGACAACCAAAAAGGTGGACTGCTACTCGATCCGTGGATCTTCCCGGGCTTGATTGGCTGAATGAAATCCGTCTGCTCGCCACTCATTCCAATCGAACTACCCTCGCTGTCACGAACCCAAAAGAGGGGCACAGACGGAGGCCCAAGATACAAGCGGCCCGACAAGCCGCCCACTCTTACCATCTCGACGCGCCCGATTGCTTCCCGTAGACATGGCCATATGAAAACCACCCTCGATGCCCTCGCGCGCCTGCGGCAGGGCTACCACTTGGGCGGCAACCCCTTGGCAGGGAGAAATGCCATTCCCATTAAGCGCCGCTCTTTCTTCCAATCGAAAATCAAAAATCAACAATCGTCACTCATCAATCTCTCCCTCTTCCTTGAAAACTGAACACCAGCAAACTCCTCCCCACCATGAAAGTCCCCATCATCTTCCTAACCTCCGCACTCCTCGCCACCGTCAGCGTGGAAGCGAAGCCGCTCAAGGTCTTCATCCTCGCCGGCCAGTCGAACATGGAGGGCCACGCGCGCGTCGAAACCTTCGATTACATCGGTGATGATCCCGCCACCGCGCCGCTGCTCAAGCAGATGCGCGGCCCGGACGGCAAGCCCGCCGTGGCCGACCACACGTGGATCTCCTACCTGACCGGCCATTACGAAGGCAACGCCAATGCCGAAGGCACCGGCAAGCTCACCGCGGGATACGGCGCCAGAGGTTCCAATCCGACCCAGGACGGCGGCAAGATCGGCCCCGAGTTCACCTTCGGCCTGACCATGGATGCCGCGCTCAAGGAGCCGGTCCTCCTCATCAAGACCGCGTGGGGAGGCCGCAGCCTGAACACCGAATTCCGCCCGCCCAGCGCCGGACCCTACGTGTTCAGCGAGGCGCAGATCGAGCAGATGAAAAAGCAGGGTAAGGACATCGAGGCGGAGAAGGCCAAGAAGGAGAAGGAATGCGGCCGCTTCTATCACTTCATGGTCGACCACGTGAAAAGCGTGCTCGCCGATCCAAAGCGCGTCTGCCCGGTGTACAATCCGGCCGAGGGTTATGAAATCTCCGGCTTCATCTGGCTCCAGGGCTTCAACGACCTCGTGGACAGCAACACCTATCCCAAAGCCCCGGACGGCAAGACCAACGATTACTCGAAATACAGCGAGTGGCTGGCCGACTTCATCCGGGACGTGCGCAAGGACCTCAAGGCCCCCAAGATGCCCTTCGTCATCGGCGTGCTCGGCGTGGACGGCCTGAATGCGAAGGGCAACACGATCGCCTTCCGCGAAGCCATGGCCGCCCCCGCAGCGCTGCCGGAATTCAAAGGAAACGTCGCCGCCGTGGAAACTGCCCCCTTCTGGTCGGACGAACTCGACGCCATCGACCAGAAGCGCGCCAAGGTGAAACAGATGGCCCATCTGCTCAAGGTGAAGGACAAGAACAGCGCGAACAAAGACGGCTCGATGGACGAGGCCCAGCAGAAGGAATACCTAAAAAAATACGAGGCCGAAACGATCAGTCCCGAAGAAGCCACCAAGTGGACCCGCGGCGCGTCCAACGCCGGCTATCACTACCTCGGCTGCGCCAAAACCTTCGCCCTCATGGGCAAAGCCTTCGCCGAAGCCAACCTGGCGATGATAAAGGGGCGGTGAGGACAGGTGACCCGTCATTTCTTCCCACCTAATCTCAAACCTCCAGTTCCAAATGTCCTCTACTTCCATCCACCCCACCGATCCGATTGCGTCGACCCTTGCGACGGACGAGACAACAACCTATGACTGCCTAACATTCGTAAAAGGACTTCCTGGAGACCTTATCGTCCATGACACGGATTGGGGAATTGGAAATATTAACAAGGAAAGTGAACATGTTCTGGTAAATTTAGGAGGCTACGATTGTCACTTTGAATCTTTTCGAAGAGGAGACCCAACAGGAAAAGTAATGGTTTTCATCAGCAGAGTCGAAACGCAAACCCGAGATCAAGCAATTGATATTTCTCTTGAACGCTTGGACTCATTGTTAGACTGCTACTCGCTGATAACAGAAGCTCCTCCAAAGATTTCCGAACTTATCTTGGTTCGAGAAGGAAATCAGGAAAACGTGCAGGTACTTCACGTGAAGCGTGAGGGATTTGCGCGGCTCAATTCAAAGGAAGCAAAACAAGATCAATGGCACGCTCGTAACCGTACGCTGCTCAATGAGCTTCTTCAATATCTGGACATGGTCAGCACGGACAGCGCTGGTGACACAGAACTTACGAAGGATCTATTTTATGCGCTTCGCATGTACCGGCAGGGTAGCGCTTCTCAATCCCACAACTTGGAATTTTTAGCGAAGTTCTCGGCACTTGAATGTTTAGTCTGTGGCTCTCAAAGAATTAACCGAGGGGATCTATTGCAGCAAAGACTCTTTCAGCTTCTAGAATCTGAAGGATTCTACGATAAAAAAATCAGCCAAAAACTCTATGATCTGCGATGCGTTGGCAGCCATCAGGCGCGAACCTCCAGACACACGAGCGATGACCCACAGATGCCTGCCGGTGTAGCAGTAATCCATCTCGAACGTATATTTTCATGTGTCCTATTTTTCTTCTTAGAAAATCTTCGCGCGTCATCAAACAGCGATGAAATGTGGTCAAAAGCGGGTTTATTTTCCCTTCCTGAGATAATTGTGAAGCATGTTCCTGAAGGGATTTCTCAAATGGCTATCACACGCCTCACGATCGACCCGAAGAAAGAGGTCACAAAAATTGGATCCTGGTTTGATGCCTACTTTACTCTTATTAGGCGCACCAACAAAGGATCGAAAGTTTGACCCCTTCCGAAGGCCTCGGTCCCGAAAATCGAGTGTTCGGATCTTATCAGCCTGATGGGAACTCCCGACTGAGACAGTCGGGACACGTATCTGCATTCGGGGCTTGGAGACTCCACGGAGTGCAAATTCTAAGATCCCGGGCGAGCCGCCCGGGCCCCTCTTGTTGTTGGATGGAGGTCGGGTTCCTGCCTTCTCAGCGTTTAGAATTTAGAATTTAGAATTTCGTGCTTTCTGTAGCCCATGCAGATGCGCGAGGCCGCCGAACGCATCCTCTTTGCGGAGACGCTGGAGGAGAAGCTGCTGCTTGCTCCGGCGGTGGCCTCCGACGATGCGCCGGGCACGGCGATCCTGGCTCCGTTTTCCCCGGGTCGGCCCGATGAACCGCGTGACTTGAGGCGGCGTAGCGTGACGCTTTAAAGCCTCGTGAAAGGGTCATCGTGAGGACGGCAAGGGTCAGGATAGCGAGTGGCGAGGGCCAGTCCGCACATCGTAACATTCACCCATTGGAGCTGTCCTCAGGCCGTTACTTTTCCCCTTGGGAGAATGGTCAGCGGCGGGGCTGAATCGGGCTGTCCTCTGCACACAAGTTGCAAACTTGTGCTACTTCATCGCGTCCTTGCACCAGGCCAGGGCCATCAGCGCGTAGCCGGTGCCGTAGGGCTGGTGGTAGCTGTAGAGCGGGTAATCCCACCACGAGCCGTCCTTTTGCTGACGCATGAGAATGAGAGCGGCCAGCCGTTTCGCGTAGGCGGTCTGCTTGTCCTTCGGCAGCATCTTGGCGGACTCCGTGAAGTAATAGATGCCGTAGTAGTAAAAGTAGCCGGCGATCTGGAACGGGCCCTCATGCGGCACCGGGCGCTCGCGCGTCATGTCGAGAAAGCCCTGGCGGTCGAGGAAACGCTCCGCCCATTGATCGAGCACCTCGTCGGTGACCCGCTTCTCGCCGAACACCCTCAGCGCCGCGTTGCAGGCCTGGGAGCGGGAAAGCGAACCTGCCGGGCGATTGATCGGCGCGCGCGGGGCCATGACATGCTTGTCCGAGTAGACGTAGGAAAAATCCGGCGTGCGCTGGCGTCCGAGCATGGCGACCGAGTGGGCGACGAGCTTGTCATCAAGCTTCACGCCCATCACCCGGCGGGCTTCCTCCAAGGCCAGAAGTACGGTGGCCGTCGTAAATGAGGTGGGCAGCCCGGAAGGCTTCCGGGTGGCGAGGCCGTCATAGATGTCAAGGTAGCCCCAGCCGCCGTTGACGTCCTCATAACGGTTGACGAGCTCGACCTGTTCCTGGGCGAGCCGGACCCATTCGGCCTTCTTGGCGGAATCGGTCTCCTGCTTCCAGTACCGGGTGATCGCGCGGAGTCCGTAGGCGTGGCCCCAGACGTTGTAGGTGGTGGTTTGTTCGGCGCGACGGAGTTTCGGGAGCTCCGATGCCAGCCAGGTGGCGGCCTTGGCGAGCGAGGCCTGCACTTCCGGGCGTGGATCATTGTGATCAAGCATGCCCGAAATCGCCAGGCCGGTGGCACCTGCCTTGTAGGCGTGATGGGCTCCGGGAATCGGGGCATAGATGTTGAGGTCCTTGGTCAGCGTCGGATTGCCCCAGGAACCGTTCGGATTCTGGAAGCCGACCAGGAAGTCGATGCCGCGCTTGATCGAGGCATCGACGCTGGCGGGCGTGACCTCGACCGGTTTCGATTCCTCGAAGGCCTGCGCCGTGACCGCCAGCAGTCCGGAAATGACGAGGGCGCGGATCACGGCGTGATGATGACTTGACCAGCCTCAAGACCGGAAAAGATTTCGACGAGTTCGCCGGAAACCCGTCCGCGCTTCACGGCGTGTGGCCCGGTTTTTCCATCGGCCAGCTTCAGGGTGACCGACCAGCCGTCCTTCGTGGCACGCAGGGCGGCGGCGGGAATGGCGAGGGCGGTGGGGTTTTCGTACGAGATCAATCGTACTTGGGCGCTGGCTCCGGGAACGGGTGCGGCGTTGGCAGGCCAGGTCGCACTGAAGTCGATGCGGAAACGACCGTCGGTTCCGGGGGTGGGCGAGATCTTCACCACCTTTGTCGGGATCATGAGTTCCTCGCGGCCCGCTGCGATGGCGAAGCCGGTGCACTCGGCCGGAAGCGAGGCGGCGGTGGCTTCATCGGCGAAGGCCACGAGTGAAAGCGGGGAGCTGGCGGGGATGAAGGTGGCGAAGGTTTTCTTCGCTGCGATCTGGCCGGAGGGAACCAGGGTCTTGATCGCTTCGCCGGTGGTCCAGCGGCCGTCCTCGATCGCGCCGTGGTAGAACCAACCGTCAGCGCTGGCCTTGATCGGATTCATCAACTTTCGGTCAGCGGAGAGCTTCGCGAAGTCGTCCTTCTGGCGCTCGAACGCAATCTTCGTGGCGGCAAACTCGATTTCCTTCAGGCTGAACTGGCGCGGCAGTTCGGTCTCGGCTCTGGCAAGAGAGAGAGCGCTGCTTTTCGCGGCGGAAATGAGTTCCTCGGATTCGCGCGGAATCTCGGTTTCGAGGTTGCGCTTGTGGTTCTGCTCGGAGGATTTCAGCGCGAACTCGGCGGCGGAGACGGAATCGCGCTGGCGCTTGAGAATGATTTCCTCGGTCTCTTCCGTGAGGTCATCCGCCTTGTACATCTTCTCCAACTGACGGAGTTCCTCACGTTCACCTTCGAGCGCATGCTGATAGCGCTTCAGGCTTTCCCCGGCGGCCTGCTCCTTGAGCTTGCGGCTGATGGTATTGAAATGGGCCAGGTCCTCGGCGGCGTTTCGGGCGGCGCGCTTGCTGGCATCCAGCCTGAGAGGAAGGCTTTCCTTCAAGGCATTCAGTTCGACCTCGGCCTGCCCCAGACTGAGGGTGGCGGAGTCGAGGGCGCGCTTGCCGTCATCGAGTCTCCGGTCGATCGATTCCGTGTCGAACTCCACCAGGACCTCCCCGGCCTTCACCCGGCTGCCATGGGGCAGGATGGTCTTGAGTTCGAGGGCCGCCAGCGTTTCCGCCTCGACGCGCAAGGGGGTGGCGGCGGCAGGAAGCGCACTGGTGCCGAGGCTGCGTTCGATGACGAAGGGCTTGCTTTCAAGCGTCAGCTCGCCCGCCACGCAGAGGGGTGAGGCGAGGATCGGGAGAAGAAGGGCGGAAGAGGGAATCAGGCGCATGGCGGAAAGGAGGTTCGGGTGGGTAGCGGAGTCAGTCTTCGGCTTTGCCTTTTCTGGCGAGCCAGATGGGCTGGAAACGCGGTTTTTTCGCAGATGGGGAATCGGGCACGAGATGCTCGGCGACGTTGAAGCCGGCGCGCTCAAGGGTGCGGGTGAGGTTCACGCGCTGGCGCGGGGCGGTGATCGCGAGAACGCCCCCAGCCTGAAGGGCCTCGTAGGCGGCGGTGAGCCAGCGACGGTTCTCGACGACGGATTTCCCATCGGGTCCGATCGGCGCGGTGTCGGTGTGGACGATGATCGCGTGAAGCGTTCCGGCGTGGGAAACGAGGCCACTGACACCGACGTCCGCCTCGTGGGAAACGCGGGGGTCAGTGCAGAAGGTGCCTTCAGGGAAAAATTTCCGCTGCCAATCGACGAGGGCGGTGAGGGGCTCGGCGACGATCAGATTGCCCTTTTTCTGAAGCAGGGACTCCGAGGCCCCGACCAAGGCCTGGCCGAGGCCGAGGCCGGCAAACCAGATCTTCGGCTGGCGCACCGGACGGAATGGCGCGCAGCCAAGGCGGGCGCATTCCTGCTCGGCGACTTTCGTGGAAGGCCCGGCGATCTGCTGGCCCCGCACGACGAGCGAGTGGCGACCGTCATGCTCCTGGAGCTCGAGTGGAGAGCCGTCTGCTAGATGAGTGTCGGCGAGGGTGATGCGTGGTTTCATGGCGCTTGAAAGCTTGATTACGGAAAGGATGCGTAGTAGAAGACGATTTGTATGTCCACAGATCCTTCATCACCCATGCCATCGCCTGCTCCGGCAGGTGCAGATAAGAAACTCGTCGCGGGCCTCCTCGGTATCCTTGGGTTCTTTTATGGAGGCTGGGGAATCCACAAATTCATTCTCGGCTACAAGAAGGAGGGAATCATCCAACTGCTCCTGTGTTTCGCTTGTGGTATCGGCACGATCATCGGAATCATCGAGGGCATCATTTATCTGACGAAGTCGGATCAGGAATTTTCCGATACCTACATCACCGGCCGCAAGGGCTGGTTCTGATTTCCTGGACCAACCCATTTTCAAAAGAAGACCCCGGCCGCAAGGCCGGGGTCGTTCATTTGGGGTTTGTATGACAGGCACTCAAGGTGGCTCCGGCGTGAACCGGAGCCCAGCCGCTTAGAGGGCGGCCTTGAGGGTGGACGAAGCCTTGAATCCGACCGTCTTGGAGGCGGCGATCTTCATGGACTCGCCGGTCTTCGGGTTGCGACCCTGGCGGGCGGCACGCTTCTTCACCTCAAAGGTGCCGAATCCGATGATCTGGACTTTCTTGTCCTTGCCCTTGATTCCCTTCACGAGGGCGGCAAGGACGGCGTCGAGGGACTCTTCAGCAGCACGCTTTGTGGCGTCTTTTCCGAGGGCGGATTGGATGGCTTCAACAAGTTCAGCTTTGTTCATGGCGAGGATGTTTGTGCGAACCCCGTTGATTCTTTGCAAGAGAAATCCTGACGAAAAATCCCTACGGGCGGCTTGACTTCCGGCTCGTTTGTCCTCCCGAGCAACCCGGCTGATCCTTTGTTTACAAGGGCCGAGGGTTCAGCGGCCATGCTGTTAGATTCTGTTGGAGCCCTGTGGGATTGACCTGAGGAGCGTATGGAGGGAGAAGGATTCCATGCCTGATGGAGGTCACGAGGAGATTGCCCGTGCGGTTTCCGCCGTGCTTGCGGCAGTCCGTGCGATGCCGCTCGCGGGGGACATCGGGCCGGAGCTCCAGCAGATTCAAATGGCAGAGGCGCGCGGGTATTTCCTGCCGGATGAGGATGAGTCCGTCCGACTACGGTATCTCCAGTATTTGGGTGTCCGCGCCGCGTTGCTGGAGGTTCCCATCTCCCTTGCTCCGGGGTCAGGTGAAAAGGACTGGATCAGCAGGCTGCCAGCCTTTGTCACGGCCTTCGCGGCGGCGTGTGTGTTGGTGAGGGCGACGCGGTTCCTGACCGAGCTGGCGGTTGCGCATCCGGTGTTGTGGAAGAAGCTCGACGAGGAGGATCTGCGGATCGGGCTACCGCGAAAGACCTTCACGCGCCTTTACCGCTCCTCGGTCGCGCCGGAGACGCTGGCGAGGTTCCGGGCGGCAGCGGAATTTTATCATGAGCACCGCAAGCAGATCCGCAGGCTTTCGGAGGATCCGGTCGTCGGCCCCGTGGTGGCGCTGCTTGGCGAAGAGGAGACATTGATCGACCGACGAAAGCGCATGGCGGTATGGCGGCATCTCGTTTATCGATGGTTCTCCTTCTGTCGTCGCCATCGGTCGGCCTGGAGGCAGGTGATGTTCGGCCTGTTCGAAGTCGGCGGATCGGCAATCGCGGACCTGCGGCAACCGGGAATCAAGCCGTCGGGCGCGCCGAAACGCCTGGCTCCACCTCTCCGGGAGGAGCTGCTGGCCACGCTCCAGCCCGGCGATGTGTGTGTGACCCGGCACGATGACGCGCTGAGCAATCTCTTCCTTCCGGGCTTCTGGCCCCACGCCAGCCTCTATCTTGGGAGCGCCGAGGAGCGTCGCGCCCTCGGAGTCGTGCTGCCATCGGAGATCGAGACGCGGGCGGAAGGGTCGATCCGTTTCCTGGAGTCCAAAAAGGACGGGGTCCGATTTCGCCCGGCGGAAGAGACGCTGGCGGTGGATGCCTGCGTGGTGCTGAGGCCTTCTCTTGAAAAAGCCGACGTCGCCCGGGCGATCGGACGGGCCATGGAGCATGAAGGGAAACTCTACGATTTTCTCTTCGATTTCCGGACCAGTGACCGCCTGGCCTGCACGGAGGTCATTTACCGTGGCTTTCACGGGATCGGCCCAGTGGCGTTCCAGTTGAAGGAGGTCTCTGGGCGGAAATGCCTGCCGGCGGAGGAGCTGCTGGATCAGGCGCTGGCCTGCGGGTTCCGCCTCCACGCCACGACCGGGCTGGAGGGGGATTCGGTGCTTTTCGGAGCAGCGGCGGAGAAGGCGTTTCGAGCCACCCGCTGAGGCCGCGCGATCCGCCACAAGGCACGCATTATCAAACCATCTACGGAGCTTGTGAAATTTTTCACAAATAGGCCTTGCGCCCCGGTCGGGGCCTCCTTTATGACCGCTCAGCCGTTTCCACGCGCGGCCATTTCGAATGCGCTTTCTCGCTCTTATCTCCACCACTTGGCTTGCCGCATCACTCGCTTCAAATGCGAGCGAGGCCGGAGGTCACCATGGCCTTCCGATGAATGCGCCCGTGGTTTTCGACCTTGGATGGTTCAAGGTGACCAATTCCATGATCGCCATGTGGCTGGTCGCAGCCGTTGTGATTTTGATTGCCCAGCTTTCCGTGAGGAAGATCAGCCTGATCCCGACGGGTTTGCAGAACCTCGTCGAGTTTGTGGTCGAGAGCCTTCAGGGATTTCTGGCAGGAATCCTCGGAGATGACCTTGCCAAGCGCACGTTCTGGTTCTTCGGCTCTGTCTTCCTCTTCATCTTGACGATGAATTGGATGGGGCTCCTTCCTGGTGTGGGCACCATTGGCTGGCACACCATCGACTCCCATGGCCACGAAGGATGGTTGCCCTTGATTCGCGGGGCCAACGCGGACCTCAACATGACGTTTGGCTTGGCCTGCATCTTCTTCGTGCTGTGGCTTGCATGGTCGATCAAGTCGAACGGTGTTGGCGGCTTTCTCAGTCACATCTTCCTCTACCAGGGTGAGGGCAAAGGACCGATGAAGCTCCTGCTGCTCGTCATCTTCTTCCTGGTTGGCTTTCTCGAGGTCATCTCAATCATGATTAGACCGGTCTCATTGACCTTCCGTCTCTTCGGAAACGTTTACGCCGGCGAGTCCCTTCTGGAAATGATGGTGAACATGGGCGGAAAATTCGGATGGCTCACCGCGCTTCCTTTCTACTTCCTTGAGTTGATGGTGGGTGCCATCCAAGCCCTCGTTTTCATGCTCCTCACCGCCGTTTTCACCGCTTTGATGTGCAAGCACGACGAGGAGCACGCCCATTGACGAACACTTTTGGGATCCGGACCGTGGCAAAGACTGCGGGGGCTCCCAAACCACTGAACAACAACAACCGACTAAGACATGACAGGTAACATTGGTATTGCTGGCGCCGCTCTCGGAGCCACCCTCGCCCTCGGACTCATCGGCTACAAGGCCGCTGAAGCTGTTGGCCGCAACCCGGGTGCTTCCGGCAAAGTGCTGGTCCAGTCACTTCTGAGCGCCGCTCTCGCCGAAGGAGCGCTCATCATCACGATCCTGATGGGCAAGTAAGCCCACTGCTGGAGAGGCGGGAGACCGCTTCTCCAGCTTCCCTCTCTCTTTCCTACCCTCTCCAACTTCGTCTAACATGGAAATCACGACCATACTCGCCAGTGCTGGTGTCCTTGAAGGCCTCAAGGAAACAGGAGCCACCATCAAAGATCAGTTCGGATTGCAGGGTCAGTTGTTTGTTTCCCAGACCATCGGATTTCTTATTTTTGCCGGAGTTCTCTACAAGTTCGCCTTCGGACCGATCCAGGCCATGCTTGAGCAGCGCAAGAGCCGCATCGCCGAGGGCGAGGCCAATCTTGTCAGAATCCAGAAGCAGCTGGCCGATTCCGAAAAGAACAGCGCCGAGGCCATCGCCAAAGCCAATGAGGAAGCCCAGCGCCTGGTGAACGAAGCCAAGGAAAGCGCCGCCATTCTCTCCGATCGCAAAGCCCAGGAAGCCATCGCCTCCGCCCAGCAGATCCTCGCCAAGGCCGAGGCCGCCGCCAAGGCCGAGCGCGACCTGATCAAGGCCGAGCTCAAGCGCGAGTTTGGCCGTCTGGTCACCGCCACCACCGCCCAGGTCACCGGCAAGGTCCTCAACACCGACGACCAGAAGCGCATCAACGACGAGGCCCTCACCAAGGTCGAGGCCTGATTTCCGACCCTTTCCTGACGCGCCATGAAGATCTCAAAGACCGCCGCCGCCGCCGCACGCCGCATTTTCCGGCTCTGCCAGACCGGCGGTCGTTTGGATGAAACCAAGCTCTCCTCCGCGATCCGCAAGATCGTCGAGGCAAAGCCCCGCGACTACCGCGGCATCCTCCAGTCCCTCAAGCGCCTGACCCGCCTCGATGTCGAGCGTCGCCAGGTGCTGATCGAAAGCGCCACGGAACTCGACAGCGCCTCCCGCGAACGGGTGGCCGCCGGTCTTGCCGCCAAGTATGGCAACGATCTCTCCTTCTCCTACAAGGTCACTCCGGAACTCCTCGGTGGCCTCAAGGTCCGCGTCGGCAACGACGTCTGGGACGGCTCCGTGAAGGGCCGCATCGACCGCCTCGCCCAAGCCTTCTGACCCGGTACTTCCGACCCCGCTAAAAACTTCTAACGTCTAACTGATTACTTCCAAATGAGCAGCATCCTTCAGGAACTGGAACAGGAAATCGCCAACGTCGCGACCTCCGTCAACAAGAGCAATGTCGGCATCGTCCGCGAAGTCGGTGACGGCGTCGCCAAGGTGGAAGGCCTCTCCGACGTGATGCTCAACGAAATGATTGAGTTCCACAGCGGTGTGACTGGCATCGCGCTCAACCTTGAAGAAGGTGAAGTCGGAGTCGTGCTCCTCGGCAGCTACAACGCCATCAAGGAAGGCGACCAGTGCAGCACCACCGGCAAGCTCCTCTCGATTCCCGTCGGCCGCGCCGTTCTTGGCCGCGTGGTCAACGCCCTCGGCGCTCCGATCGACGGCAAGGGCGACATCGCCGCCTCCGCCTACTACCCGATGGAGAAAATCGCTCCCGGCATCATCAAGCGGAAATCCGTTTCCGTTCCTGTCCAGACCGGCATCATGTCGATCGACGCCATGATCCCGATCGGCCGCGGCCAGCGCGAGCTCATCATCGGTGACCGCGCCACCGGCAAGACGACGATCGCCGTCGACACCATCATTTCCCAGGCTCAGCAGAACAAGGCCGCCGAACAGGGCAAGCTGCAGAACCACAAGCCGATGTATTGCATCTACGTCGCCATCGGCCAGAAGCTCTCGAACGTCGCCCGTATCCAGAAGACCCTTGAAGACGCGGGTGCCATGGAATACACCACGATCGTTTCCGCCTCCGCCTCGGACGCCGCTGCGATGCAGTTCCTCGCGCCGTATGCCGGTTGCGCCATCGCCGAGTTCCTCATGGACGAAGGCCAGGACTGCCTCATCGTGTTCGATGACCTTTCCAAGCACGCCGTCGCCTTCCGCCAGGTGTCGCTGATCCTGAAGCGCCCATCCGGTCGCGAAGCCTATCCGGGCGACGTGTTCTACCTCCACTCCCGGTTGCTGGAACGCTCCGCCCGTATCACCGCAGCGGCCGGTGGTGGTTCGCTCACCGCGCTTCCGATCATCGAGACCCAGGCCGGCGACGTGTCCGCCTACATCCCGACCAACGTGATCTCGATCACCGACGGTCAGATCTATCTCGAAACCGACCTGTTCTATCAGGGCATCCGTCCTGCCATTTCGGTGGGTCTCTCGGTATCCCGCGTGGGTTCCGCCGCCCAGACGAAGACGATCAAGTCCGTCGCCGGCACGACCAAGCTCGACCTCGCCCAGTTCCGCGAGCTCCAAGCCTTCGCCCAGTTCGGCTCGGACCTCGATGCCTCGACCAAGAAGAAGCTCGATCGCGGTGCCCGCATCGTGGAGCTCTTCAAGCAGAATCAATACTCCCCGCTCGCGATGGAGATGGAGTGTATCTACCTTTTCGCGATGCAGAACGGCTACTTCGACGATGTCGCCGTGACCGACGTGAAGCGCTTCCAGTCTGCCCTCGGTGAATACTTCGACAGCCGCAAGACCGAGCTCCTCGACAAGATCCGCAACGAAAAACCGGACCTCAAGAAGGACGCCACCATGGTCGCCGCCGTCAAGCAGGCCATCGAGGACTTCAAGACCTCCTGGAAGTGAGTTCAAAGAGGTAAATCGTGAATGGTGAATGGTAAGTCGTAAAGATCACCCGCTCCTGCCGTTCACACCGCTTCCACGATTTACCATTCACCACTAACGATTCACGACTTCCACCCATGGCCAACCTCCGCGACATCCGCCGACGCATCAAGTCGGTCAAGAACACCGCCCAGATCACCAGGGCGATGCAGCTTGTCGCTGCCGCCAAGATGAAGAAGGCGCAGGACCAGGCGATCGCCGGGCGTGATTATGCCAAGCAGCTCAAGGAAGTCCTCGTCAACCTCAAGGAGAACGTCGGTGACGACGCCAACCCGCTTCTCGTGAAGCGCGACGGCGACCGTGAGCTCGTCCTGGTCATCTCGACCGACAAGGGCCTTTGCGGTGCGCTCAATACCAACGTCTTCAAAAAGCTTCGCGCGAATGTTTCGCCAACCGCTGACTTCGTGACCGTGGGCCGCAAGCTCCGCGCCACTCTTGGTAAGATGGGCCGCAATCTGATCGCTGACTTCGATGTGAAGGATCCGGTTCCTTTCGCCGAAGCCCGTCCGATCGCCAAGTTCCTGACGAAGCAGTTTCTCGACGGCAAGTATGAGAAGATCAGCGTCGTCTTCGCGAACTTCATCAACACCCTGACCCAGGAGCCGACACTCCATCAGCTTCTGCCCATCGATGCCGGTGGCCTTGGCGAGGAGCAAGCCTATGAAGGCATGGGCAATGGCGATCACGGCAAGGCCGACAAGGCCGCCGCGCTCTCGAAGGACTATCTCTTCGAGCCGAACCCGACCGAAGTGCTCGGCACCTTGTTGCCGCTCTACGTCAACTTCCAGATCTACCAGATGCTCGTCGAGTCCCGCGCCTCCGAGCACTCCGCGCGAATGGTCGCCATGAAGGCCGCCACCGACAACGCGAAGAAGTTCATCAAGGAGCTCACGCTCGAATACAACAAGCTCCGCCAGGCCGCCATCACCTCCGAGCTTCTCGAAATCACCACCGCCATGAAGGCGATGGAGTAAGGATCAAGTTGGCAGTTTTCAGTGTTCAGTAAGAAAGAACCCGGAAGCCGCCCACCCCTCGTCTGCCCCTTTAAACTGAACACTTCAAACTGAACACCTCTACCATGTCCAACACCGGAACCATCGTCCAGGTCATTGGCGCCGTCATTGACGCCGATTTCTCGAAAGCCACCAAGCTTCCCGAGATCTACAACGCGCTTGAAATCCAATACGTCCTGAACGGCGTCGACACGAAGCTCGTGCTCGAAGTCCAGCAGCACCTCGGTGACGGCTGGGTCCGCGCGGTGGCCATGTCCACTTCCGACGGTCTCCGCCGCGGCATGACCCTCGTCGACACCGGCAAGGCCATCGCCGTGCCAGTCGGCAAGCAGGTCCTCGGTCGTATTTTCAACGTCACCGGTGACCTCGTGGACGAAAACGTGCCGCTCGCCAATCCCGAGCATCGCTCGCCGATCCATCGCGCCGCGCCGCTCCTCACCGAGCAGTCCGTCACCACTGAGATCCTTCCAACCGGCATCAAGGTCATCGACCTCATCTGCCCGCTCCTCAAGGGCGGCAAGGGTGGCATGTTCGGGGGTGCCGGCGTCGGCAAGACCGTCGTCATCATGGAGCTCATCAACAACATCGCTCTCGGCCACGGTGGTTTCTCCGTGTTCGCCGGTGTCGGTGAGCGCACACGTGAAGGAAACGACCTTTACTGGGAAATGATCGAGTCCGGCGTTATCGCCACCGAGAAGGACGAAAAGGGTCACGTTAAACTCGACGACAAGGGCAACCCGGTCCTCGCCGAAGGCTCGAAGGTCGCCCTTTGCTAC
Organism: Luteolibacter sp.; assembly: GCA_031419215.1. GTDB lineage: Bacteria > Verrucomicrobiota > Verrucomicrobiia > Verrucomicrobiales > Akkermansiaceae > Luteolibacter. The sequence continues at coordinate 35,418 of JANOKL010000408.1, read as the reverse complement.
GGCCAGATGAACGAGCCTCCAGGTGCCCGTCTCCGCGTCGCGCTTTCCGCCCTGACCATGGCCGAACACTTCCGTGACGAGGACAACCAGGACGTGCTTCTGTTCGTCGACAACATCTTCCGTTTCTCCCAGGCCGGTTCCGAAGTGTCCGCGCTTCTCGGACGCACGCCGTCCGCCGTCGGTTACCAGCCGACCCTCTCCGAGGAAATGGCCACCCTCCAGGAGCGCATCACCTCCACCAACAAGGGTTCGATCACCTCCATCCAGGCCGTTTACGTGCCTGCGGACGACTTGACCGACCCGGCTCCCGCCAACACCTTCGCTCACCTTGACGCGACGGTCGTGCTTGAGCGTTCGCTTGCTGAGCAGGCGCTCTTCCCGGCGGTTGATCCGCTCGCCTCGACCTCCAAGGCGCTTGCCCCGGAAGTCGTCGGCGAAGAGCACTACCGCGTCGCCCGTGGCGTCCAGATGGTGCTTCAGCGCTACAAGGACCTTCAGGACATCATCGCCATTCTCGGCATGGACGAACTGTCCGACACCGACAAGCTGACCGTGTTCCGCGCCCGTAAGATCCAGCGTTTCCTTACGCAGCCTTTCCACGTGGCCGAAATTTTCACCAACGTCTCCGGCGTGCTCTGCTCGATCGAGGAAACCGTCCGCGGTTTCGCCGAAATCCTCGACGGCAAGTGGGACGACGTGCCGGAAGGCAACTTCTACATGAAGGGTGGCATCGACTCCGTGTCGCGTGACTGATCCTCAGAGTTTCAAGGTTCAAGTGTTCAGTTTTCAGCAAGCTCTGGAACTGAACACTGAAAACTTCCAACTGAAAACTTCGACCAAATGTCCCTCCAACTCGAAATCGTCACTCCGGAGAAGAAGGTGTTCTCGGATACCGTCGAGAACGTCTACCTCCCCGGCACCGACGGTGAGCTCGGCATTCTGGAGGCTCACGCGTCCCTCGTCAGTGGGCTGAAGCCCGGCGAACTGCGCTATCAGAAGGGTGGGCAGACCATCACGCTTGCGCTCGGCTCCGGCTTCGCGGAAGTGACCGGCCACAAGGTTGTCGTTTTGACCGACTCCGCGCTCGGCTCGGATGAGATCGACGAGGCCAAGGCCGAAGCCGCCATCCAGCGCGCCGAAGAGGCCCTCAAGTCCGTCGACCACAGCGTCGACGCCGAAGAGGTCGCCCACCTTCAGGCCGTGATCGCCAAGTCACTGGCCCAGCTCAAGCTGAAGCGCCGTCATCATTGAAGCCTTGCTTCAACCGTTCTCAAAAGGCCATCGGAGCGATCCGGTGGCCTTTTTGCATTGGCGGCACTCCTCAATTTTAGGGGCCAGTGGTCAGGATTCAGGGACCAGCGGTGAAATGACGAAGGCCGAAGTCTCGAATGACGAAATCTCCGATCTCCTATCTCATCAACTGACCCCCGGCCACTGACCCCTGACCACTCAGTCTTCCTCTTCTTCGTCGATGTCAGCGAGAGCGTCGATGTAGTACTCACCGGCTTCGTGGACGATGTCGGCGAGGGTCTTCGCAGGATCACGGCCGGCGGCCATTTCCGTTTCGATGAAGACGCGCATGTCCTCCGGGGCGATCGAGTGGCCGGTGCCATTGCCTTCCTCGTCAAACTCGTAGAGCCCGACGGGAGTGCCGGTGTGGAGGACGAATGCGCGATCGACACCGTCGTCGCAGATCAGGAATTTAGGAAGAGCCATGCCGACAGCCTGCGATGGTGTTCGTGGACTGACCAGAGGATTTCAGTCAACCTCCGCAGGCGCGGCGCAGATTGGCCTGGGCCTTGTTGTAGCTGGCGACGAGCTCGAAGTAAGCGAGGCGGGCGAAGCTCAGGTCTTCCTCGGCGCGCAGGGTTTCGAGCACGCCGCCGACCTGGGTTTCTCCGCGCTGGCGGGAAAGTTGGTAGGCCTTTTCCGTGGCTTCCAGGAGCTTGCGGGTGAGGGCGAGCCGGGCATCAATCGAGCGGACGTGGGCGATGCCTTCCAGCACTTCACGGGTGACTTGCTGCCGGCCCTTTTCCAACAGCAACGACTCCTGATTCTGCATCGTCTGCGCCGTGGCGGTGCGTGCCGTGTCGAACAGCCCGCCGGGGCCGATGCGCCAGCCAACTCCGATCATGAAGTCCGAGGAGCCATTGAAATCTCCTGTGTGCCCCCCCTGACCGCCGCCGAGTCCGCCGGTGTTCGCACGCAGGGAAAGGTCGGGAATCAACGGACCCTTGACCGTGGCTTCGGTGTCGAGTCGTGCGGCTTCCAACATCGCTTCGCGGCTGCGGAGTTCGGGGCGTTTCGCGAGCGCGTCGCTGACTTGCGAGCGAAGGCTGGCTTCGGGCGGGGAGTAGTCGAGCGGCACGAGCTCGGCCTCCACGCCGCGAAGGTCGAGGCCGTTTGGAAGTCGCAGCATTTCACAAAGCCGCGCGGAGGCGACCTGCACCTCCTCAAAGGCCTTCCGGCTCGCGAGGTCGTGCCGCAGCGACTGGGCCTGGGCGCGATACTGATCGGCCTCGAAGGCCACTCCGGCCGTCACCGCTGCCGTCACCTGCTTTTCGTAGTCGGAGGAAAGTGTCTTCGATTGCTCATTTACGCGCACCGCAGCCTGGGCGCGAAGCAGTTCGAAGTAGGCGGCGCTGACTTCGGCAGAAAGATTGCGGCGCACGGATTCCAGTGCATGCCCGGCGGCGGCACTGCGCTGGCGACTGGCGAGCGATTGATAGATCGCCTCCCCAATCCGGACTTCGGCGACGACTCCGACTCCGGCTTGATACTGCTGCTTCGAAACATCGAGGATGCTGCCTGCAATGTCCTGGGTGTTGCCATCGACACGGCGGTAACCGGCGCCGACGCTGATCCACGGGAAAAACTTGTTCCGCGTCTCGGCGTGTTTGGCCTCGGCCTGGCGGACGGTGTTGCGGGCGAGTTCGACGTCGATGCTGTTCGCTCCTCCAAGGCGCAGGGCGGTGGCGAGATCGATGGTCGATGGCTCGGCGCTCAGCAGGGCGGGAGTGGCGAGGGCGAGCAGGAAAAGTCGGCGCATGATCGTGGGTGACGTGGAATTCACTTCGCGGCGGTGACGGCCTGTCCGTCGGTCAGGGTCAGACCTGTTAGAACGACGAGGGTTTCACCGCCGGTGAGGCCGGAAAGGATTTCCGCGCGCTGGCCATCGTTGAATCCGGCGGTGACCTTGGTCTTCACCGCCTTGCCATCGCGGACGAGGAAGACGGAGGAACTGGTCTTTTCCACCAGCAAGGCGGCGGCCGGGATCAGCAGGGCGTCGGTGTGGGTTTCAGCGGCGAGCTGGGTCTTCACGTAGCTGCCGGCGAGGAGCTTGCCGTCGGGATTCGGAACGTCGACCTCGACGGGCATCGTGGCGCTGGGCGATTCCACGCTGCGACCATGTCGGGAAATCTTCGCCTCGATGAGGGGCGCACCAGCCTTGAGAATGATGCGCGCCAGTGTCCCGGGTTTCATGAAGCCTGCCTCCTGCTCCGGCACCGGCACGTGGGCGCGGAGGACGGATAGGTCCGCGATGGTGACGGTGGCGCCTTCGCTGGTGGTGCCACCGGCGGGAATGAAGGCACCCGGATCCGCGTGGCGGGCGGTGATGGTGCCCTCGAAAGGCGCGGTGATGCGGGCGTAGGAAAGCAGCACCTCGGTGCGTTGCAGGCCGGCCTCGGCGATGCGCTGGCGGCCCTGGGCTTCGTCGATCGTTTGCGCCAGCACCAGGCCAGGAGCTTTCGCGCGTGCCGCTTGAAGACGGCTCAGTTCGGCACCCGCGACGTCTGCTTCGGTCGCGGCCTTGATGCGGTCGGCTTCGAGTTCCGGCACTTCGAGCACGGCGAGTTCCTGACCGGCTTTCACGCGATCCCCGACGTCGACCGAGATGCTTTTCAAATGTCCTCCGACCTTGGCGTGAAGGATCGCCTGCTGGTTGGCTTCGAGCTTCGAAGGCAGCGTGACCCAGCGATGGATCGTGCCTTTTTCCGTCGTCGCCACCGGCACCGGATCAGTAAGGGCGGGCAGCGTGAAAACTGTTAGAAGAAGAATCGGGCGCATGCGGATCAGGAGTTGAGGGGCGAATAGTGCGGGCTTTCCGGATCGTCGGGATCGAGCGACGCGGACCGGGTGCTCTTGCCTGCGAGCAAGGCGAAGAAGGCCGGAAGGATGAAGAGAGTGGCAAGCGTGGCCATCACCAGGCCGCCGACCACGGCGCGGCCGAGCGGGGCCATCTGGTCGCCGCCGCCGCCGAGGTTCAGGGCCATCGGCATCATGCCGGCGATCATGGCCAGCGAGGTCATCAGGATTGGACGAAAGCGCGAGGTGGCTCCGGCGACGGCGGCCAGCTTCGAGTCGCCGCCGTGGCTGCGGCGTTCGCGTTCGGCAAAGGTGACGAGCAGGATCGCGTTCGCCACGGCCACGCCGACCGCCATAATGCTGCCGATGGCGGACTGGATGTTGAGCGTGGTGCCTGTTAGATGGAGCACAGCGACGATGCCGACCAACACAGCGGGGATCGTTGAAGTCACCGCGATCGCGAGTCGCCACGATTGGAAGTTCGCGGCCAGCAGGAAGAACAGCACGATCACCGCAATGCCGAGTCCCTTGGCAAAGCCGTCCTTCAGCGCATCCAGCGTGTTCGCCTGGCCGCGCAGATCGACGGTGGTCTTGGCGGGCGGCGCACCGGCATCGGCGACTGCCTTGCGGACCTTGGTGAGGATGCCGCCGAGGTCGATGCCGTGGTAGTTGGCGGTGATCGAAACGACGCGGACCATGTTGTAGCGCTCGTACTGTCCGACGGCCGAGGCTTGGCCGATCTTCGAGAAATTCCGCAGCAGCACAGGCTCTCCGCTCGATGATGGCACCGGCACGTTTCCGAGGTCCTCCAAGCTCTTGGTTTCGCTCTGCGGGATCTGGACCTGGACGTTGTAGGAAATGCCCTTGCTCGGATCCGCCCAGAAGTTTGCCTGCGTGAACCGGCTCGAGGTCGTGGCGGCGACCATCGCGCGGGTGACATCCTGCACGTTCACTCCGAGCTGTCCGGCGCGTTCGCGATCGACGTCGATCTTCACCGCCGGGAAATCCAGCTCTTGGGCGATCTGGGCATCGCGCAGCTCGGGGATCTTGCGCATTTCCGCGAGGATCTTTTCGGCATGGCCGCGAGAAACGGTTAGATCGGAGCCACCGACGGCGACCTCAATCGGCGTGTTCGATCCGAAGGCCATCACGCGAGAAGTGATGTCCGCCGGTTCGAAGGAAACGCGCAGCGAGGGCAGGCTTTTCGCAAACTCGGCGCGGAGTTTTTCCTGTAGCGCGGCGACAGCGACTCCGCTGCCAGACTTCAGTTGGAAAGCCAGCCAGCCCTCCTCCGGTCCGCCGTTCCAGAGGTGGATCAGGTTCACCGGGTAGTTCGGTGCGTGCACGCCGACGAGGCCCATGCTCAGGGAAACATTCCCGGAACCTGCCTCGCGATCGACGATGGCCAGCACGGATTTCGCGAACTCCTCGGTCTTCTCCACCTTCGTTCCAGCAGGGGCGCGGAACCGCAGGGCGAACTGCCCGGAGTCGGCACGCGGGAAAATTTCCGAACCGAGCTTCGGAGCGAACAGCCAGAGGAAGCCGAAGGCCACGGCGAGATACACCGGCGCGAGCAACCAGCGGCTGGCGACCAGTGGCCGCAGTACGGCGCGATAAGGAATCGAAAGGAGAAACGGCTTCTCTTCGGCCTGCGTCCCACGATGGCGGAGCATCCAGATCGACAGCACCGGCACCAGCGTCGAGGAAAGCAGGAAGCTCGCAATCATCGAGAAGCCGACCGCCAATGCGAGCGGCTTGAAGAGCGCGCCGGCCGCGCCTTCCATGAAGAACGCGGGAATGAACATCGCGAGGATGCAGAGCATCGCCAGCAGTCGCGGGATCGCCGTTTCCCGGATCGCATCGGCCGAGGCGCGGGCCGGGGAGACTCCGGTCGCAAGACGGGTGTGGATGTTTTCAATCGCGACCGTGGCCTCGTCCACCAGGATGCCGACCGCCAGCGCGAGACCGCCGAGAGTCATCAGGTTCACCGATTGGCCGCTCATCCACAGCGCAAAGGCGGCGGAAAGCAGGGACAGCGGGATGTTGATGACGACGATGAAGGCGCTGCGGAAATCGCGAAGGAAGAGCAAGACCATCAGGCCTGTTAGAATCGCACCGAGCCCGGCTTCCTTCGCCAGTTCATTGATTGAACGCCAGACCACCGGCGACTGGTCGAACTCGTAGGAGACCTTGATGTCGGCAGGCAGCGCGGCCTGGAAGCGGGCGAGGTTTTCCCTCACCTGGGAAACGACCGCGAGCGTCGAGGCCTCGGCGCGTTTCGTCACCGGGATGTAAACGGTGCGTCGGCCGTTCACGAGCGCGTAGGAAGTTACCAGGTCCGCACCGTCGGTCACGCTGCCGATGTCACGGATGTAAACCGCGCCCTGGGCATCGGATCTCAGCGCCACGTCCGCCAGCTCCGCCGGCTTGCCGACGATGGCATTGGTCGGGACGATCGGGTAGCTGTCCCCGACGATCATGTTTCCGGAAGGGGAAATCACGTTGGCTTTCGAAATCGCGTTGACCACCTCGTCCGGCGTCAGGCCGCGGGCGCGCAGGCGGTCGGGATCGATGTTCACGACGATCGTCCGGGCGGAGCCACCAAAGGGCGGCGGAGCGGACACACCCGGCAGCGTCGCGAACATCGGGCGGACCTTGTTCAGCGCCTCGTCCTGCATCTGGCCCATCGTCCGCTCGGGATTGTCGGTCGCGAAAGTCAGGTAGCCGACCGGCACCGAGCCGGCATCGAAGCGCGTCACGAAGGGATTCGGCGCACCGGCCGGCATGAAGGCGCGGGCACGGTTCACGTAGGCGATCGTCTCCGCCAGCGCGGCGGCCATGTCGGTGCCGGGATGGAACTGGAGCTTCATGATCGAGGCACCCTGGATCGACTTCGATTCGACGTGCTCGATGTTCGCGATGTAGAGGAAGTGGTATTCGTAGAAATAGGTCAGGTAGGACTCCATCTGCGCCGCGTCCATGCCGCCGTAGGGCTGGGCCACGTAAATCGTCGGAATCCCAAGCGGCGGAAACACATCGCGCGGCATTTTCCGCAGGGCAAAGACCGCGCCGAGCGCGATGGCGAGCACGACCACCACCACGGTCAGCGGGCGACGGAGAAATGATCCGGAAAGGGAGTCCATGTGTGGGTCGGAAATCGGTCAGGCGGGGAATTTCGAAATCGGCAGGGAGGTCAGAACGACCGACAGCCGCTGGAACTTTCCGAGCCGTCACCCCATACCACCGGCCCGGGTTTCTCCAGCCTGTATTTCCAGGTGGGTCATCACGCAGGAAACACCTGGTCCCAGACTGGCCAGGCAATGGAGCTTCCCCTCTGAAACCCTGCTCGGGGCGCTTCCGCGTGCGCCTCCGGAACCGGAACGACCTGATAGGTAGCCTCCTCACCCACAACGACGCCCTCGACGAGGACCTCCGCTCCGAGCTACCCCTGAAACGGATCTGGACGATCACGAATCCAGGAGAGGATTGAGAGTGGGGCTTGGTTGGTTACGCAAAAGCCTCATAATGAGGGCCTAAGCGCTTGCTCCTAATTTTCTCCTAGTTTCTCACAAATTAGGAGTTGGTGCTTGAGGTTCTAAAAGAATCTCCTAATTTGCTCCTAGTTTTTCAAAATTTAGGAGAATACCAATGAGATTTCCCCCCAATCCCCCTGACTGGCATCCCCTCATGGAAGCCATGTTGCAGAGCGGAAAAATCGCGGAATTCTTCCGGTTCGGTCAGCAGGAAAGCCAGCGCCAGGACCGATACCTCCACTGGGATGACTTCAGGCACAGGGCTTCGAGTGGCGAAGGTTTGACGCTTCCCGAGCAATGGGCCGCCATTCGGTTCAACCGCTCTACGAGATCCCAACCCGTTCCCTTGGTTGGCATCAATGGCAATCCGTTCACCTATTTTCTCACGCAAAAGGCATTCGAGATCCTCCATGAAATCGATCTGCACTGCGGGGGAGCCATCAGCGTGATGGAGGACGGCCTGATCCAAAAGGACACCCGCGACCGATATTACGTGAATTCAATCCTGGAAGAAGCCTTGACCTCAAGCCAACTGGAAGGAGCCGTCGTGACCCGTTCCGAAGCGCGTGAACTGATCCGTCGTCAGCAAACGCCGTCGACCGAACACGAACGGATGGTGGTGAACAATTTCCGCACGATGAGGATGGTGTCGGAACTCAAGAACGAGGCACTGACGCCTAATCTCATCCTGCGGATCCACAGGGAAATCACTCGTGGCACGATGAAGAATCCGGAGGATGAGGGGCGCATCCGGGCTGCTGGGGACGATGTCCGGATCGAGGATGAGGAAAGCGGTGAAGTGATGCACACTCCGCCTGATGCCTCGCTCCTGACGGCCAGGATGGAGGCGCTCTGCGAATTCGCAAACGAGCCGGGAATGAGAGGCTTTCTTCATCCCGTGGTGCGTTCCATCGTATTGCATTTCTGGATCGCCTACGACCATCCTTTCGTGGATGGAAATGGAAGAACGGCTAGAGCGCTCTTTTATTGGTCCATGCTACGCCATGGCTTCTGGCTGGCTGAATTTTTCTCCATTTCCCATGAGATCCTGAAGGCACCGAAGAAATACTATCGAGCCTTCTTGCACACCGAGACCGACGACAACGACCTGAACTACTTCATCCTCCATCAGTTGGGAGTGATTCGCGACTCCATCTCAGCCCTTCAGAGCTATATTCGGCGCAAACAAGAGGAGGTAGAATCCTTGAGGCGAACCTTCGGAGCCGGAGGAGACTTCAATTCCCGCCAGCTTGCCCTGCTCAAGCATGCCCTGAAGCATCCATTCACCGCCTACACGGTCGTTAGCCATCAGAACTCTCACGGCATCTCGAACCAGACGGCAAAAAACGATCTCGTCGCTCTAGAAGCAAGAGGCCTCCTTCAACGAAGCAAATCCGGAAAGGCCTTTACTTATACACCTGTCGCAAACCTGGCAAAAAGGCTTGAGGCTCTGAATCAAGACCAGCTTGGAAGTTGAGGCGCTAAATCGGCCTGAGCTGGAGGCGGAGGAGGGAATCGAACCCTCGAATGACGGTTTTGCAAACCATTGCCTTACCACTTGGCTACTCCGCCCGATCCGCTCGGGAGCCATTTGGGTAGTGTCCGGGGCCGCAGCTGTCAACTCCGGGTTTTCCTGCGCGGAAGCCCAGTGGAAATTTGCACGATCCGGGAGCGATTTGCCCGAAGTGGCGAAGTGTTTGGACAAGCTCCGGGGAAGGACGGATTAATCGAAAAGGGTGGATGGCAATGATGCGGTCGCCCTTGAACTCAACCTCCTGATCCCATGCTCCACTGGACCCTTGTCTTTCTCGTCATCGCCATCATCGCCGGAGTCCTCGGCTTCACCGGCCTGGCAGGCACCGCGATGGGATTTGCGAAAATTCTGTTCGTGGTTTTCCTAATCCTCTGGATCGTTTCCTTCGTGATGCGCGGCGGAAAACGCTGACGCTTCAGCGACCCAGCGGCGCACCAAGTTTCAGCAGAGCCGGGTCGATGTGATACTTCGCATCGGCCACGGCTTGAATTGGCAAGTGGCCGTAGGTGCCGTCGCGGTAAACCATGATGGCGTTGGTTTCCCCGGCCGCGAGCGCCTCGACGGCCGCGACGGAAAATTTGTACGCCATGATCCGGTCCTGAACGGTGGGCGAGCCGCCGCGTTGGACGTGGCCCAGGACGGTGAGCCGGGCATCCATTTCGAGAGAGTCCTTGATCCAGCGGGTGAGGTATTCTGACATCTTCACGCCTTCGGCGACGATGGCGATGATGTAGCCGCGACCCTCATTTCTGATCTCATGCTTGAGCCGGGCACCGATCGAGTTGAGGTCGTATTCCAGCTCGGGGACGAGGCAGATTTCCGCGCCGCAGGATAGGGCGCTGGTGAGGGCGAGGTAGCCGCAGTGGCGGCCCATGACCTCGATGACAAAGGCGCGGGAAAACGAGCTGGCGGTGTCGCGGATGGAGTCGACCGACTGGCGGATCATGTTCAGCGCGGTGTCGACGCCGAGGCAGTAGTCGGTGCCGGCGATGTCGTTGTCGATCGTGGCGGGGATGCCTGCGAAGGGCACGCCGAAGTCGGCGTAGAACTGGTTGAGCGCGCGGAATGAACCGTCCCCGCCGATGACGATGAGTTTCCCGATGCCACGGCGCTTCAGGTTGTCGTAGGCTTGCTGGCGGTATTGGAGCTCGAAAAAGCGGGTGGAGCGCGACGAGCGGAGGACAGTGCCGCCGCGATGGAGGATGCCGGAGACGAGCTCACGGCTGGCTTCGACGATCTTGTCGTCGATCAGACCGCGCAGGCCGTCATAGACGAGGTAGGGCTTGTAGCCCTTGGATGCGGCGTATTCGACGCAGCATTTGATCGCCGGGTTCATTCCGGCGGCATCGCCCCCGGAGGTCATGATCGCAAGTCCTTCAGCCATATTGCGGGCGCAGGGAATCCATTCCTGCCCCCGCTGGCAAGCACGACGGATGCCGGGACACCCCGGAAATCACGCAGGGCTCAGCCTTCCGGAAATTTTTTTGCACCAATCCGGGGAGCTGCTATGAGAATCGAGGCGGGACCTTTACGCTGCAAAAGCTTCGCCTCACAGGCCGTTGCTGGAAGAAGCAACCGCCCAATTTTATCTATCGAAACCATGGAAACCAACACTCCTCCGAACCTAAACGCCGACGCTCCCGCCCAGTGCCCATTCAAAGGTGACACCACCTCCCGCGCGGCCGGGAAAGGCACCCGCAATCAGGATTGGTGGCCGAATGCGCTGCAGTTGAACATTCTCCGGCAGCACTCCTCGCTTTCGGATCCGATGGGCGCGGAGTTCGACTACACGGCGGAGTTCAAGTCGCTCGATCTCGCGGCGGTGAAACAGGATCTCTATGCACTCATGACCGATTCCCAGTCCTGGTGGCCGGCGGATTATGGTCACTACGGCCCCTTCATGATCCGCATGGCCTGGCACAGCGCCGGGACCTATCGGACGGCTGATGGTCGCGGTGGTGCAGGTGCTGGCACCCAGCGGTTCGCCCCGCTCAATAGCTGGCCGGACAATGCGAGCTTGGACAAGGCCCGCATGCTGCTTTGGCCGATCAAACAGAAATACGGCCGCAAGCTTTCCTGGGCGGATCTGATGATCCTCGCCGGCAACTGCGCGCTGGAGTCGATGGGCTTCAAGACCTTTGGCTTCGGCGGCGGACGCGCGGATGTTTGGGAACCGGAAGAAGACATCTACTGGGGCAAGGAAGGCGAGTGGCTGGCGGACAAGCGCTACTCGGGCGACCGCCAGCTCGAGAACACGCTCGCCGCCGTGCAGATGGGCCTCATTTACGTCAATCCGGAAGGCCCGAATGGCAATCCGGACCCGCTCGCCTCCGCTCGTGATATTCGTGAAACGTTTGCTCGTATGGCGATGAATGACGAGGAAACCGTCGCCCTGATCGCCGGTGGCCACACCTTCGGCAAGGCCCACGGCGCGGCGGATCCGAACAAGTATGTCGGCCCTGAACCCGCCGCCGCGCCAATCGCGGAGCAGAGCCTCGGGTGGAAGAACAGCTTCGGCACTGGAAACGCCGGCAGCACCATCACCAGCGGCCTGGAAGGTGCCTGGAGCAACACGCCGATCCAGTGGGACAACAACTACTTCGACAACCTGTTCGGCTACGACTGGGAGCTCACGAAAAGCCCCGCCGGCGCCCATCAGTGGAAGCCGAAGGGCGATGCCGGTGCTGGCACGGTGCCGGATGCCCATGATCCGGCGAAACGTCATGCGCCGATGATGTTCACCTCCGATCTGGCCTTGAAAATGGACCCGATCTACGCGCCGATCTCCAAGCGTTTCCACGAGAATCCCGATCAGTTCGCCGACGCTTTCGCCCGTGCCTGGTTTAAGCTCACCCACCGCGATATGGGCCCGAAAGTCCGCTATCTCGGGCCCGAAGTGCCGGCTGAAGAACTGATCTGGCAGGACCCGATCCCACCGATCACCCATTCCCTGATCGACGCCCAGGACGTCGCGGTTCTGAAAAGCAAGATCCTCGCCTCCGGCCTCACGGTTTCCGACCTGGTTTCCGCCGCCTGGGCCTCCGCCTCGACCTTCCGTGGATCCGACAAACGTGGCGGTGCCAATGGTGCCCGCGTCCGCCTGGCTCCGCAGCAGTTTTGGCAAGTCAACAACCCGACCGTGCTGTCGAAAACGCTCGAGGTGCTCGAAGGCATTCAGGAGGATTTCAACCGCAACATCACTGGTCAAAAGAAAGTCTCGCTGGCCGATCTCATCGTGCTTGGCGGCAGCGCGGGCGTCGAGCAAGCCGCCCGCAACGCCGGCCACGAGGTCACCGTGCCATTCACGCCCGGCCGCACCGATGCCTCGCAGGAGCAGACCGACGTCGCCTCGTTCGCGTTTCTCGAGCCACAGGCCGATGGCTTCCGCAACTATCAGAAGACCCATTACACCACGACGGCGGAAGAGATGCTCGTCGACAAGGCGCAGCTCCTCACCCTCACCCCGCCGGAAATGACGGTTCTGGTCGGCGGCATGCGTGTGCTGAACGCCAACTTCGACCGCTCATCGATCGGCGTCTTCACCACCCGTCCGGAAGCGCTGACGAATGATTTCTTCGTCAACCTGCTGGACATGCGGACGACCTGGAAGGAAACCACGCCGCACGAAGACTTGTTCGAAGGCCACGACCGCGTCACCGGCGAACTCAAGTGGACCGGCAGCCGCGTCGATCTAATCTTCGGCTCGAATTCCGAGTTGCGCGCCCTGGCCGAAGTTTACGGCTGCGGCGACTCGCAGGAGAAGTTCGTGAAGGACTTCATCGCCGCGTGGACCAAGGTCATGAACCTCGACCGCTTCGATCTCGCCTGACCGGCTCAGGATTGAACTGACATCCTCAAAGGCGGCTTGGAAACAAGCCGCCTTTTTTGCTGCTGGGAATTTGATTTCGGCGCATGGCGCTGGATGAGGCGCTCAGCAAACCCTCCAGGTGGTGCCATCCCGCCTCAGGATGATACGGCCTTCCTCCTCGATGGCGAAGAGGTGGAGCCAACCGTTTTCCACCAGCTGGCGCACGTTTTCGTGGTTCGCGATCACGACATCAATATCGCTGCGAGGCGCTTCGATGAGGACGCTGAGGCGCAGTGGCTCGTGCATCCAGTTCTCGCCGTTGTGCACGCTTTGCATCGGCAGGCCGGACTTGAGGTCGCCGCCGTTGCCTTGCTGGATACCGAAGGTGCCGACGACGTTGTGAATGACCTTGTTGCCGCTGCCCCAAAGGCGGTTGTTCACGGTGCTGGCGTAGTACTGGAGGTTGATCCAGTTCGCCACGATCATCGGGGCGGTCATGATGAGCTCGAGCGTGCTTTTGGTGGTGTCCGCAGTGTGGTCGTAGTTGTGAAGGAAGACGCGGCCTTTCAGATCGAGCTTCCTGGTCCGTTCCCGTGGTGCGGCGACGAACGCGGCGTTGCCTGCCAGACCCCACTCGGGCCGTGTTTGTGACCAGTCGCAGCTGCGGTCGAGGATGGACTTTTCCAGTGCCGTCTCGCCGAGGTTGTTGAGGCCAAGGTTGGCAGCGCGTTGTTTGCGACAACGTTTCGAAGCCTCACCGAGCCAGAGCCTGAGCTGGGTGAGATCCGTTTCATGGGTGAGTGGGATCTTGTCGGCATCGAAGAGCGTGATTTCGTCCGTGGTGGTGTTATGGAGTGCGGCCGTGAAGTGGGTGTCGTCCGGGATGTGGATACCGTGGCTTTTCAGGGCCTCGCGCACAGGGGCCTGATTCAGGATCGCGGCGGCGATCCGGGCGTTCGGATCCCCTGCATGTCCTCCGCAGGCTCCGCAGTCGAGTCCGGCGGCATAGGGGTTGTTCTTGGTTTCGCTGCCATGGCCGCAGAGCATCACGAGTCTCGCAAAATGGCTGGTGAGGCCCATGTTTTTCAGGGCGCCGAGCGCGAGTTGAGCCTGATCCTCGGGTGGGATGCCGGCCTCGGGCTGGGGGTCGTCGATGAGATCAGGCGAGACGTGCTTGGGCTGATGCAGATTTGGTGAAAAGCACGAGCCACAAGCTTGGGTCTCACGCTTGCCGGAAAGGCGAAAGCTGTCCTTCACAAGATTCCACGCGTAGCCGATGCCCGCAGCCTCGACGAAGCTGAAGGAGCTCACGGGGGAGTTTTTGAACGCATTCAAGGAATGGTCCAACCGCCGACCGAGCTGCATTTTCCGCCGGGTGCTTTTCTCGAGTTCGGGCGTGGCATTCGGCATGTGCCCGCGAATCCGGTACTTCGGTGAAAAGAGCACCGGAACCTGTGAAGTGCCATGCCTCCGACCGAAGGGGACAAACTCGATGGGCATTCCGAAGAAGCCGGCGAAGCCAAGCGTCTCAATCGATCCGGATGAGGCTTCCAGCGACCGACGCATGATCTCCGATCTCACGTCGATGCAAAACACCGCCTGGATTTCCGGGCGGGCGTTCTTATTTGGTTGGCGGTTGGCGGGTCTTCCCTTGATCTGTGAGCACAGTTCCTGTTGGAAGCCGATCTCGAGAGCGGAATGCCACAAGAGCTGCTTCTGGAGGGTCGGGTCGGCGGCGGACTGCTGGCCAGAGAGGCTCTCCATCCATTGTTGATGGATGCCCGCGCTGTCGAACTGCCTTGCGAGTTGAACTTCAAAGGCCAACCGGACCGCGAGGAGGTCGAGCAACGACTCATCGTGCATGCCGTTCATCGCCCTCTCCCTCACCCGATACTGCGCGTAACTGCTCCAGCCGGGCAATGTCATCAGCAGACGATGGAGGTAGTCCTCTGCCAGGTCGGCCTGCACCGCCAGTTTGCCGAGCATGAGGCTCAGCGCTTCGGCGGAGCTTTCAGGCAAATCCGCCACGAGCTTGCGGAAGCCCTTGAAGCCGATGAGTTCGGGGGTGGCATCAATCATCGCCGCCTGCCTCCAGGCGGTGAAGAGCGTTTGCTTTTTCCACGGCAAGCGCCAGGCGGACTGACCTTCGTCATAGTACGCCGAGCACCATTTCGAGATCTCCTCGGTGATCCATGTGCTCCAGGAGCCGCAATGCCGAGTCGTGGCGATGTCGGCGAGGCTTTGCACGCCGGCAGCCGTTCCGGGTTCCGGGTTCTTCAGCCAATCGAGCAGGATCTCCGGGCTGATCTCCGCTCCCTCCTGTTGGATCGCCGTCAGGAGATCATACGTGGTGATGCGGCCGCAGGTGAACTGCTGCTGGAAATAATCCACGCTCATCAGCATGCCCTCGTGGGCGATGCGCTGCATGAGGCCGGACACTTCGGCGAACGGTTTGCCAGTCAGGCCGACAAAGGGATTGACGGCAACGAAGCTGTGCAGCGGCCACAGCGGCGGCACGCGCAGGCAGGCATTCTGGGCGTGCCGCAGCCAGTTTGGCGTTTTCGCAACAAGGGAGGCCTTGAGGTCTGCTTCTGCAGCAGGAGTTGATGTGAGGGTGGAGGTCATGGAGAAGTGGTGGGTTGAAGGGTTCTCAAGCGACGAATTTGCGTGTGATCCGATTGAAGAGCGTGCCGAGGTAGAAGCCGTTGCTGGCATGCACGTAGAGACGGGCAACCACAGGACGGGAGGCCCAGGAGGGCAGTTGGGACTGGAAAACGAGCACGGCGAGGAAGAGCAACGCCACGAGGATCATCACGCCGCCTTCCACTCCGCTGCGCACCGGCTCATAGGACGGCAGGCACGATGCAAGAAGATGCTCGAAGCCTGCGTGCAGCGTGAAACAAGCCACCGTCGCGGCGACAACAATGCCGAGTCCGCGCAGGATCAGCCTTTGTCTCATGCTGCTGCTCCAGAGGGTCCAGAGCAGGTGGGCCATGGCCATGATGAAGACTGCGATCAACAGCGTGTGGCCCGGATCCTTCTGCAGCGTGACCCCGAGCGCGGCGGCAATGCCGAAGCCCACCGCGGAGGAAGCCGCGAGAGAGCCAAACACCACCACGGGATGCGCCGCTGGCCGTCCGACGGGTGTCCATGCGGACTTCGCGAGATTCACCACGCTGCCGCTGCTCAGGAAGGCATGCGCCTTGTAGAGTGAATGCGCGACGATGTGCAGCATCGCCAGTGCGAAGGCTCCGAGACCACATTGCAGCATCATGAAACCCATCTGCGCCACCGTTGACCAGGCGAGCGATTTCTTGATGCTCGTTTGCGTCATCATGACCACACTGGCAAACAGGGCGGTGAGGGCTCCGAGAAGCGCCAAGGTGTTCAACGCGACCGTGGACTGAGTGACAAGCGGGCTCAGCCGCACGATCAGAAAGCCACCCGCATTGATGATGCCGGCGTGCATCAGCGCGGAGACCGGGGTGGGTGTCTCCAGCGTGTCGGGCAACCAGGAGTGGAATGGGAACTGCGCGGATTTCAGCATCGCCGCCGCGACGAGAAGGCCGGCCACCAGACCCGAGTGCGGTCCGGCGGGGTTGGCGAACAGCTGATGAAACTCCCAGGTGCCATGCCCGTTCCACACCAGCGCCAGTACGGCGATCATGCACGCGTCGGCGAGCCGGCTGATGATGAACTTCTTCCTCGCCGCGATGAGTGCCGCCGGGCGTTCGCGGTAGAAGGTGAGAAGCTGATGCAGGCTGAGGCTTGTGGCGATCCAGGCGAGCGTGAACATCAGCAGATTGCTCGAAGCCACCAACACCATCACACTCGTGAGTGTCGTCAGAAGCCACGCGGAGAATGTGGCCTGGCGAGGATCACCCTCGAGGTAATTGGTCGCGTAACGGGTCACCACCACACCGAGAAAGCTGACGAGCACAAGCATCAGCGCTGAGAGCGGATCGACGAGAAACGCCAGCTTGGCGGGGCCCCAGGCCGCCAGTTCGAATCGCATGGGCCCCGCAAGCATGACACCGATCGCCAGCAGGACCGCGATGGCGCAAACCCCACGTGCAGCCAGCGCCGCGCCCGCCGCCGCATCTTTGCCATCCCTGAGGAGCATCAGGACGCAGATCAAGGTGAGGATCAGCAGCGGGGTGATCCAGGCGGCGGCATCGATGAGTGCGGGAGTTGTTAGAAGGATGTGGTTCATGTGCAGGTGCATTTGACGCATCAGCTTGTGACGGATTTTCTCGATTCTATCCAATTCATGTTTTGCCAGGAATCGTTCGCTTTTGTAAAAGCATGTCCGTCATGGCCTTCCTGAACTACCACCACCTCCGCTACTTCCGCGCCATCGCCCATGAAGGCAGCCTCACGAAGGCCGCCCAGCATTTGAATCTCTCGCAATCCGCGCTGAGCGTGCAGCTCCGCAGTCTGGAGAACAGCTTCGGACAGCCCTTGTTTGATCGGAAGAACAAGTCCCTCGTGCTGAATGAAGCCGGCCAGATCGCCCTCGAGTATGCCGACTCCATCTTCCGCAGCGGTGAGGAGCTGACCGACCTGCTGCAGAACCGGTCCGCCCGCAGCCGCGGCTTTCTCCGGGTCGGCGCGGCCTCCAATTTATCCCGAAACTTCCAGCTCACTTTCCTGCGCCCGCTCATCACCCGGGACGATGTGGAGCTGATCATTCACTCCGGCACCTTGCGCGAGCTACTGGCCCGACTTCAGGCCCATACGCTCGATGTGGTGCTTTCCAACACACCCGTGCGCCGCGATGCGGAGACTGGATGGCACAGCCACTTGCTCGACGAGCAGCCGGTCAGCCTGGTGGGCCACAAAACACGCGGCATGAAGCCCTTTCGATTTCCCGAAGATCTCCGTAAAACCCCCATCGTGCTTCCCAGCCTCGAAAGCAGCATCCGCGCGGCCTTTGACGTGCTGATGGACCAAATCGGCATCCGTCCGATCATCGCCGCTGAGGTCGATGACATGGCGATGCTCCGTCTCATGGCCCGTGAAACAAACGGGGTGACTCTGGTGCCGCCGGTCGTGGTCAAGGACGAGCTTGAAAGTGGTGCGTTGGTGGAGCGCCACAAATTCCCCAAGATCAAGGAGAGCTTCTACGCCATCACTCCGAGCAGACGCTTTCCGAATCCGATCCTTCGTGAGCTGATGGCAAAGCGAAAGTAGCCTCCGTAGCAATCGAGTCAGGAGGAACGAAAAGGATCCCAGCCACCTGTTAGAGTGGCCTGTTTGCCGGTGGATTCGGTGAGCTGGCCGATGACGGTGAGGGGAAGTTTGGGGAATGCGGCGTTCCATTTTGCCGAAAGCTGCGGCCATTTTTTCGGAGAAAGCGTGAGCAGCAGCTCGAAGTCCTCGCCGTCGCCGAGGGCTTGGTCGAGGGTGCAGCCACGGGTTTTCGGGATACTGTTAGAATCAATCTGGAAACCGCAGGCGCTGGCTTTGGCGAGGCGCGGGAGGTCCTTGGCGAGGCCGTCGGAAAGGTCCATCATCGCACTGGGTTTGGCGTGATGGACGAGCCATTGCGATTCGGCCTGGCGGGGGGTGAAGCTGAGGTGCTTGCCGGTGATCGAGCCGCCGAGTTTTCCGGTGACGAGGATCAGGTCGCCGGGCTTTCCGCCGGAGCGGAGGACGAGGTGTTTCCGGTCGACGAGGCCGGTGGCGGCGATGGAGATCATGGCGGCGGAACTTTCCGGGACGCGGGTGGTTTCGCCGCCGGCGAGGGTGCCGCCGAAGGCCTTCAGGCAGTCCGCCATGCCACGGTAGATGGACTCTACGAAGGCGACCGGCCATTCAGCGGGCAGGGCGAGCGTGATGAGAAAGCGGTCCGGCATTCCGCCCATGGCAGCGAAGTCGGAGGTGACGCGGGCGATGGCTTTCCAGCCGATTTTTCGCGGTGGGGCGTCGGTTAGGAAATGGACGCGCTCGACCATGGCATCGGTCTTGAGAAGCTGGAGCGGACGGCCTTTTCCAAGGTCGACCACGGCACAGTCGTCGCCGGGACCGGCGAGCGGATCGGCGTCGCGCGGCATGAGGGCGACGAGCCGGGAAATGAGTGCGTCTTCGCCGAGCTGATGGAGGGATTTTTTCACGTCCCGGGATCGAGGGGGATGTCGTAGGCGCGGGCGAGGACCTGGATGAGGACGGTGGCGCCATTGAAGCAGAAATGCACGCCGATCGGTGCCCAGAGGGAGCCGGTTTTCTCGTAAAGAACGACGAGGACCAGCGCGAGGATGAAGAGCGGCAGGAGGGCGGCGAGGTTGCCATGGGCGGCGGCGAAGACGAGGGCGGAGCAGATCGCGGCGACCCAAGGACCGGCGAATTTCTTGGCAGCAGGGTAGAAGTAGCCGCGGAAGATGATTTCCTCGCAGACCGGGGCGACGAAGACCGCGGCGAAGCCCATCAGGCCGAGGATGACGGGGTCGTTACTGTTATGAAGGAGTCGGACGGCGTCCTGGACGGTTTCGCCGCCGAGGGATTCCATCCATTTCATGTAGCCCGCGGCCTGGAGGCCGGCCATGACGGCCCACATCGAGACGACGGTCACGGGGGCGATGAGGAGGACCCACGGCCATTTTTTCCAATGCAGGCCGAGCCAGGTGGCGGGTCGGACGCGCCAGATCATGACACCGAGGGTGGCCCCGGCGAGCAAGAGCTGGAAAACGATCGAAGTGATCAGATCGGCGGCCAGGATTTTCTTGTTCGGCGGAGCTTCCGGCATCTTTGCGCCGGCGATGGCGAGGGTGGCAAAGACGAGGAAGATGACGCCGAGCCAGAGGAAATCGATCTTCCGGTAATGTCGGGTAGCGATCCCCGGCGTGGCACTCACGACAGGCAACAACGGCGGCGGGAGGGCGGCGGGAGGCGTGTAGGGCGAGAAATCGAGAGCGGGCAGATGAGCGAGTGGAGCTTCATCGGGCTCGATTTCGGAGAGCTCAGGGGCTGCTTCGGCTGCGATTTCCGGTCTCGCGATCAAGGCCCGGATGGCCGAGGTCACGGCGAACAATGCCAAGGCGCTGAAGAAGGTGATCTGGAAAATTTGGACAGGCAGCTCGGACACGTCGGAGACAGTGGTGGAGAGCGTGGCCTTCTGCCAAAGGGAAAATCCGGGGGAGAACTCCGCGAAATTTCGAGAGGCTGATCATCAAGAAGGCTTGTCAGTCAATTTTTATGAATGATGATGCGAAGGCTGCGTCGTCCCCACCATGCCGGTCCCATCCACCAATGCCTACCGGCAGATCCTTGCCCGGAAGTTTCCCGAGCCGTTCATCGCCTTGCTGGCCTTTGTGCTGGGGGTGTGGCTGTGGGATCACTATTTCGGGAAAACCGAGGGCTATCCCCCGGGTACGGACCAGATCGCCATGGTGAAGCTGGACCGGGATTTCCGGTTGGCGGAGTCGATGGCGGGTGACCCTGGGTGGTTGAAATGGGCAGTGGGAGTGGAGACTCCGGAACTGGTGCGACGTGCGGGGCTGAACAATTTCGACCTGCTCCAAAAAGAGAACGCCCTCAGTGAACGCGGCTGGGAGGCCCTGTTGGTGGCGTTCGCCGAAATGAATGATCGACCCTTGCTCAACACGCTTCGCCAGGAGAGCGGAACCATGAGCGGGCTGGACCTGCCGAAGAGCTACGATGTGCTGGTGGAACGCCTCGCGAGTGGACAGGGCACCTGGTGGGATCGCTCGATGGTGCGGGCCTACCAGCAAGAGCGTCCGACTGGGCCGGAATTCACCGCCGCGCTGAAGGTTTTCGATGAAGGAACGGCGGTCCTGAGAAAGCGGGCGATCGTCGCCCGGAGTGTGGTCTGGAGTGTGGTGCTGCTGGGGAGCCTGTTGATTCCGATGGCCTTGAAGCGCTTGATTTCCAAGGCCGAGCCAGAAAAGGTCTGCTATTCCAATCGCTGGACGGCGCCTCTCGGGCTGGTGGTGTTTCTGGTCGCCGTGCTGGCGTGGATTGGCTTTGAAATGACCCTGCGCGCGGGACTTTTGGCCGTGGCTGCGATTCCTCCATGGCTGGGAATCGCCTTGGATTCCGCCCTGCGACTCCTGCCGGCGATGATCGCGATCGGACTGCTGTTTCGCCGCCCCTCCCATGCGGTCCGGGTGCTGGGCCTGGTGAAAAAACCGTCCTGGGTGCTGGTTTTCGGGATGTTTTCCCTGCTGAGTTGGCTGAGCCAAGGGACGACCCTGCTCCTCAGCGGGACATCTCCCTCGGACCCCACAGGTGGCTTGAGCGGCGGCGAAGCTGGATTGGAAGGCCTCGCATTTGCGGTGATCTCGGCCTGCCTGATGGCACCGATCTCGGAGGAAATCGTCTACCGTGGCGTCTTGTTCCGCTCGTTGAGGAACCGATTCGGTGTTCTGGCGGCGGCCTTGCTTTCGTCGGGGGCCTTTGCCCTGGTGCATTTCTACAACATCACCGGGCTCGTCGGAGTGGCATTGTTCGGCTTTGTCTGTGCACTGGTCTATTCAAAGACCCGCGCGCTTTCCTCGGTCATCGCGCTGCATTGCCTCTACAATCTGGCGGTGAAACTGCCCGAGTGGCTGGTTTATCACGCGCCGCTTCAGTGAGCGGGCTCCTCGCGATTGCGCATGAAGTCGGCCACCTGGCTGAAAAAGGCGTCGAGCTCCAGGATGGCTTCTGAGGGTAGATCCGCCTCCTCCATCGCGGCCCGCATCAGCTCCAACCAACGATCACGTTCGGCGATCCCGATTGAAAACGGCATGTGCCGCATGCGGAGGCGGGGGTGACCCCGACTTTCAAGATATCGGGTATCTCCTCCCAAACGAAAGAGCAGGAACTCACGGAGCCGCTGCTCGCTGCCCTCCCAGTCCCCATCGGGATACATCGGACCGAGCAGACTATCCGTCCTGACCCGGCTGTAAAAGGCCGCCACCATCCGGCTTATTCCGCTTTCCCCCACGGAGGCATAGAGGCTCGCTTCGTTCATGTGACGATCCTGGCAAAGAAAATCAGGGTGACCAGCGCAACTCCACATGCTACCCGGAGTTAAATAGCAGCGCGGTTTCAGATACCCTAAATGGGTGGTGATTCTGATATTCGGGTGATCTAGGCTCCTAAAGCTTGAAAGATTCTTGACGTTTGCTAAGCATCGCCCCGCTTCACCCGATGAACGACCCCAGTCAACACCCGACCTTCGCCGCTCCTGATCCGGCGACACTCTCCTCGTTGTTCCCGGGATACGACATCGAGTGCCTGATCGCCACGGGTGGCATGGGTGCAGTGTATCGAGCCGTTCAACGATCGCTCGACAGGGTGGTGGCGATCAAGATCCTGCCGCGTGAGTTCGGGGCGGACCCCACATTCCGTGAGAGTTTCGAGGCCGAGGCGAAGGCGATGGCGAAGCTGAATCACCCGAACCTGATCGGGGTTTTCGACTTCGGTGAGGTTGATGGGATGCTTTTCATCATCATGGAGTTCGTCTCCGGCGGATCGCTTTATCATCACGCCTACGGCCATGCGATGGATGGAATGATCGCCGCCCAGATGGTGTCGGCCGTGTGCGATGGTCTCTCCCACGCCCACGAGCATGGAATCCTCCATCGCGACATCAAGCCGGCGAACATCCTTCTCGACAACCAGACACGCCCGAAGATCGGGGATTTCGGGCTCGCCCGCGTCATCGGCAAGCAGGTCGAAGCCGGAGAAACGGTTTACGGAACTCCTCACTACACCGCGCCGGAAGTGGTCAGCCACCCGGGATCGGTCGATGCCAGGGCGGATATTTTCTCCATCGGCGTGATGCTTCACGAGCTTCTGACCGGGAAGCTCCCTGCCACCGATCCCCGGCCGCCATCGGCGATTTCCGGCTGCGACATGCGCTTTGATGCCATCGTCAAGCGCGCTACCAACCCCCTGCCGAATCTACGCTATCTGAATGCCGCGTCGATGGCCAAGGATCTGAAGGGGGTGCTGGAAGCCCTGAATGCCGCCAAGGCGCGTGCATCCGTCGCGCCCGGGGCGAATCGTCCGGGTGCCCGTGCATCAAGCCCGGCCCCCTACCACGTGGCCCCTTCCCCGGCGGCGAACCGCCCTGTCCGCCGCCCGCCAGCCACCTCGGTCCAAAGCAAAAAGGGTGGATCCTCCGGAGTGATCGTGGTCGTGCTGATCCTGATCGCCGCCGCCGCCGGCTACGTGGTGATGAAGAAACTTTCTCCACCAGCGCCAAAGACCTCGCCGGGTTCGCCGACGACCGCCGAAAGCATGGGGCTGGATATTACCAAGCCTCCGGAGACCAAGCCGAAACCCAAGGACGTCAAGCCGAACGACAGCGGGTCGATCAGCGAACGTCCGAAGCCGCCTAAGCCTAACGATTTCGAGGAAAAGCAACCCGAAGTGGTGGAAACTCCACCAAAGCCGAGCGATCCCGCCTTTGTCGAAAAGCCGGAGCCCGTTCCAGCCCCACCCACTTCCACCTTTGATGTCCAGGGCTTCCTCACAAAAGCGAAGGACATCATGATGGCCAAGGCAAAGCCGAGTGTGGTGAAGCGTGACGAGGGCCTCGTCAAAAACGTCGACTCACTTGGAAAAGCCCTGAAGCGCGTCGCCAGGCGCGCCGAATACGGACAGGACTACATGGAGGAGCAGATCGAGAAGCGACTCGGCGACATTCGTGAGAATGGCAACCGCATCCCGGTTGACAACAAGCTCGATGAGATCGGTCACGACAAGCTCGGTGAACAACTCAGGGATGCCTACAAGGAGCACCTCGCCTCACAGACCAAGATCGACGAGCTGCTTTCGGCTGATCTCGCCACCCTTTCCCGCACCTACATCACAGGCATCGAGCTGCAGATCAAACGCCTCAAGCCGACCGTTGACGACCTTGCGATCGAGTCGCTCAAGGCCGAGATTTCCAACACCGCGACCGACAGCAGCCATTTCGAAACGCTGCTCCTGGGTCCGAAGGAAGTCGAGGAAGACCCAGACAAGGACAAGGACAAGGACAAGAACAGGGACAACCCGTTCCGCTGATTTTGCCTTCTTCCGCTGGCGAAGCACGCATTACCGCCTAAGCTCGCCGCGTGTCCGCGAAGAGAGAGAATCCCGTCAGCCAGCCCTCCGCTTTTATCCAGATCCGCGGGGCGCGTCAGCACAACCTGAAGGGCCTCGACCTCGATCTGCCGCTCGGCCAGCTCACGGTGGTCACCGGGCCCTCCGGCTCCGGAAAATCCTCGCTCGCCTTCCACACGCTCTACGCGGAAGGCCAGCGCCGCTACGTCGAGACCTTCTCGCCCTACGTCCGGCAGTTCTTCGACCGCATGGACAAGCCGGATGTCGACCGCATCGACGGCATCCCGCCCGCCATCGCCATCGAGCAGAAGAACAACGTCCGCACCACCCGCTCGACCGTCGGCACCCTCACCGAGCTCAACGATTACCTGAAGCTCCTCTTCGCCCGCCTCGCCAAGGGCTACGACCCCCACTCCGGCGAGGAAATCCAGCCCGACAGCCCCGAGTCCGCCGCCGATTGGGCCTACGCGAACCTCCCCGGCAAGCAGGTCCTCATCACCTTCCCCGTCCCCATTCCAGCGGACACCCAGAGCGCCGAGCTCTTCCCCTTCCTCAGCCAGCAAGGCTTTCTCCGCATACTTCTCGACGGCCAAGTCCTCCGCACCGACGAGCCACCGCAGTCAGAAATCACCAAGCTCAAGACACACATCGACGTCGTCCAGGACCGCCTCCCTCTAACAGCCGCGAACCGCCTGCGCCTCCTCGAAGCACTCGAAAGCGCCTTCCACCTCGGCAAAGGCCGCGCCTCAGTCCTCGATCCTTCAACGTTCAATATTGGACGTTCAATGTTCGATGTTCAGCGTTCCTTCTCCAACACTTGGCACAACCCCGCCACCGGCTTCACCCTTCGCGCCCCGGTCCCGTCCCTCTTCTCCTTCAACAACCCGCTCGGAGCCTGCCCGAAGTGCCGCGGCTTCGGTCGCGTGATCGGACTCGATCTCGACAAGGCCGTCCCCGATCCCGGCCTCTCGATCCGCAAGGGCGCGATCAAACCCTTCCAGGGCGAGCGCGGTGACGAGTGCCAAAAGGACCTGCTCCGCCACTGCCGCGAGCGCGACATCGACACCTCAATCCCTTGGGAGGACCTCGACGAGGAAGTTCGCGAATGGATCTACTACGGAGACAGTAAGTCGTCCACCCTCACCGACCTCGAGAACACCGAGGAACTCTGGCGCGACGGGAAATGGTATGGAGTGAAGGGCTTCTTCGACTGGCTGGAGACCAAGGCCTACAAGATGCACGTCCGCGTCTTCCTCAGCCGCTACCGCTCCTACACCGCCTGCCCGGACTGCCGGGGCAAGCGCCTCCAGCCCGAGGCCCTCTGCTTCAAGGTCGCCGGCAAAACCCTCCCCGACCTCTGGGCCCTCCCCGTCTCCGACCTCCAACTCTGGTTCTCTTCCCTGATCACCGATCACCGATCACCCGACCCTTCCCTCCAACTCATCCTCACCGAGATCACCACCCGCCTCCGCTACCTCGACGAAGTCGGCCTCGGCTACCTCACCCTCGACCGCCAGACCCGCACGCTTTCCGGCGGTGAAATCGAACGCGTCAACCTCACGACCTGCCTCGGCGCATCTCTAACAGGAACCCTCTTCGTTCTCGATGAACCGACCGTCGGCCTCCACCCGCGCGACATCCATCGCCTCGTCGGCATCATGCACGGCCTGCGCGACAAGGGGAATACCCTCGTCGTCGTCGAGCACGAGGAAGCCGTCATGCGCGCCGCCGACCACCTCATCGACCTGGGTCCCGGAGCCGGTCAGCACGGCGGGGAGATCGTCTACCAAGGGCCGATCGAAGTTCCAAGGGCCAAGGGCCAAGTTCCAAAGAAGAAGTCTTCAAAAACTTCGACGTTCGATGTTGGACGTTCGATGTTGGATGTTCCCGCCTCCGGCACCCTCCCCTGGCTTTCCGGCGCGCGCTCCATCGCGGTTCCGGAAACCCGTCGCAAGCCCGGCAAGGCGAAGCTGGAGATCCGCGGGGCCTCGCGACACAACCTCCGCAAGCTCGACGTCACCGTCCCGCTCGGCCTGTTCTGCTGCCTCACCGGGGTTTCCGGTTCCGGGAAATCGACCTTCGTTCACGACGTCCTCTACCTGAACCTCGCCCGCAAGTTCGGCAAGGAGGTCGATGGCGATGCCGCCCGCGTTTCAGAACTACTGGGGACCTCGTATCTCGGCGGTGTCGAGCTGGTCGACCAGTCGCCGATCACCCGCACGCCGCGCTCGACCCCCGCCGTGTTCCTCGGGGCCTTCGATCCGATTCGCCAGCTCTTTGCCAACACCGAGGATGCGAAGGCCCGCGAGCTCAACACCGGCTTCTTCTCGTTCAACTCCGGCGACGGCCGCTGTGATCGCTGCGCCGGCGCGGGCTTCGAGAAGGTCGAGATGCAGTTCCTGTCCGACCTTTACGTCACCTGCCCGGACTGCAACGGTCGCCGTTTCAAGTCCTCCACGCTCGACATCCACTACCTCGGGAAATCGATCGCCGACATCCTCGAACTGACCGTCGATGAAGCCATCGCCTTCTACGCGGCGGACGGGGTTCCCACCCAGTTCCAGAAGCGCCACAGCCAGATCGTGAAGCTGCTCGCGCCGCTCGCGGAGGTCGGCCTCGGCTACCTGAAACTGGGCCAGCCGCTCAACACTCTTTCCGGCGGCGAGTCCCAGCGCATCAAGCTTTGCCAGCTCCTCGCCGAGACCGACGCCCAATCCCCAAACGCCAAGGGCAAGCTCCTCATCCTCGACGAGCCGACCACCGGCCTGCATTTCACCGACATCGAGCGACTCCTCGGCGTGTTCCAGTCACTCGTCGATTCCGGCCACTCGCTTCTCGTCATTGAGCACAACCTCGACGTGATGAAGTGCGCCGACTGGATCCTCGACCTCGGGCCCGAAGCCGGCGCGAAGGGTGGCCAGCTCGTCGGCGAAGGCTCGCCCGAACACATCATCACCCTAGGCACCGAAACCGCCACTCATCTTCACGGCGTCCTTGTGGCTGGAGCGTCCCGCTCCAGTCCGTCTCTGGAGCGTCCCGCTCCGTCTGCATCTTCATCCTCCATCCAGCTCCGCGGCGCCCGCCACCACAACCTCAAGAACATCTCGATCGACATCCCGCGCGACCAATTCGTCGTGATCTCCGGCCTCAGCGGCTCCGGGAAATCCACCCTCGCCTTCGACATCCTCTTCGCCGAAGGCCAACGCCGTTTCCTCGACTCGATGTCGGCCTACGCCCGCCAGTTCGCCGAGCAGTTGGAAAAGCCCGAGCTCGACCTCCTCGCCGGTCTTCCTCCCACGGTCGCCATCGAACAGCGCGTCTCACGCGGCGGCGGAAAATCCACGGTCGCCACCGTCACCGAACTCTGGAACTTCATCCGCCTGCTCTACTCGAAGCTCGGCACCCAGTTCTGCCCGGACTGCCAGGTCCCGGTGGAAAAGCAATCGGTCGCCGCCATCGAAAACACGATCCGCACCTATCTGAAAAAGGGTCCGGTCTCGATCCTCGCCCCCGTCATCCGCGGCCGCAAAGGCTTCCACACCGAAGTCGCCGAGTGGGCCCTCAAACAGGGATATACGAGACTCCTAGTAGACAAGCAGTTCAAGGACGCCGAAAACTTCCAACGCCTCGAACGTTTCAAGGAACACGACATCGATGTGGTCGTGGCGGCGGTTTCCAACCGCCAAGCCGAACTCGCCGAACTCCCTTCCCAAATCAGCCGCGCCCTCGAAATCGGAAAGGGCACCATCAAACTCTACGCCGACAAGAAGTTCCTGATCCTCTCCAGCGAAGCGAGCTGTCCATCATGCCGGAAGTCCTTCGAGGAACTCGACCCCCGCCTGTTCTCGTTCAACTCGCCCCACGGTTGGTGCCCGGATTGCCGGGGCCACGGTCTGGTGCCGAAGCGCCGGCGCATGCTCGACACCTCGCGCTTCGACTCCGTCCTGGAGGCGGAACTCGATGCCGACCGCGCGATCGAACGCATGGAGGATGAGGAACTCGTCGAGTGCCCGTCCTGCAAGGGCGCACGCCTCAACCGCATCGCCTCCTGCGTCCAGCTTGCCGGCACGCCGATCCGCGACCTTTCCCGGCTCGCCATCGACCACGCCACCACCCACTTCGAAAAGCTCTCGTTAAAGGGCGACCGCGATGCCCTCATCAGCCGCGACATCATCCCGGAGATCCGCCAGCGGCTCTCGTTCCTCAGCGAGGTCGGCCTCGGCTACCTCCAGCTCGACCGTTCCGCCAAGACCCTCAGCGGCGGGGAAAGCCAGCGCATCCGCCTCGCCGCCCAGCTCGGATCGAACCTCCGTGGCGTGCTCTACGTCCTCGATGAACCGACCATCGGCCTCCACCCACGCGACAACGCCGCGCTCCTCGACACCCTCCTCGCCCTGCGCGACAAGGGCAACTCGCTCATCGTCGTCGAACACGACGAAGACACCATCGCCCGAGCCGATCACCTCATCGACCTGGGCCCCGGCGCTGGCCGTCTTGGTGGGGAAATCGTCTACCAAGGACCGCCGCCTCAAGTTCCAAGTGCCAACGGCCAAGTTCCAAAGAAGAGGAAGACCTCTAAAACTTCGACGTTCGATGTTGGACGTTCGATGTTCGATGTTGAGCTCTCTCCCACTTATCGCGCCCTCTCCCACCCAATCATTCACCCGACGCGCGGCTCGCGTCGGGCGGTGAAGAAGGATCATCCGTTTTTGAAGATCAATGGCTGCTCGGCGAACAATTTGAAGAATATTGATGTCGCGATTCCGCTCGGACGGCTCACGGTTCTAACAGGCATCTCCGGTTCCGGAAAATCCTCCTTCATGCACGGCTGCCTCGCCGTGGCGGCGCTTTCCAAGCGCCAAGCCAAGAAGCAGACCTACAAGTCCGCGACGGGATTCGAAACGATCCAGAATGTTTACGAAGTCGATCAGTCGCCGATCGGAAAAACCTCCCGCTCCTGTCCGGCGACGTATGTGAAGATCTTCGACGACATCCGCGCCCTCTACGCCCAGCTTCCGGAATCCCGCATGCGCGGCTTCGAGGCCTCGCGCTTTTCCTTCAACACCGAGGGCGGTCGCTGTTCCGACTGCGGCGGCAATGGTCGGGTGAAGCTGGAAATGGATTTCCTGCCGTCCACCTGGGTGCATTGCGAGACCTGCAACGGTCAGCGCTACAACTCCGCCACGCTCGAGGTCACCTTCCGCGACAAGACCATCGGCGATGTCCTCGCGATGACCATCGACGAGGCCGCGTCCTTCTTCGAGTCGCAGCCACGGCTTTCCCGCCCGCTGCAACTCCTCGCCGACACCGGCCTCGGCTACCTCCAGCTCGGCCAGGCCTCGCCCACGCTTTCCGGCGGCGAGGCGCAGCGCATCAAGCTCGTCTCCGAACTCACCAAGGGCCGCGTCTCAGTGAAGAACGTCAAGACCCTCAGCCGCACCAACCTCTACCTGATCGAGGAGCCCACCGTCGGCCTCCACCTGGAGGACGTGAAGCGCCTCATCGACGTCCTGCACCGCCTCGTCGATGAAGGCCACACGGTTGTCGTCATCGAGCACCACATGGCCGTCGCCGCCGAGGCCGACTGGATCCTAGACATCGGCCCCGAAGCCGGAGCCGGCGGCGGCACCCTGGTCGCCCAAGGCACCCCGGAAACCGTCGCCAAGTCGAAGAAGTCCCGAACCGCGCCGTTTCTCAGCGCGGCGTTGGCAATTTAACGCACGGAAGGTTCCGCATCACAACCGATGTGCACCTGTCTCGGTGCACGATTGGCGAGTGTGACGAACAAACTCTTGAAATCGGCAAACCGTTCTGGTAAGGTTCAGACCAGCGAGGGAAAAAACCCGGGAGGCTGGTGCCCCCCGGGCTTCCGTCCAAGACCACCTTTTGAGCAGCCAGGAGCGTGAGACCTGAACGGTAGCTCTGAGGGGGTTAAGGATCCAAGAAA
Source organism: Luteolibacter sp. (assembly GCA_031419215.1). GTDB lineage: Bacteria > Verrucomicrobiota > Verrucomicrobiia > Verrucomicrobiales > Akkermansiaceae > Luteolibacter. The sequence goes on along the minus strand of JANOKL010000408.1, from coordinate 5,452 downwards.
AATCCCGCCGGACTCGCAGCGGCGGGAAATACCTACCAACACCACCATGGCTACCAACGTGCAGATCAGCTGCATCAACAAGACCGACCGTCAGAACGCCCACGAACGCATCAAGAGCATCGGAGGCCTGAAAGCCTACGGAACTCGATGGAAACTCGATCTCGACGCCGCCATCAAAGGCATCGAATCCGCTACCTGGAAGTTCTATGTCAGCGTCAACGGCCAATCCGTCTGGGTCGTCATCGCCACATCCGCGAGCGGCCACAAGTATCTGAAAACCCAGAATGACGGTGAGCAGCCGAACAATCTGCTGAGCCTGCCGGAATGTCCCTGATCGACCCGCTCCCATGTCCACCCTTCCACTAGGAACACTATCGAAGATCCGCATGGGAGTGACCCTGCGGGGTCGGGACGCCACGCGTCCCGATCCCCAGGGTTCATGTCGGCTGATCCAGATCGGCGACCTTGCCGACGATGGAACCTTCCGCACCCACGACTTTTGTCGGATCGAACCGAGGGAGACTATCAAGGAAAGCTTCTTCCTCCAGCCGGGCGACGTCCTTTTCCCGAATCGGGGTCTCCGTACCACCGCCAGCGTCTTCAGGAGTGAGGATCCGCGCACCTTTGTGGGAGCGCAGTTCTATGTCATCCAAGTGAAGTCCTCCTCGGGCCTGATGCCCGAGTATCTGGCCTGGCTTCTCAGGACATCGACGGCCAGCCAGTACTTCTCGACCCATCGCAAAGGCACCCTGGTGAAAACCCTCCAACTCGGCGACCTCCAGAATTTCCCCGTTTCCCTGCCACCCCTCGACCTTCAGCATCGGATCGTCGAACTTGACCACCTTCAGCGCGAGGCCCAGCGATTGGAAACTAGTCTCTCCACCCTCCGCCAAACCCATCTCGAACTCAGCCTCCTCAAGGCAGCAGGCCAACCCTGATTCCCCTTCACCGACCCATGTCCAAGATCAACCAATCCGAAATCAACGACGTCGCCTGGCGCGCCTGTGACACCTTCCGTGGCGTCGTCGATGCCGAGAACTACCGGAACTACATCCTCGTGATGCTGTTCTGGAAATACGTCACCGATGTCTGGCGCGACCATCGCGAGGCCTATCTGAAGGAATTCAAAGGCGACGAGACCCGCGTGACCCGTCGCTTGGCACGCGAGCGTTTCCAGCTCCCGGATGGCTGCGATTTCTACTCCATTCACGCCCAGCGGGAAAAGACCGACATCGGCGAGCGCATGAACATCGCCCTCGCCGGGATTGAAGAGGCCAATAAGGCGAAGCTCGAAGGCGTCTTCCGCGAGGTGGATTTCAACTCGGAGTCCAAGCTCGGCCAGACGCGTGATCGCAACACCCGCCTCAAGATGCTGCTGGAGGACTTCGCCACGCCCAAGCTCGACCTCTGCCCTTCCGTCGTCGGCGAGGAGGACGTCATCGGCAATGTCTATGAATACCTGCTGGAGCGCTTCGCCTCGGACGCCGGGAAAAAGGCCGGCGAGTTCTACACGCCCGGCCAGGTTTCGAAGCTCCTCGCCCTGCTGCTCGCACCGAAGAAGGGTGACACCATCTGCGACCCCACCTGCGGCTCCGGCTCGCTTCTCATCAAGGTCGGCCGCCAGGCGGACGAGCGGGACTTCGCGCTTTTCGGCCAGGAAATGAACGGCACCACCCACGCCCTCTGCCGCATGAACATGTTCCTCCACGGCATGGACAACTTCCGCATCGAATGGGGCGACACCCTGCGCAACCCGCGCCTCATCGAGGGCGACCGTTTGATGAAGTTCGACATCGTCGTCGCCAATCCGCCCTTCTCCCTCGACAAGTGGGGCTACGAGGAAGCCTCCGCCGATCCCTTCCATCGCTACCATCGCGGCTTGCCGCCGAAGTCGAAGGGCGATTGGGCCTTCATTTCCCACATGGTCGAGACCGCCCGCGAGGGCACCGGCCGCATCGGCGTGGTCGTCCCCCACGGCGTCCTCTTCCGGGGAGCCGCCGAGGGCCGCATCCGCCAAAAGATGATCGAGGGAAACCTCCTCGAAGCCGTCATCGGCCTGCCCGCCAATCTCTTCTTCGGCACCGGCATCCCCGCCGCCATCCTGCTCTTCAACAAGGGCAAGACCCACGGCGACGTCCTCTTCATCGACGCCTCCCGCGACTTCAAGGACGCGAAAAACCAGAACGTCCTCACTGAGGAACACCTCGACAGAATCGTCGCCACCCACAAGGCCTTCCATACCGTCGAGAAATACGCCTACCGCGCCACCCCGCAGGAACTCGCCGACAACGACTTCAACCTCAACATCCCGCGCTACGTCGATACCTTCGAGGAGGAGGCGGAAATCGACCTCGGCGCGGTGAAACAGGAAATCGCCAGCCTGGAATCCCAACTCACCGCTGTCCGGGCGAAAATGGACGGCTACCTCAAGGAACTCGGACTGTGACCCCCATGGAAAGCCCCGAGCCTCAGATCATCCTCTACCCCGGCCGCAAGGGACGACCGGATTTCGCCCTCCGCGTGGACGGGGGAACCGTCTGGCTGACCCAGGCCGAAACGGCCGAGCTTTTCCAGACGACCACGCCCAACATCAATATCCACATCCGCAACATTCTTAAGGAGAGGGAGTTGGATGCGGATTCAGTGGTTAAGGAATCCTTAATCACTGCCGCCGACGGCAAGAATTACCGCACCAAGCTCTACCGCTTGGAGATGATCCTCGCCGTGGGCTACCGTGTCCGCTCGGCGCGTGGCACGGAGTTCCGCCAGTGGGCCACCTCCCACCTCTCTGAATACCTCGTCAAGGGCTTCGTCATGAACGACGAGAAGCTCAAGCACCCGGAGGGAGGATGGGATCACTTCGACGAGTTGCTGGCCCGCATCCGGGAAATCCGCGCGTCCGAGCAGCGTTTCTATCAGAAGGTCCGCGACCTCCTCGCCCTCAGCCGCGATTACCGGGACGACCCGGCGGAGTCCGGCCGCTTCTTTGCGGAGATCCAGAACAAGATGCTATTTGCCGTCACACGCCACACCGCGGCCGAACTCGTCGTCCAGCGGGCCGATCCCTCTCAGCCGAACATGAACCTCATGACCTGGAGCGGCTCCCGCGTTCGCAAGCACGACATCCTCGTGGCCAAGAACTACCTCAATGCCGACGAGGTGGACACTCTCAACCGCCTCACGGTCATCTTCCTCGAACAGGCCGAATTGCGGGTGAAGTCCGGCAAGCAGCTCGATCTTGACTACTGGCGCAGCAACGTGGACCGCCTGCTGGAATTCAACGAACGCCCCGTCCTCCAAGGCCCGGGCCGCATGAGCCACAGCCGCATGAAGGAAATCGTCGGCGAACGCTACGAGGAATTCGACGGCCGCCGCCGCGAAACCGAACGCCTCGCCGCCGATGCCGAAGACGTCAAAGCCCTCGAATCCCTCGCGAAGGAAATCGAAGCAGGCAAGCCGACAGGCGAAATCAAACATTCAGCCAAGTCGGCGGGAGAGGAGGTGGGATGATGAATCTTGTGTCACTTAGTCATTGCCCAATCGGTTGGCGCATTTCGACCATCGGCGAATCTGCAAATATCGCCAATAACCTCAGATTTCCGATCAGCGAGGCGGAGCGTGCAAGCATTAGCGGACCATTTCCCTACTACGGTCCCACTGGTATCCTTGCCTGGATCAACGAGGCGCGAATTGATGGTGAATACATGCTCATCGGAGAGGATGGTGATCACTTTCTCAAATTCCGAGACCGGCAAATGACACTGCTTGTTTCGGGACAATTCAATGTGAACAACCATGCCCATCTGGTGCGAGGCAGGAATGAATGCACCACAAAGTGGCTGTTCTATTTTTTCATGCATGCAGACCTAACGCCATTCCTGACCAGGCAGGGCGTTGGAAGATTCAAGCTTACAAAAGCGGCTCTTTCTGAATTACCAGTCCATCTCCCGCCCCTACCCGAACAACGCAAGATCGCCGACATCCTCTCCACCTGGGACGAGTCCCTCAAAACCCTCGACGCCCTCATCGCCGCCAAAACTCGCCAGAAACAGGCGCTCATGCAGCAACTCCTCACCGGCAAAACCCGAGTGAAGGGCGCGAAGGGTGGCATTAAATTTGTGAGGGCTTCGGAACTCTTCACCAATCGATCCGAGAGAAACACCAACGGTCTACCAATCCTCTCCGTAACCCAAGATCAGGGCGTAGTCTTACGCTCCTCTCTGGACCGGAGAATTGGACATGACGAGGAGACAAATGGTTCCTACAAAGTGGTGCGCAAAGGCGATTTTGTAATCAGCCTGCGTTCCTTCCAGGGTGGGCTGGAATATTCAGAAATAGAGGGAGCTGTCAGCCCCGCCTACCATATCATTCATCCACGATGTGATCTGGATTGCTTGTTTTTCAAACACTATTTCAAGTCAGCAGACTTCGTCAGTCGACTTGCAACTGCCGTGATCGGAATCCGTGATGGTAAGCAGATCAGCTTCACTGACTTTGGCTTCATCAAGCTCCCATTCCCTCCAGTAGAGGATCAACGTCGTATTGGCATACTCCTCGACACCGCCGATCAGGAACTCACCCTCCTCCGCACCCAACGCCAAACCCTCGACCAGCAAAAGCGCGGCCTGATGCAGCGGCTGCTGACGGGAAAGATCCGGGTGAACTTCGTAAAATCCTTTGACAAAAGCGATGATTCACCCAAAGGGTGAATCCATGAATCCACGCTCCGATGAGATTCTCCTTCAAAACGCGCAAGCTTCTCCTGCTCTACGAAGAGGAGAAGGGTGCCTCCAAGTACGATGCCGGAGCACTCGCCGCGTTCTTTGAAGTATTGACCATGATCGACGGCGCGCCTGACGAGCGCACCCTCTATGAACTGAAATCCCTGCATTTCGAAAAACTGAAGGGGCCCCGCAAACACGAGCGCTCACTGCGCCTCAACAAGCAGTGGCGCTTGATCGTGGAGGTGCTCAAGGACGAGGATGGCAGCTACTTGTTGATCAAGGACATCGAAGACTACCACTGACCCACACAAGCCCCGCAAAAGGAGGAAACCCCATGTTCAAGAGCACCAAAGGCCCGGCCCGCCCCATACGACCCGGGCAGATCATCCAGCGTGAGCTGGATGCCCGCGGCTGGACGCAGAACGATCTGGCCGCCGTGATGGGCCGGCCAGCCCAGGCGATCAGCGAGATCATCACCGCCAAAAAGCAAATCACCGCCGAGACCGCCATCGAGCTGGGCGAGGCCTTCGGGGTAGACGCCGCTTTCTGGTCCACGTTGCAATCCAACTACAGCCTGCATCAGGCCCGGCAACAAAAAGCCAAACCGGACGTGGCACGCCGCAGCCGGCTCTACACCGCCACGCCCTTGGCGGAACTGATCAAACGCGGTTGGGTTTCGGTTACCCGGATGTCTCCACTCGATGAGCAGGAAGCCGCCGTTTGCGTGC